>CAUDZT010000005.1 GCA_958453935.1 uncultured Collinsella sp. | reverse complement strand
GGCACCACGCGGTCGAAGCGCGCGACAGCGCTGGCATAGATCATGACGTTGTACACGATGAGTGCCAGCACCAGCAAAACGGGCGCAACCACTGCCATCTCCACCGTCGCTTGGGCGCGCTCCTCGCGCAGACGCATGCGGATACTCATTACGACCCACCGCCCAGAGCGCCAACCAGCGTGGCGACATCGACGGTGAGTGGGATGGAGCTGCCGCCGGGCAGAGGAATCTCCGCAAGCGTGAACACCGCACCGCTGATGGTGCGTTCGACTTGATATTCCAACGCCTCGCAAAGCGCCTTGGGATCGGTCACGCCCAACGGAATACTTCGCAGCCTGTCTTGCGCTTGAGAGAGACCAGCAATGTCAGACCCCGGGCTCTTAATGACGTTGGCGGAATCGGTCAGCACCGGCTTTCGCAGGCGCAAGTCGCACGGTTCCAAACCCAGCGCCGCCACGGACGCCGAAACGGTATCGCCGAGCCACGATGCAATGGAGCCCAACGCGCCGCTGCCCCCTCCTAGGCCTTTAATCATCTCGTCCATAAGTTCGTCGGCCGAACCTTGGATGTCTCCGTATCCCACAAGCAGCCGTCCCCAGACATCCATGACGCCATCGAGTACGCCGGCAACGCCACCCGAGCGTTCCTTCAATGTCGAGAAAAATCGCGAAAGCACGTTGTTTTGCGCCGTCGCCTCATCGGGCGCCAGCACCGCGGCAGAGATGGCACCGCGATCGCCAAGCCTGACTGCCGTGTTAAACGAAGAGTTGAGTTCATCGGGGCTCGAGATGGCACCCGAAACCGCAAAGGCAACCACGCCGTTGCGACCGGGCGGAGCGATACGCGGACGCTCGCCCGAAAGCGCTTTAATGGCCTGGTCAAACGCATTGCCCGCACGGTCGGCTTCGTCCTCGGTCTGACGCTCGAGCTCGAGCTCCTTGTTGCGACAGTCGACGTAGTCCTCCAGGGCGTCTTTAAACTTGTCAAAGTGATACTCGAAGCCGTTTTCGATAGAGGTTGAAGGCGCCGCAACGGCACCAAGCGACAAAACGCCAAAATGGCATTTGCTGCATTTATCCTGTCCATCGTAATCGGCAACCGAAGCAAATCCGCTCGGCGTCCCTTTCTTATAGTTAGGGCAGGTCGTCCCGTAATGCAGATACGCCTTGTCATCGTTCACGCTAGTCGGCCACACCGCATCGGTATAGAGTTCCGTCGCCCGAACCTCATCAGAGTTGCGCGGCAGCAGCGGAATATAGGAGGAGACCCTGTCTCCGTTCTCGGTTATATATGCCCGATCGACCTCCGCGCTCGCATAGGTATAAAACGCCTTACGCGCCGCAGACTCTGCCTTCATCTCGACACTCGAGCCGTGGGGCTTCTCATTTGTCAGACGCCAATGGTAGTAGTCCTTCGCGCGATCAAGGGCAACTTGGGGCTCCCACGTAACGCTCGATGAGTAATGCGGATTTTGAACACCGGAGAGATCCGTTAGGCTTTTCGCACGCTCCCACATGCAAGAACAGCTGCCGACCGAGCCCTTGTCAGACCCACCACAATCCACCAGCCAAGCACGCTCTTTAGCCTTCGCCGTGTCCTCAGAAGCCTTCCGCAGCTCCTCGGCCGCACCCTCTAAATCATCTGATGTGTCTTTAATGGTATCGGTCGAGATCTCTGATCCTTTGAGCGCAGCGAAGTCAGACTCGGATGTCCTGGGCACGGCAAGCGCCGTACCGGTATAGGTCACACTATCGGTATCCTGCGCCGACACCGCCTGCGTGGCACGCGCGGCGATCAGATACGGCAGGGCCGTCTCGATTTTCTGTAAGCCTTCCGATGCGCTTTTGGCAAACTTGTTGCGCGTTTTAATGATCTCAATCCCGGTGTCGACCATATTGCCGGCAACCGGCTCGGCACCCGGGATGAGGATGGCGACCAGGCCCGTCCCGATCGTGGCAAACCCCGCCAGCCCCAGACTCAAGATGCTCGCATCAACCACCGTGGCAGCCGTGTGATAGGACGACACTACGTTGGCACCCGCCAGCGCGCCGCTATCAGCCGCCACCTGGGTATCCCCGGCACGCGACATGCTCCATATCGCCGCGGTCGACGAAAACAACAATGTGAGCACCACTAGGATGACCACCGCAGAGGAGAGCGTGGTGTAGGCACCGTCTTCGATAAACAGGTCGATACCGGCTCGACCCATAAAGCCGCCTCGTTTGCGGAGAGCGCCTGGTCGACGGCGGGCCGCAAACCCTTGCGTCACCCGCAACAGGCAGCGCCTAATCCCATGCAGCAATCCACGAATCATAATCTCCCTCCAGCCATTCGGGACGCGATTGATACGAGACATCGACCTTGAGCTCAACGTAGCCGCCCTCGGCGGTACCACCCATAGCCTGCGCAAACGCACCGATCACAGGCAACGGCTTGACCTCGCCGGAAACGGACACGGACGAGACGCCACCCGCACCGGCCCGGCCAAGCTCGATATCCCACGACAACGGCCCGCCGGCATGAAAGATCGAAACGTTGGGCACTGCGGCAAGTCGGCGGCGGGTGAACTCCTTAAGATCGTCGTCCTCCGCCGTCGTCGTGGTCATGAGCCGCGCGGTCTCGGCGGCGGCAGACTCCATGACCGCGCGCGTATAGAGCAGGCACACCGGTTGCAGCGCGAGAAGGATGAGTGTCAGAAACGTCGGCAGCAAAAAAGCGGCCTCGACCGTAGACTGCGCCCGGTCCTCGCGCGCGGCATCAATACAACGCGATGTCCTTAGCGGCCGCAGCGGCGTCGATAACCGACGTCGAGGCAACGCCATGGGATGCCGCCCGCTCAACCAGCGCCGCCAAGCGCCCATCGGTGCCGGCACGCCAAAGTCCCGCGATCGCCAGCACGATCGATAACAGCGCCACCGTGACGATGGCGTATTCGACCGTCGCCTGGGCAGATTCCTCACGCAGGACATCATGCATTTCACGATCCCTCCTTTGAGTCCGTTGCCTGCGGGCTCAGGCGCACGGCGCGCAGACGACACGAAGCATCGCCAGCATCCGCGGCAATTGTCACCATATCGACCCAGCCGCGTTCGTCGCGCACGATGGCGCCCCACACGTTTCCCTTGATGTCGAGATAGCCGCTCAGAGCAAGTTGCGCCGTGGGTACCTCGCGATAGGCACGCAGCATATCCGCCGCCGCTTCGGTCATCGGTCGGTCCTCGGACCATGCAAGCCGGACCACAATCGCGTTGCCCCCAGGCGAATCCGTCGCAGTGCCAGACCGCTTGTCGAGCGTCCGCAGAAAGGTTTGCGCCGTGACAGCGACATCCGAATCGTCCGCATCTCGCATCTCATCTTTTTGAGACGCCACCGCCGAATCTGAGCCCAAATCGGAGGCGGTCCCAGGACGCTGCTGCCGCGCGGCGTTAAGCCCCCAAAGCACCGCCGCTATCGCCACGGTCAGGCAAGCAAACACCAGCAGCACCCCGACGGGGCGCTCGCCCTCTACAGGCTGTTGATGCCCTCGCTGATAGCGTTCCATAGATCTTGGACCTTGCCCTTAAATGCGACGATGGCGATAATCGCGATCACCACGAGCACGCCGACCAAGATGGCATACTCGGTGGTACCCTGCGCACTCTCCTCCTGCAATAGTTCCTTGGCGCGCTGACGAACATGTGCCGCCCGGCAAAACGCCCAGCCCTGCACCTTGCCAGCAGTGTCAGTCATCGTGTTCATGTATTCCTCCCTACATCATCCCGCCTGCTCCCAGCAGCGGGCCCAATATGGACAGAAGCAACGCCGGCAAGATGAGCGTGCCGGTGGGAATCAGCAGCTTGACGGGCGCACGCTCGATCTCGCGCTCGACCGCGGCGCGATGAGCCGCACGGATCTCGCGACTTTGAGCGGCCAGCGTCTCGGCAAGTGGGGCACCCAGGGCGAGCGCCTGCCCCACCGTGATGGCAAAGGTCTCGAGCGCTCGCACGTCCAGGTCGCGCGCGGCGGCCAACAACTCGTCCTCACGCGTGCCCACGCCCACCTGCCACGCCATGCAGGCGCGCTCAAGGCGAAGAGCCAGCACTGACCGGCGGTTGGCGCAGAAAATCTCAAGCGCCGCATCAAACGAAAGACCGGCCGAAAGACCCAAGCGCACAACATCGATCATCTCGGAAACTTCGCCGAGCGACACTCGCGCCGGGCCGCCCGCTCCAACCGCGCCCTTCACTCGCGCGGTCAGAGCATCGACCACCGAGCGACCCGCGGCAGCGACCAGCACCGCCTCGCGCTTGCAGGCCCCTGCGATCTTGCGTGCATCCGCCCGATCCAAACCCGTCGCGACAAATACACTCAGGGCGCACAGGCAAGCCGCAACTGCAACCGGGGCGCTCATAGCTCCACCCGCATAATGCGCCGGATAACCACCAGGGCAACGGCGTTGAGGGCAAGACCCAACACCACAGCGCCCGCGCCGGCGGGCGTCGCAAGACCGCGACGAAAATCTGCCGAAAGCAGCGCCAACACCGCGCACATGCCCGCCGGCATCGCCGCGACCATATGCGCAGACATGCGAGCCTGCGACGTCTTAACATCCAGGTGGCGCTTGAGCTCGATGCGCTCCCCCACCATGCTCGACGCCTCGGACAGTAAGTCGGCAAGCGGAGCGCCGGTGCGCTGAGACACCTTAAGCGCCAAGGTCACAAGCGAAAGACCGGGGGCGTCGATACGCACGAGCAAGTCATCGAGCGCGTCGGTCGCCGAGATGCCGCAATCGATCGCCGCCGCCACCCGCAAAAACTCGGTATGCACTGGCTCTTGCGCATGAGCGCCCACAAAGCGCATGCCCTGGGCCAGCGAATGTCCCGAGGCAAGCGACATGGAAAGTGCGGTAAACGCCTCGGGCATTGCCTCTTCTGCATCGTGTTGCTCGCGCCGGCTCTCAAAGCCATCCCAAGCAGCACCAACGGCAAACGGAGCAACAAGTCCCGAGGCAAATCCGAGGGGCGATAACGACACCATCGTTAGTAAAACGCAGCAGACACCGCTCGATAGCAGCAGAAACGCCAAACGTCCCGAAGCATCTTCGATCACGAGGCCAAGGCGATGCGCCGGAGCCAGCGATGCCCACGAACGGGCGATCTTTTTCAGCAGATCGTTTTCCACCAGCTCACGCGGCAGCTTCTCTGCCACCGTCTCGAGCGCCTGACGTGCCAGCTCCGCCGGCGGTACCTGCGGCACACGAGGTTCCACTCCGCACGCCGTCGCGACAGAAAGCCCTGCCAAGCCCCCTACGACGAGGGGCACAGTGATCTCCATTCGTCCACCTCCTCTTGTGTGAGCGTCCCCGACCGCAGGCCTTCTGCGATAAACGGCGGCTCGCGGTCAAGCGTCCAGGTGCGCTCGGCGGCATCGAACGTCACATAGCGCTCGAGCTCTACGCCACCCGATGCGGCGCGTCGCACCCCCGAATACGAGGAGACGAAACGCCTGCCATCGGCGTGGCGCTCGGACATCACGATGCCGTCGAGCGCCATGGCAATCTGCTCCTCGATGAGCTCGCTCGGCAGATCGATGCCATAACGTGCAAGCAACGTCAGACGCACCACGGTCTCCTGTTCTGAACCCGCATGAAGTGTGGTGAGCGACCCGTCGTGGCCCGTGTTCATGGCCTGCAACATGTCGCAGCACTCGGCACCGCGCACCTCGCCCACCACGATGCGGTCGGGGCGCATGCGTAGGGCATTAGTTACCAGGTCGCGGATCGTCACCGCGCCCTCGCCCTCAATTGAAGCCTCGCGCGCCTCTAAGCGCACCACGTGCGGATGATGCGCAAACTTGAGCTCGGCAGAGTCCTCGATCGTCACGATGCGCTCGCCGGTGGAAATCTCACATGACAACGCGTTGAGCAGGGTGGTCTTACCAGATCCCGTGCCTCCCGCAACCGCCAGGTCCTGTCGCAGCGACACCGCACACGACAGCAGCTGCGCATACCAAAGCGGCAGCGATCCCAACCCCACGAGCTCGTCCAGCGAGCAGATACGGTCCGAGAACTTTCGGATGGTGAGAATCGGTCCGTCAATCGCCACAGGCGGAATCACCGCGTTGACGCGATAGCCCGTTTTGAGGCGGGCGTTGACGATGGGGCTGCGCTCGTCGATACGGCGGCCAAGTGGCGAGATAATGCGGTCGATAAGCACACGGATCTGCTCATCATCCTCAAACGCATGCTCGATGGGGTACAAGACGCCGCCGCGTTCAAAGAAAGCCGAGCGGCAGCCGTTGATCATGATCTCGGTAACGGTGTCGTCCTCGATGAGCGGCTGCAACGGCCCCAAGCCCACCACGTCATCCAAAATCTCGTCGATGATGGTTTCGCGCTCGGGCGTCGCGAGATCGGTCGGCTCCTCAACATTGAGCGCCGCCTCCACCGCAGGACGCAATTCCGAGCGGGCAAGTGCCGGGTCGATATAGGCGCTGATACGCGCCACTTCGTCGTAACCCATGCGGTCCATCACGGCGCGCTTGGTGCGTCGTTTCACCGCGCGGCGACGCCCCGCATCTACAGGCGCTGCCGCCGCTGCAGCGCCGGCAGCCTTAATCCTCGTTTGCAGGCTCATCGCTGATCACCCTCGCGCAACCAGGGAAGGCGGATACGCGGGCGTTCGGTACGCGTTGCACGGTCGGCGACCATATCGCCCCAAGGGCCGACGGCGCACCCCAGTTCCACGAGCATCTCGCGCGTGGCCTCGCGCATGCTAGTCGCAAAAGCACTGGTCTGCCCCACCGCCTCGTCAGCGCGCCCAAACGCCATGAGCGCGGCGAGATCCTGCCCGCCATCGGCGATACGAATCTTGGAGCTCAACGCACAGGCAATCTCAAAGCGCATGGCGACGTCCTCGTCTGCCCCGCGCGCACCGAACCGGTTGAACACGGCGCTCATGCGCGTGCGCGGCACACCTACTCGACTTGCCAGTTCGATGACGCGCGACGCCGATGTCGCGGACGACACCGCCGCATCGCCAACGACCAGGCAACGGTCGCTCGCCGCCACCGCAGCCGCCACGGCGTCGCCCCAAAAGACCGAGGTATCGATAAATACCACGTCGGATTCACGACGCAGAACATCAAGCAGTAGCTCCACCGGACGCGCCATGAGCTCAGCTTGCTCGGGCGCCGCGACGGGACCCCAGAGCGTAACGCCCGGCGCCACGCGCATCGATGTGGCTACGATATCCGGCTCGGTGAGCGTGCCCGCCGCCGACGGCTCGATAAGTGCCGCCATATCGCGCGGAGCATCGACGCCTAACAAGTCGTAAAGGTTTCCAAACATCAGGTCCAGGTCGAGCACGGCGGCACGCAAGCCCAACAGCGACGATGTGTGTGCCATGGTGGCAACGATCGTCGACTTGCCGCAACCGCCCGAACCCGAAATGGCGCAGATGACCGGAGCTCGATGCGGCGAAGCGGCAGCGTCTGCCGGCGGCATCGGAGGCGGCGGGGCGGGCGTCGGTGACAGCGTCCCCGTCTCCCCCGCCGCAACCACACGCTGCGTCCAAGCCGGCATGGCAGCTTGTTCGGTCTGCGAGGCAGGCTCGTTCTGCGCAATCTGCTCATGCTGCATCAGCGACAACTCGCCGCACCCGGCAAAGCCCTCAACTTCATCGAGTTCATCCGCCAGATTCACGCCGTGCACGTATCCCATATCTACAGCCGGGGAATCGCCAGCATGCTGCGCCGGCCCTCCAGCGTCATCGTGTACAAGGGGGTTCCGGGGGCGCCGACCATGCTCGGCTTCCGCTTTTCCATAATCATCAACACGCGGGCCTCTTGTAGCGCGAGGCGCCCCGGGTTCCCTATCAACAAAAGCATCGGGCTCAATCGTCATGCGCCGATCGGAATCAACCGCTCCCTCGCCCGCGCGCCCGTTGCCGCATATACTGTGTGCAGCGATGACCTCGGTCGCCCCCGCGCGAAACAGCCCCTCGATATCCGACGGATCGAGCGCTTCTATCAACACGACCACGCGGCTCACGCGGCCTTCGGCCGTCAGGCGCGCAACAGTCTTGCGCACATCTTCGGTATCAAACAGAGACGCCGCGATGATGGCAGCCCCGCGGCGTGACGGAAACGCCCGCGCCATGGAAACCAGCCCGTCCAGGTCACCCACGCGAAGCACCTGTGCACCCACATCACGGCCCTCGACTTCCCGCTGCAACAGTCCGTAATCGCCGCACGCGCAGCACGCAAGCCAGATCGCCTTCATCACTCGTCGCCTCCGCTCTTTTTGCCGCGCGCCGTGGCGGGAATCGTCAAGCTGACCGTTCCCTTGCCCGAGGCTCCCAGCAGTTCCTTGACGTCTTCGGGGTCAGCCGCCAGCGTCACCCATTCGATCTTGCCCTCGCGCGTGGCACCGGAATCCTCGCTGGTATCGATCACGTACGCGCCGCACAGCCGATCGGTCACGCCGTCTTTTTGCACATACACATCCACGTAGCTGCCCACGCCCGCAGCACCGCCGACCGAGTGCTCGGCATCGACCGCCACCGAAACGGCGACCTTGCCCTTAGGCACCTCGAGCTTGTGGCTCTCGGCCTTGGTGTAGACATTGCAGATCACGGCGTTTTTGGGAATACGCGAAGTCGTCACGTCGCCGCGCACCTGGCGCAGCTCGGTCGCCGCGTCACGCGGCAGCAGGCTCGTCAGCCATTCCTGGGTTATGACATTGGTCTCATCGAGGGTCTCGCCCACATCGATATCGCGCGCCGCGACGCATACCTCGACGCGATCGCCACCGTACTTGGCCAAGGTCTCAGCCTGGACCTGTTCGGCTCGTGAGCGGATCGACGAGCCGTAAGCCATGCAGAGCAGCGCAGCGAGCACGCCCGCGACCAGACTGATGGCGATGCGCTTGCTCTTGTTCACGGCCGCTCCTCTCATGGCAGTGCCGGGCGAATGCCCGTACCACCATTGTCTGGGCGGTCAGAGCGCAAAGCGGCGCAATCGCGATCTTGGTTTTCGATGTCAAACCAATCGCTGACCAAAAGCTGACCTGCCCGTCAAGCTCGTGGCAAGGTTTTGGTCAGCACGTCAGCAAACTGCATGTTTCGAGGCTTTTCCGCAGCAAAAAAGCCGTCTCCCGAACAGTTGGGAGACGGCTGTCATAGGAAAAATCAATTACAGATGGACATCTGGATCGAGCATTTGAGCGCTCACGCGCATGGATGACGCCAGGTTTTGGAACGTTTCCAGACGCAGGCTGTCAATCTGCCCGGCGTCCTCGGCCTCGCGAACGGCGCAACCCGGCTCATGGGTATGCGTGCAATCGCCAAACCGGCACGCGCGCGATGCCTCGACAATCTCGGGGAAGGCGCGGGCCAGCCCCCGCTCGTGACCCACGAGCGGTAGGCTGCGCAGACCCGGGGCATCGACGATCACGCCGGCGTCGCCCGGCAGCGCCACCATCACGCGCGCGACGGTAGTGTGACGGCCCTGGTCGTCGCGTTCGCGCACACCGCCGGTCGCCAACGTATCGTGGCCCAGCAGTGCATTGAGCAGCGTCGACTTGCCGGCACCCGACTCGCCCAGAATCATGGCGCAGCTCCCGACAGGCACGCAAGCACGGACCTCGTCCAGGCCGCGGCCCTCGGCAGAGGACGTCACGATCACGCGCACGTCCGGACCCACCAGGCGGCGCACGCGATCCAGATCGCGCTCGAGCTCCCCGGCATCGCAGCGGTCAGCTTTGGTGAGTACCACCACCGGTTCGGCATCGCAGTCGAGCGCCAACACCAGCGAGCGCGCCACGCGGTCGAGCAGCACCTCGCCGGCACCGAGCGCCTGCACGATTAGCACGCTATCCACGTTGGAGCAGAGCACCTGGCGCTCTCCGCGGGCACGGCCGCGCCAACGCTCAAAGCTCGTACGGCGCGGCAGCACGCACTCAATCACGCCCATATCGTGCCCGGGAGCGCGGCGCACCGCCACACGATCGCCCACGGCAGGCAGCAGGACCTCGTCCCCACCGCGCGACTTGGCAAATCCCACGGCATGCTCGGCGCGGAAGGTATCGTCGGCAGTCGCCACCAGTGGAAACCCGCGATCCAAGCGCACCACGGCGCCAAGCTGCATCTGCTCGGGCTCCTCGGCATGTGCGCAGAAATCATCAAAGGCAGCCTGCTGAGCTTCATCGACCGGCAGGTCATCAAACGCCGGAACATCCTGCAGCGCGTCAAGCCCCGGTACACTCGCCAGCAACTCCTCAGCAGATGCAGGGGGTTCGGTCGCGAGCTTCCGACGACGATCACGCTTAGCCCGCGCCCCCGTCGTCTTTTTCTTCGCTTTAGCCTTAGCCTTGCCCACAAGCGCCTCCCAGCACCATAAATCACAACTGAGCAGGTATTTTCCCACAAAAAAGAGTCGGTCGAGCAAATGCTCGACCGACTCACACACTTTCCCTCAGCCTTTATCATCCACACGGGAGAAAAGTCAGCAACGTCACCGCAGGGCCCGCCCCCCGAGAGGGGTTTCCAAAGGGCACATCCCGCAGCCGCAACGCGGCGAGGACGTGCCCGTGGAAACCCCGCAGGCGGGCGGGCCCGGACAGGTACGTTACTCTTTCTCCACCGCGCGCATGATCGCCTTGTAGATCTCCATCAGCGGGATGATCAGGAAGGCCAGGCCCAGGGCAGCAACAACGCCCTTGAGCTCAAGCGTCACAGGGCCAAAGAACATCTCGGCAAGCGTCGGCTGCACGGTTACGATCACCGTCAGCACCAGCGCCAGCGCGGCGGAAGCCCACAGCCACTTGTTCTGCTTCTTCATGGTGAACAGCGACGCACGACGGCTGCGCATATTGAAGCAGTGGAAAATCTCGACCATGTTGAGCGTGATGAACGCCATCATCACGCCTTCCTCGTCGGCATTGCCGGCGATCATATCGGCGATGTGGATGTAGCCCATGTCAAAGTACACGCCCACAAAGAAGCTCGCCAGCACCAGCACGGTGATGATTAGGCCCTGGACCACACAGTCCAGGCCCATATTGCCGGCAAAGACGCCGTCCTTGGCGTTGCGCGGCTTGCGCTTCATGATGTCGCCCTCGGCATCCTCCATGCCCAACGCGAGCGCGGGGAAGCAGTCGGTAACTAGGTTCACCCACAGCAGTTGCACCGGCTGGAAGATGGTAAAGCCGATGAGCGTGGCGATAAACACCGAGAACACCTCGGCAAGGTTGGCCGAAAGCAGGAACTGGATGACCTTGCGGATGTTGTCGTAGATGCGACGGCCCTCTTCGCAGGCACCGATGATGGTGGCAAAGTTGTCATCGGCAAGTACCATGTCGGCGACGTTCTTGGTGACATCGGTACCGGTGATGCCCATGCCCACGCCGATGTCGGCGCGCTTGATGGACGGAGCGTCGTTGACGCCGTCGCCCGTCATGGCCACGATCTGGTCGCGCGACTTCCAAGCCTCGACGATGCGGGTCTTGTGCTCGGGCTGGACGCGGGCGTACACGCCGTAATCCTCGATGTGCGCGTCGAGCTCCTCGTCGCTCATGCGATCGAGGTCGGCACCGGTGATGGCCTGGCTGCGATCGGCGACGATGCCCAGCTGCTTGGCGATGGCCACGGCGGTGTCGATGTGGTCGCCCGTGATCATGACGGTGCGGATACCGGCGTCGTGCGCCTCGCGGATGGCGTCGGCGACCTCGGGGCGGACCGGGTCAATCATGCCGGACAGGCCGCAGAAGACCAGGTCGTGCTCGAGCGCAGCGGGACTGCAGTCGGCGGGAACCTCGGTGTAGGTGCGGCTCGCCAGCGCCAGCACGCGCAGGGCCTCGTCGGCCATGGCCTTGTTGGCCGCCACGAGCTCGGCACGACGCCCCTCGGTCAGCGGCACAACCTTATCGCCCTCGTAGATATGGGTACACAGGCCAATCACCACGTCGGGCGCGCCCTTGGTGTACTGCTCATACTCGCCGTCAAGGGTCTCGACGACCACGGACATCATCTTGCGGCCCGAGTCAAACGGGGCCTCGCCCACGCGCGGGTGCTCGGCAGTCAGGCCAGTGAGGCCCGCCTTGCCGGCATCGTTGACGAGCGCACACTCAGTCGGCTCACCCACGGCCTCGCCCAGCTCCTCGTCCCACTGAGCATCGGAGCACAGCGCCATGCCGGCCAGGAACTTCTCCTTGGGCGCAGCGAGCTCGTGCTTGACGACGGTCATCTTGTTCTGGGTAAGGGTACCGGTCTTGTCGGAGCAGATGGTCTGTGTGCAGCCAAGGGTCTCGACAGCAGAGAGCTTGCGGATAATCGCCTGGCGCTTGGCCATCTTGGTCACGCCAAGCGAAAGGACGATGGTCACGACGGCAACCAGGCCCTCGGGGATGGCGGCGACGGCGAGCGAGACGGCAACCATAAAGGTGTCGAGCAGGGCAGTCGGGTCGGTAAGAACGTTGCCCACGCCGTGGCGGATGATATCAACGCCAAAGATGACGACGCAGATGACGATCACCATGATGGTGAGGATGCGGCTGAGCTCGGCGAGCTTCACCTGCAGCGGCGTGAGCTCTTCCTTGGCCTCGGCCAGGGC
Source organism: uncultured Collinsella sp. (assembly GCA_958453935.1). Lineage (GTDB taxonomy): Bacteria > Actinomycetota > Coriobacteriia > Coriobacteriales > Coriobacteriaceae > Collinsella. The sequence goes on along the minus strand of CAUDZT010000005.1, from coordinate 37,200 downwards.
GCCGGCGATCTTGCCCATCTCGGTGTTCATGCCGGTGCCGACCACGACGGCGCGACCACGGCCGTACACGACGGTGGAGCCCATATAGCACATGTTCTTACGGTCGCCGAGCGGCACGTCGTCGGTGCCGGCGGCGAGCTCGATCACGTTGGCATGCTTCTCGACGGGCACGGATTCGCCGGTGAGCGCGGCCTCTTCGATCTTCATCGTGGCGCTCTCGAGCACGCGGCAGTCGGCCGGGACGGAGTCGCCCGCCTCGAGCATGATCACATCGCCGGGCACGAGCTCGGCGCTCGGCAGGTGCACGAGCTTGCCGTCGCGTAGCACCTTGGACTGCGCCGCACTCATCTCCTGCAGGGCCTCGAGGGCCTCCTCGCTCTTGGCTTCCTGGACCACGCCCAGCACCGAGTTGACGATAACGACGAACATGATGATGGCAACATCGGCAAAGTCGGGCTCGCCCTTGACCATGCCCGTGAGCGCACTGATGACGGCGGCAACGATCAGCATGATGACCATAGGGTCAGCCATCTGTTCAAAGAAACGCCTCCACAGCGGCGTCTTCTCAGCTTCCTCGAGCTTGTTAGGGCCTGTCTTGGCGAGGCGCGAAGACGCCTCGTCGTTGCTCAGGCCGAGGTTCTCATCGACACCTTGGTCGCTGAGCACCTCCGCCGCGGCGGACAGGTATTCCTTTTGCATATAGAGTCCCCTCCTGGGATTCGGGCCACTCAGCAGATTGATGCCCGATCATAATTCCCAGGAGAAGGGCAAGGGCTCATCAAGGCTGCCGTGCTGAGCGGCAGTTGATAGTGGAGCTATGGTACCCCAAAGCGACGCGTCTAGCCAAAACAATCGGTTTGGAAATATGGTCCGCACGCAACGGTGCAGACCGTGTGATGCTCAACATTGGTAAAACGTTTTTTCTTCGGCACATCGCCAAACTGACATATCGCCCAGATAGCAGCGGTTAGAGCGGTTGGTAAATTTTTTCATATACCGTTTATCCCGCAAAAAATGAACTTCTAATTCGGCATACGGTCGATTTTATGGGGTATTCGGTCAGCATTTCGTTATAATCAACACGGTTTTATTTCTTATGGTTTATCTATCAGCGCAAGACGATGTCAGATGGAGGTCTGAATGTACAAGCGCACTAAGATTGTATGCACCATGGGTCCCGCCTGCGATAGCGACGAGACCATCCGCGAGATGATCAAGGCGGGCATGAACGTCGCCCGTTTTAACTTCTCGCACGGCTCCTACGACGAGCACCACGGTCGCATCGAGCGCGTCCGCCGTATTTCCAAGGAGCTCGGTCTGCCCGTCGGCATCCTGCTCGACACCAAGGGCCCCGAGGTCCGCACCGGCCTTCTGGTCGACGGCAAGAAGGTTGCCGTCAAGACCGGCGATAAGATCGTCGTCACCGCTCAGCCTACGTCCGAGGATTTCCACGGCACCGCTGAGCACATCTCCCTCGACTACCTGGCTCTGCCCTCCGAGGTCGAGAAGGGCTCCCTCATCCTGATCGATGACGGCCTGGTTGCCCTCGAGGTCGAGTCCGTCGACGGCCAGGACATGACCTGCGTCGTCAAGAATGACGGCCTGATCGGCGAGCGCAAGGGCGTCAACATGCCCAACGTCAACATCTCGCTGCCCGCCATCACCGAGCGCGATCGTCAGGACATCCTCTTTGGCCTGACCGAGAACATCGACTACATCGCCGCTTCCTTCATCCGTGACGGCGAGTCCGTCCGTGGCATCCGCAAGCTTTGCCGCGAGAACGGCGGCGAGCACGTGACAATCTTCCCGAAGATCGAGTGCGCCCTGGGCGTCGAGAACTTCGACGAGATCCTCGAGGCTTCCGACGGCATCATGGTCGCCCGTGGCGACCTGGGCATCGAGATCAAGCCCGAGCTCGTTCCCCACATCCAGAAGGAGATCATCGCCAAGTGCAACGCGGCCTACAAGCCCGTCATCACTGCTACGCAGATGCTCGACTCCATGCAGCAGAACCCGCGCCCGACGCGCGCCGAGGTTGCCGACGTTGCTAACGCCATCTACGACGGCACCGACGCCGTTATGCTCTCTGGCGAGTCCGCTGCCGGTAAGTACCCGGTCGAGGCCGTCAAGATGCAGGCCAGCATTGCTCTCGAGACCGAGAAGTACCTCCCGGCCCACGCTCCGCTCGAGGTTCCGGCCGATGCTCACGGCACCCGCGTCGTCAACAACGTTGTGGGTATGTCCGCTGTGAACATGGCTACCACCGTTGGCGCCAAGTGCATCACCGTGCCGACGACCACCGGTCGTACCGCTCGCCTGATCTCGCACTTCCGTCCCAACATGCCGATCTGCGCGTTCTCCCGCCACGAGTGGGCCGTCCAGCAGATGATCATGTACTGGGGCGTTATCCCGCATCAGGCCGAGATTACCCAGGGCACCGTCAACGGCACGATCGTCAAGGCGATCGAGACCGCTAAGGAGCTCGGCTACGTCGAGGCTGGCGATTTGACCGTCGCTACCGCCGGCGATCCCCGCATGAGCGTCCAGCTCGAGGACAAGGTCTCCTCGACCAACGTCGCTTACGTCGCTCAGGTGCGTTAAGTCGTACTTGCAAGCATGTTTGCATTGCAAAGGGCCCGGAAGGCTTCGCCTTCCGGGCCCTTTTTCTGTGTCAATGCCGGCACACGGCAAAACACGCACCCATTTCTTTACCAAAAGCGCGAAATCCACCTTTCGAGGCCCAAAAATAAAGTCCCAAGCGCTAAAAGTGTTCGCCCGATGGCGAAACCACACCTTACCCGACGCTGCTAAATCGTTTTAGCAAGAGCCAGATCGACCGCGTTTTCGGAAGTATGCGGCAAATTCTGAGACCTCCGAGCACACCCCGTTTTTTCGCAACAAAATGCCTGATAAACTGGCCTCAAAAGCCAGGTCTGCTCACAGGGTTCAGATTTTGCCGCATACTTCCGAATTGACGCTGGCATCGCACGGTCCAAAAGCACATTTCGACCAGGAGGATATCATGGACCTGACGCTATGCGGTCAATCCGCTTTTTACTATCACCGTATCCCGCCGCAGGTATTAGGGCTTTACCCCGCCATTAGCCTTGGCAATATGGATCGCAGATGTTGCGGCCTCGGAAGTCATGCAGTTGTAAAAGACCTGCTTCACGCACCGCTTCACAGGCTTGTATTCACTCGAGTACAATCCGGGTCGCGAAGCCTGTTTAAATCGCACCTCCTGACCCAAGAGCCGCCTCCCGGGTCGTTTAGGCAAACTGAACATGGATTTGATGTCACGTCGCCCGAGTTTACGTTGCTCAGCCTTGCCACGCAGGTCTCACGCAACCAGTTACTCATGGCTTGCTACGAGATGTGCGGCTCCTTTGCAGTGTTTACGCCCTGCGAGCGAACGCAACAACAACTCGATGAAGCTATTTCGCTTAAGCTCATTCCACCCAACTGCTGCTGGGAGCGTGTTGTCGACACCAAGGGCAATGACACCAATTTGTGGAAGCGCCCGCCGCTCCTCAGCGCGGCGGATATCGCCGCGTTCGCCAAGCAGGCTGCAGGCCTGCGCGGCGTTAAACAACTGCGCTGGGCGGCCGAGCACATGACGGGGCAGACCGCCTCGCCCTTCGAAGTACAGGCCTCTATGCTTGTCTCGCTCCCCCGCAACGAGGGCGGCATGGGCATCAACATCGCAAACAACGTGCGCATCCCACTCAGCGACGCCGCGCGCTCACTGTATGACAAAACCTGCTGCTACGCCGATATCCTCATCGAGAGCAACAACGACAGCATGGGCGTCATCTTGGAATGCCAAGGCCGCTCCGCCCACGATGGCGAAGCCGCAAGTCTCTCCGATGCCGAGCGCACCACCGCCCTCACAAGCATGGGCTATGACGTTATCCAGATAACCTATGAGCAAATCAAAGACACGAAGAGCTTTAACAACATCGCCGAACTCATCCATAAAAAGGCAGGGCTCCCCTACATCCCAAAGACCGATCAGGAACGCACCACCGAAGATGCCCTGCGGCGGGAGCTATTGGTCGATTGGGATGAGCTGTTCGCCGTCAAGCCGGCCAGCTAGCAGCTAGTGATCAGAGGGACTGCGGGGACGTCAGAAGCGGCAACGCGAGTCGCAAAGCCCACCTCGGTCAGCTCGATGACCTCGGTAAACGTTGCATCGAAAAACTCCTCAGTTAGCAGGCGGTATGGCGGATGATCGGGCTCACCGGGGTTTTCGCGCACAATCTCGTGCATAACGCCGATGGTCTTGAGCACATACTCCTTATGGATGGGATACTGCCCAAAACGCGTCGCCGCAGTATACAGACGATTGGTCGCACGCGGGATGGAAACAATGCCGAGCGTCTTACCAAACCAGTCAAAGTCACCTTGCTTTTTAATGCGGAATTCCTCGCACGGCTTGCCGCCGTGCGCCTCCAGGTACTGATTCACGCGCGTATTCCATACGGTATCGGCCACCAGATGCGACCAGACGCCCAGCGTTAAATCGAGCAACGACTGCGCCACATCTTCGGACGCAAGCGAGAACTCACAGGCGCCGGGACCGACAACCGGCTCGGCATCCCTGTAGCGCTGGGGATAGTGCACGCGATTCAGTCGCTCGCGTTCCTCGATAATCGAGGTCGCCGCGGCCGGCGCACCGGTGGGCGAACTTTTAAGCAACGGTGCCACATAGGTATCCCAGAACTCATGCTCACGAGGCTTAGGGATAGGCTCGGGCTTGGCAAAGTGCGTAATGCGGTACGGGATGGGATCGGCAATGCCGGGAACCATATAGCCCACAAAAATGTCCGGAACCACGCAACCAAACAAAAAGGCATTGCGGTCACGCACGCTATCGGCAAGCGCACTGGTGCGCCCCAGCAAACGCTCCGTCTGAGCGATATGAATGTTCCAGCTTGGCATAGCCACCCCCATAAAAAACCTGGATAACTATACCATCACGGCAGAGTCGCACAGGCGGCCATACATACCCTACGCAGCAACTATTCCGCAGCACCGCTTTCGGTTCCATACGACGGCACGGGCGCCTCGACCACATGGTGATATCGATCGATATAGATGGCACGGGCCTCCAGGCGGCGCACCAAATCTTGATGGTGCGTACTCATCAAAACCGTCTTACCGGCAGCAACGTAGGCCAGCAAAAAGTTGACTACGATGTCGCACGAGTCCTCATCGAGACCGTTGGTGGGCTCGTCGAGCACCAAGATATCGGGGTTCATCGACACGATCGCAGCCAGCGCCACGCGCTTCTTTTGCCCGCCCGAAAGCTGATAGGGCGAGGCATCGACCAGATCGGCAACCTGGAACAGCTCCATGGCATCGCGGACGCGGCGCTCGAGCTCGTCTGTCGGCAGCCCCATCTGCGCGGGGCCAAAAGCAACTTCCTCGCCCACCGTAGCGCAGAACAGCTGGGCGTCGGCATTCTGGAACACAAAGCCCACGCGCTGATGGAACCGCTGAGCGGCCGCGGAATCCTTGAGATATGCCGCATCGATCACGTGCCCGTCAAACAGGTACGCACCCGCGTCCGCTAGTTCAAGACCGTTGATAAGGCGCATAATCGTCGTCTTACCGCAGCCGTTGGGACCGAGTAGGGCAACGAGTTCACCACGATCGACCTGCAGCGACACACCATCGACAACCGTATGCCCCGCATAGGAGAACACCACGTCGCGAAACTCGATGAGCGGCACGCTCTTGGCGCCAGTAGCACCGCTTGCGCCCATCACGCCATTCGTATCGTTTGCCAAAACGTCGCCCTTCCCTATCCACATCGACGGCTCAGCCGCCCGCGCTACAGCACGGCGCACAACACTGCCAGCAGCGCCACGCCGGCCGCATAGACCGCATCGCGCCAGCCAAAGCCGCTCCGCGCGGGAGTCGGATACGCACCGGCAAAGCCACGACAAAGCATGGCCTCGTCCATCGCGCGGCTGCATTCCATCGCCTTGATAAACGTCATGCCCATGATACCCGCGATCGAATCGGTACGCGAAAATCCCTCAGGCGCACGGCCAACGCTGCGTAGCATGACCGATTCGCACAGATTGTGCGCCGTGCGACCCAGCACCTCGATGTGCTTGAGCGCCATATCAAACGTAAAGATAACTTCGTCGGGTAGATGCAACATCTTGAGCGCCGCCGACATGCGGCTCCACGTGAGGGTCCACGAAACGCCCAGCACCAGCGACACATTAATGAAGGTCTTGAGTGCAATCTTGAGCATAGCGCCCGTGGCGGAAGCACCCAGCAGCAGGGCAGGCAGCGCCAAAACCACGGCAAACCCCGCGGCAGCCAACGCCGGCACAAAGGTAGCGCGCAGCCCGCGTACAGGGCGCACCGCGACCAGCACCAACGCGATCGCCGCCATTAGCATCAGGTATAGCGGGCTCTGCGTCAGGCACACGCACAGAACGCAGACGAACATCCCCACCAGGCGCACCGGAGCCGAAACGCAAGAAAGGGCGCGGTCGACCATCGACCCGCCCTCGTGCGCGCCTCCACCCAGGCGAACCCGCTCAAGCAGGCTCGCCAGATGCAGGACGTTCTTTTGCATCACACGATGTCGAGCCCCCGCGGGCTCGTATCGCTCCTCGGCCGCAAGCCAGCTAGGCAGCTCGGCTATTGCCATGAGCACCGCTTTCCTTAACCGTCAGCGAGATCAGACGGAATGCGATGGTGAGCACTGCCACGCCAATCACGCCCGAAAGAATATACATGGCAGCCTGACCGGCAAAGCCAAGGCCCTGCTCCTCGGAATAGGCCTGCAGGTAATCACCCGTGGGCAGGGCGTCGGCAAAGGTCGGGGTGTCGAGGCCGACCGAAGCCTGCAGGCTGTCGTCGCCAGCCTCCTGAACGGCGGTCGCGGCGCCCTCGGCGTCCCACTCACCCCAGGCGTCACCGGTGGCGAGCAAGCCGAGCGGCGTAGCCACGACAAGCACGGCGACCAGAATGAGCGTGGGAATCAGGGAAGTCTTCTTGGCGGTACCATCGGCGGCAAGCTGGCCATCGGCGGCTTCGGGGCCGACGATAATGCTCGGCGCCGTCTTCTTAATGAAGCCGTAGATGGCGGCCGTCGCCACGCCCTCGATCACGCCGGCAACCAGCATATGCGGGATCAACATGGCCGGAATAGCCACGGACAGCGGGAAGGGGCAGTACAGAGGGGCGCCCGAAGCGTTGGTGAAGAGCATCGGCTGAATACCAAACTCGATTGCCGCGCACAGGGCCGCCAGGCACAGGCCGACCCAACCGCTCACGATGGCAGAAACCGAGGTGCCCCAGCTCTTGTCGTGCAGACGGCTGTTGAGCGCACGGAACACGATAGCAGCGACAAACGGCAGCACAAAGGCCATGTTAAAGCAGTTGGCGCCAAAGGACAGAACGCCGCCGTCGCCAAACAGCAGCGCCTGCAGCGCGAGTGCAACCGAGACTGCAATGGCAGCAGCCTCGGGGCCCAGCAGCAGCGTGATGAGCGCGCCACCAACAGCGTGACCAGTGGTGCCGCCGGGCAGCGGCACGTTGAACATCATGAGCAAAAAGGAGAACGCAGCGCAAATACCCAGAAAGGCCATATGCTCGCGATCGAGCGTGGCGCGCACTTTCTTGATGCAGTGAACCCATACGGGCACCATCGCCACCGCCATAACGGCATCGGTCTGCGGGGACAGGTAGTTATCTGGAATGTGCATATACGCCTCCCGGTTGCCGGCACATGGGATTGCAGCGCCGCTTGAACCATTTCATCAGTGTTACGAGCTAGATGATTCGTAACACGCCGCAGGCTATGATAGCAAAACGGCGCGCCGCCACAAAAGCAGCACGCCGTTTTGTAATGCGCGTGTCATATATGCAGGGTCAGCGATGCCTTATTCCGAACACCGCGGTCGCGCAGAGCTCCGCAGCAACCGCCATCAGGCCCTACGCCCCCCATCGCAAGCCCTAGCCGCGGACCTCGCCGTTTACGCCTTTGCATACCTTGGTGACAATCTTCTGGTGCGCTTTCTCGACCTCTTCGCTGGTAAGCGTGTGGTCGTCGGAGCGATACGTAAGCGCAAAGGCCATGGACTTCTTGCCCTTGCCGATACGAACCGGATCGCGGTAGACATCGAACAGGCGCACGCCCTCGAGCAGCTTGCCGCCGGCGCTGGTAATACGGCGCTCAAGATCCTCGCAGGTCACGGCATTGTCGACCACAATGGCAAGGTCGTGCTCAACGGCCGGGTACTGCGAGAACTCGCGGTAGTTCTCCTGGTTGCGGGCGCCCTTGATCAGCTTGTCCAGGTCAAGCTCAAAGGCAACGACAACCTCGTCGATGCCGCAGGCCTCGCGCGCCTCGGGGTGGATCTCGCCGACCCAACCCAGCACGGTGCCGCCGGACAGAACCTCGGCCGCACGACCCGGCTGCAAAAAGGCATAGCCCTCGCCCTCGACGGGACGGAAGCGAACCTTCTCGATGCGCAGCTGGGCGAGCAGCTCCTCGACGATACCCTTGCCAAAGAAGAAACGCAGTTTACGGTACTTCATGTTCCAAGACTGCTCGCTCCACTGGCCCGAGAGCACACCCGCGACGGACTTGGTCTCCTTGGGCAGGCTGGCGTTCTCGCGACCGTGGAACAGGCTGCCGACCTCGTACAGGTGCACGTTGGGCGTACCGTGCGCCTCGTTGTAGGCCACGGACTGCAGCAGGCCCGGCAGCAGCGAACGACGCATCTCGGTCTGCTCGGCCACCAGCGGGTTCATGAGCACCACGGGGCAGCCGCGACCCTCGGTGGGCATGCCGATCTTCTCCAGGTCGCCCGGGGCGGCAAAGCCAAAGGTCGTGGTCTCGTTGAGGCCGCAGGCGCGCAGGATCTCGCCGACCTTGCGGGTGAGCTTCTGCTCGCGGGTCAGGCCGCCGATGTGGTTCTTGGCAGCCGGGATGGTCGCCGTCACACGGCCCATGCCCCATAGGCGCAGGACCTCCTCGATCAGGTCAATCTCGCGCGGCAGGTCGGGACGGAAGCTCGGCGGGGTAACCATAAAGTCCTCGCCGTCGCGCTCGACGGTGCAGCCCAGACGGGTAAGCGAACGCTCGATAAAATCGGGCTCGATGTCGGCACCGCAGATGGCATGCACGCGGGCCAGGCGCAGCTTGATGCTGTCGATGGTCTTGGGCGCGGGGAAAACATCGACATAGCCGGGAGCAACCTCGCCGCCGGCGATCTCCTCGATGAGCGCGCAGGTAACGTTGGCGACATCCACGCAGCCAGTCTCGTCAACCTGGCGCTCAAAGCGAATGGAGGCGTCGGAGATCAGCGACAGATCGCGGCTGGTGTGCGAGGTGCGACCGGCGTTGAAGCAAGCGCTCTCGACCATCACGTCGACGGTGTCGTCCTCGATCTCGGAATCCATGCCGCCCATAACGCCGGCCAACGCCACGGGGCGCTCGCCGTCGGTGATGAGGCCCATGCCGGCGTCGAGCACACGCTCCTCGCCATCGAGCGTCGTGAACTTCTCGTCCTGCTGGGCGGCGCGAACCACCACGCGACGGTGGCCATCGCGCTCGGCAAAGGTGTCGAGGTCAAAGGCGTGCAGCGGCTGGCCGGTGAGCATCATCACGTAGTTGGTGATGTCGACGATGTTGTTGTGCGGGCGCACGCCCAGGGCGTTGAGGCGCTTGACCATCCAGTCGGGCGACGGGCCGACCTTGACGTTGCGCACGATGCGGGCAACGTAGCGGTCGCACAGGCCCTCGTCGGCAATCTCGACCGAAAGCTCGTCGTCGGTCGCGCGGCCGGTCTCGGCCTTGATGGCGGGCAGATCAACGTGGAAATCGCGATCGAAGATGGCGCCGGTCTCGCGGGCCATGCCGATCATGGACAGGCAATCGGGACGGTTGGGCGTGATCTCGCAGTCAAGCACAGTATCACTCGAGCCCACGTACTCGGCAAACGGCATACCGCAGGGCGTGTCCTCGGGCAGAATCATGATGCCGGAGTGGTCGCCACCCAGGCCGAGCTCGCGCGCAGAGCAGTTCATGCCCATGGACACGACGCCGCGAAGCTTGCTCTTCTTGATCTTGACGTCGCCGGGCAGGACAGCGCCGATCATGGCCGTGACGATGTGGTCGCCGGCCTCGAAGTTCTGCGCGCCGCAGACGATCTGCAGCGGAGCGGGGTTGCCATCGGCGTCGAGGTTCTTGTCGCCCACGTCGACCGAGCACACATACATGTGGTCGCTATCGGGGTGCGGGGTCTTGGTGAGCACCTTGGCGGTCACCACGTGGTCGAAGGATTCTCCCACGGTGTCAATCGCCTCGACCTCGGTGCCGGTACGGATATATTCGTCCGAAAGGGTCTTGGGATCCTCCGGAATATCGATCATGGTCTTGAGCCAGTCGTAAGAAACGCGCATCTAACTGGTCTCCTTTCATAAATGCGGCTTTGAGCCAAAAACTGCAACGGAGACGGGTTTTCCAAGTGCCGCAGATTGCCTTGAAAGAGGAGGGCCGCGTACTTAGGTACGCAACCGACGATTGAAAGGCAAGGTGCGGTGCTTGGGAAAGCCGCCGGGCCTAGAACTGATTTAAGAAGCGCATATCGCCCGTCATGAGCGTTCTGAGGTCGGGCAGGTCGTAGCGCAGGGCCGCGACGCGTTCGGCGCCAATGCCAAAGGCGAAGCCGGTATACTTCTCGGGGTCGATGCCACAGTTGATCAGGACGTTGGGGTCAACCATGCCGCAGCCCAGGATCTCGATCCAGCCGCTGTGCTTGCAGAAGTTGCAACCCTTGCCGCCGCAGACGTGGCAGCTCACGTCCACCTCGCAGCTGGGCTCGGTGAAGGGGAAGAAATGCGGGCGGTAACGCGTCTTGCGGTCCTCGCCAAACATGCACTTAACAAAGTAGTCGAGCGTGCCCTTCAGATCGCCAAAGGTAATGCCCTCGTCGACGACCAGGCCCTCGATCTGGTTGAACTGCGGCAGGTGGCAGGCGTCGGCCGTGTCGGGACGGTAGACGGTGCCCGGGCAGATCATGTAGATGGGCGGCTTTTGCGACTCCATGGTGTGGATCTGCACGCCCGAGGTCTGGGTGCGCAGCAGCACGTCGGACTCGCCGTGGGCGTGAGCCTCGGGGTGCGCGACGCTGCCGGGGTTGTTGTCGACCACGTAGAAGGTATCGCGGGCCGAGCGGCTCGGGTGATCCATGGGGGCGTTGAGCGCAGTGAAGTTGTAGTAGGAGGTGTCGACCATGGGGCCGGACTCGACGGTGTAGCCGATGCCGCAGAAGATGTCCTCGGCCTCCTCGATGATCTGCTTGATCAGGTGCTGGTGACCGATTTGCGGACGGATGCCCGGCAGCGTGATGTCGACGGCCTCGTGCTCGAGTGCATGCTTGAGAGCGGCGGCCTTCATCTCGGTGGTGCGCTCGTCAAGCATGCCCTCGATCAGCTGGCGCATCTCGTTGGCGCGCTTGCCCATGACGGGACGATCCTCGGGGGCGAGCTTGCCCATCATGCGCATCAGGCCGGTGATGCGGCCCTTGCGGCCGAGCAGCTCAACGCGCGCGGCCTCGAGCTTTGCGGCGTCGTCGGCGCTAGTGACGAGCTCCTTGGCCTCTTCCTCGAGTTTGACCAGATCATCAATCAGACTCATGTCTTCCCTTTCGTCTCTCGCGCATCCGCTTGCCGGGGCGGCTGGCACCGCCCGATGCTTACGAATGTGCGGCCCGGTTCGGTAACAAAAAACCGTCCTCGGGCATGTGCATTGCCCAAGGACGGTTGAATTCCGCGGTACCACCTTGTTTGACCCGGCGGATGTCTGGCCCGCCGCGCCCACTCTTTGCCCCTTTTCGCGAGGCTCACGGCTTCCCTACTGGGGCTTTGCCGCCGCGTGGCCGCGCGCCCGTTGAGGTTGCTGCTCGGGAGTGAACGCTTGGCCCTTGCCACCGCAGGAAGGCTTGCAGCCCATGACCTTCCCTCTCTTGCCGGCGACGCGGCGGGCAAAACCCTCTCCGTCAACGCATTGGGCTATAGGATACCACATCCTGCGTGCACATCGCCGCGTTCCGTTTTGTTCGCGCTGGGTACAAGGCAAGTAGCTGTGCAAACTGGCCGCGCCGCCGCATGCGACGGGCGACCTGCGAGATTAAGGATATAGCATGGGAAAGAAGCACGATAAGAAGGCCGAGGCCGCCGTGGGCAAGGCGTCCAAGGGCATGAAGATCGATAAGGCCGTCAAGAAGTTCCGCAAGCTGGAGGGCAAGCTGTGGACCCGCGAGTATCTGCTCAAGATTGCCGAGTTCGATGGCGCGACGATTGCCCCCGCCAACGGCGCCGCGGCCCGCGCCGACGCCATGGGCACCCTTGCCGGCGAGCATCACAAGCTCCTGACCAGCAAAAAGTCTGTCGAGCTCGTGCGCTCGCTGGCACGCGAGACCGTCGCGGGCGGACATGTAGACGACCCGCAGCTGCTCGACGAGATCCGCGTGCTCGGCCGCGACCAGCGCGAGGCAAGCGTCATCCCCACCGAGGAGGCCGAGGCCTGGACCAGGCTCACCTGCGAGGCCGATGCCGTGTGGCACAAGGCCAAGGCGGCCAACGACTGGGCGAGCTTTGAGCCCTATGTGGATAAGATTGTCGACAAGCTCAAATATCAGGCCGAGCTCATGGATCCCAAGCGCGATCCGTACGATGTTTGGCTCGACCAGTACGAGCGCGGGCTTTCCGCCAAGAGCTTCGACGCGTTTTGCGACGAGGTCAAGGCCACGGTCGTGCCGCTCGTGCACGCCATCGGCGAGCGCGGCCAGCAGCCGGCTGCCGACTTTTTGCATGTCCGCGTGCCCGAGGCCGCCCAGCGCGCCATGAGCTTCGACCTTATGAAGCTCGTCGGCCTGAACTTGGACGACACCACGCTCGCCTTTACCGAGCACCCGTTTAGCGAGGGCTTCTCGGTGGGTGACGCGCGCATTGCCACGCACATCTACGAAAACGACTGCATCTCCAACGTCTACAGCATCATCCACGAGGCGGGGCACGCCATGTACGAGCTGGGCGTGAACCCCGCTTACGCGCGCACCTGTCTTGAGGGCGGAACCTCCATGGGCATCCACGAGAGCCAGAGCCGCTTTTTCGAGAACACCGTGGGCCGCAGCCGCGCCTTTATGGGCCCGCTGCTTGAGGTGCTGCGCCGTCACGCGCCCGAGGTCTATGGCAGCGTGGACGAGGATACGCTCTACCATGCCGTGAACATCGCTCAGCCGTCGTTGATCCGCACCGAGGCGGACGAGCTCACCTATCCGCTGCACATTATGGTGCGCTACGAGATTGAGCGCACGCTGTTTGCCGGCGAGGCCACGGCCAAGGACATCCCCGCGCTTTGGAACCGCTTTATGGAAGAGTACCTGGGCATTCCGGTTCCCGACGACACGCGTGGCTGCCTGCAGGATACGCACTGGAGCGGGGGCTCGTTTGGCTACTTCCCCACCTATGCGCTGGGCAGTGCCTACGACGCCATGTTTGTGCCGGCCATGTGCCGCGACGGCGTCGACCTTACCGGTGCCTGCGCGAGCGGCGATCTGGCGCCCGTCCGTGCCTGGCTGGGCGAGCACATTTGGCAGTGGGGCCGCGCCAAGGACGCACCGGAGCTCATCAAGGGCGCCTGCGGCATGGACTTTGATGCCCGCTACTACTGCAGCTACCTGCAGGACAAGTTCACCACGCTCTACCAGCTGTAAGGATTGACCAGCACGCCATCGCCAACGCCAACCATGTTGACGCCAATGTCTTAGCAACGTCAGCGAAAACGGCCCCAAGCGAGCAAGGTGACGTGAAATGAAAGGGCGCTGACCTTCTGGTCGCGCCCTTGAAATTGAACGTCAGATTGCCGCTTGGGGCCGTTTGCAGCGTCGAGCAGTTACGCGGTTTGGTAAAACCGCGTAACTAAAGAGCCTCCAGCGCGTTGGCGATGCGCTTCATGGCGGCGTCGGCGGCTGCTTGGTCGGGGGCTTCGGCCAAAACGCGAATCACCGACTCGGTTCCGCTCTTGCGCACCAGTACGCGGCCCTCGCCCGCCAGCGACGCCTCGGCCTCGGCGACGGCGGCCTGCACGCCCATGTTGCCCAGCGCGGCGTCCTTGTCCGCCACGCGCACGGCAACCTGCGCCTGCGGCAACAGCTTGCACGGAGCCGTGAGCTGCGAGAGCGTCTCGCGCTCGGCACGAATCACTTCCATCACGCGCAACGAGGTCATAATGCCGTCGCCCGTGCGCTCGATATCGCCAAAGATCGTATGGCCCGTCTGCTCGCCGCCCAGGCTGTAGCCGCCCTCGCGCATCTTGGCATACACGTGACGGTCGCCCACGCCGCTGGTCACGGCACTCAGGCCGGCAAGTTCCAGCGACTTGATCAGGCCAAAGTTGCTGGCGATCGTCGGCACCACGGTACCGCCCGAAAGGCGACCGTGCTTGTTCAGGTACACGCCGCACACGTACAGGATCTGGTCGCCGTCGACCACACGGCCGCGCTCGTCCACGGCCAGGCAGCGGTCGGCATCGCCGTCATAGGCAAAGCCCACGTCCAGGCCCTGCTCCACCACGTGGCGCTGCAGGCGCTCCATATGCGTAGAGCCGCAGTCGACGTTGATGTTAAAGCCATCGGGTGCGGCGTTGATCACGCGCACGTCGGCGCCCAGCGCGTCGAACACCGGCTTGGCCACCGAGGACGCCGAGCCGTTGGCGCAGTCGAGACCGATCTTAACGCCCTGCAGCGAAAAGTTCGCACTTGCAATGAGCGAGGCAATATAGCGGTTGCGACCCTGCATGTAGTCCACCGTGGCGCCGATGTGGTTGCCCGTGGCCAGCGGTACCTCGCTCTTGCCATCGATGTAGTCCTCGATGAGCTCCAGCACGTCCTCGTCCATCTTAAAGCCGTCGCTGTTGACGAGCTTAATGCCGTTATCGCAAAACGGGTTGTGGCTCGCGCTGATCATGATGCCGCAATCGAAGCAGCCCTCCACGGTCTGATGTGCTACGCCCGGCGTGGGGATCACGTGCAGCATATAGGCGTCCGCACCGCTCGCGACCAGGCCGCTCACTAGCGCCGCCTCGAACATATAGCTCGAGCGACGCGTGTCCTTGCCCACGATGACGCGTGCCTTGCGCTCGCGGTTGGCGCCGTAATACCAGCCCACAAAACGACCAATCTTATAAGCGTGCTCTACCGTCAGCCCAACATTGGCCTCACCGCGAAAGCCGTCGGTGCCAAAGTACTTCATGCGCTCTCCTTACAAAATAGGGGCGAACAGATTGTCTGTCCGCCCCAAAATGGTACTCGATTATCTGCGCTACCAGAAAAACCCTACGCCGACGCGCTGTCGCGAGCCGCCTGGCATGTAGGAGTCTGACGCAGCGTAAGCGACTTGTCCCCCGCCTCGGCCGACGTGGTCAGCGTATATGTGATCGTCGTCGTCTCGCCAGCATGCAGGTCAACGGTGCCCGAATAGAAGGGGATTCCATGCCACGTAGCGGCGCCAAGACCAAACTGGGTGCCCTCGACGGTCAGGTCAGTAATGTTGCCGCCCGTCGGTGCAAACAACGAGACATTCAGACGCTCGTCGTCGCGCGCTGCATCGGGCGCGCTCGCCGCGACGTAGTCGGGCAGCTTGCCCGCCTCCTCCTGCGTCATGATGTTCGTCAGGGTAACGGTGATGCGATACGAGCACGTGCCGTCACCGTTCTTGACGCCCTGGCCAATCTGCGTATCGGCATTCAGGTACCAGTCGAGCTTGGAGAAGCTCAGGTTGTTAAAGTAGACACCAGCGACGGGATCTTCACTCGGGTCATCCGGATCGGGCAGCGAGGCGTCGATGTTCATCTCCTTGATAGCGTTCTGCTCGTCATCGTTTTTCATCCACGCGATCAGGCGGCCCTCTTCGGCACCGCGCTCAACGGCGCTGACAAGCTTCGTAACATCGACATCGCCGATACCGCCAAGGATCTTGTCGAAGGCAGCGCTGGCGACGGATGCAAAGATGCCGTCCGACTCCTCGACCGGATAGTTCCAGTACACATCGTGCATGAGGACCTTTGCGGCGTTGGTGCCGTCGACAACCGTTCCGTCGGGCAGCGACACATTACCGACCAGGCCCAGCAGATACTGCAGGAACACCGGGTCAATGCCCACGACGCCGTCAACGTCCTGGCCATATTGAGATTTCCACAGGGCTGCGACACGCTGCGAGTTGCGGGGCCAATCGGGCGAATAGGTATTGCCCGAGTTGTACAGGTTACTGTGGTTGCCGAACAACGCCTCATCCTCTTCGTCGACGCTCTCAACCGCCTCGTCTTTGCCAAGCGCAATACATGGAACAAACTCGCCAATCGACATCTGGCCGTCGGTGACCGAAATCAGGCCCTGCGAACCGCCAAAGCCGCCGCAAGCACGAATCTCGACGTTGTTCATGGCGTACACAAGGTAGTTGCGCGTCTGGCCGTTGGCACCGAGCATCTGGGGAAGGACGGGGGCGACCTTCTCCGCCGCGTCAACCGCGCCGTTGAGGGTGGCAAAGCCGTCCTTGGCCTTATCGACCAGCTCGGTCACTTGGGAAATATGAGTATCGCCAATACCCTGGATCTTCTCGTTGGCGCTCTTGAATACCTTCGAGCTGCTGGAAAGCGAATCGGCGACCGCCTGCAGCGCGGACACGTTAATCATGCCGTCCTGGAACAGCTTGCCGGGCGTGGCCTGCGAAAGGTTGTCGGCCATGGGAACCAGCGCGTTGCTCGAGACATCGGACAGGGCATCAATCATGGTGCGGGCCGCACTGATGTCGCTGCCATACACCGGGATAAACGAAGCCACCGTCCACAGCGGGCTCGAGGTCTCCGCCTTCATGCTATCGCAGAGCCCATCGATCTTCTTCGCGTCGTCAGGCAGCGTCGAAAAATCGCCCGACGTGACCTTGTCCTTAAGGCCACCGACGATCTCGACAGCCTCCTTCGCTTCGCTCTTTACGGTCTTTGCCGAGTTAAGCAGCATAAAGCCGCTTGCGCCAAGCGCAACGAGAAGCACAGCGACTACAGCGGCAATAATGGCGCCGGTGTGACGCTTTTTGCGCTCGCCCTTGCGATGGCGATGACGGACCAGACCGTCAGAGGTCGAACTCGACGAAGCGTCGCTACCGTAGTTCAAGCCAAAATCGTAATAATCTTCCTTGGAACCCGAGCCCGCAAACTCGGCACCGCTATCATCCAGGCGGGCGAACGTGCCAGTCTCGGAGGCGCCGGTGTAAATCGTGCCAAGGTCACCCGTAAGTCCCGCGCCACCGGCAGAGAGAGTATTGCTGTCGGCCTTGCCGGCATTAACGTTGCCGGCGGCATTCGCGGCGTTGGCAGCACCTGCGTTGTTCGCAGGTACCGAAGGAGCCCCGCTCGGCTGCGACGTGGAGGTTGCACCGCCCGCAAAGACATTCCCTCTTGCACGGCCGGTCTTTTTTGCCTTTTGAGACTGCTCGTACAGAGCGGTAAACATCGCCGTCTCGCCCGGGGACACGCGCTTACCGGAACCGCCCTGTCCAGCGCCACCCGGCGTGCCGGCCTTACCAGCCCCGTTCGGACGCGGCGGAACTGCAGGGCGGCCGCTATCGCTGCCCTTAAAGTGATTACCAGCCATAAAGAAATCCTCGCAATTGAGTCGCAATGAAAAAGTCCATAACGTTACTAGTTTATGGCATTTTGAGCATCGACAGCTAAACTCCAGACACGGACATCAATTGGCGAAAATGCGGCACAACACCTTTTCTGTCTTGGCGCCAGCTACACCGTCAAAAACACCATCGCGATAATCATGGCAAAGCCCGCCAGGTCGGTGGGCAAAAACACCGTTCCCAGCATAAGGGCGCTGGTGATGGTGGCCGAAACCGGCTCCATGGTTCCAAGGAGGCTCGCGCGCACCGAGCCAATCTCCTTAACGCCCTGCATGTAGAACATATAGGCGAAGAACGACCCCACCACAATAAATATCGCGAGCGCGCCGACACCCGAGGGGCCGAGCGCCGGCATATGCGCCCACGGCTGGGTAAAGATACTCATCACGATTCCCGCCGAAAGCATGGCCGAGCCCGTGACGACCGGGCTACCGTATTTGTTGAGGATTCCGGCAGGGATGATTGCTATGCAGGCACCGCCCACTGCGCACAAAAGGCCCGAGAGCAGGCCCATCGGCGAGATGTTGAGCGTACTGGGGTCGCCGCCCGTGGCGATCAAAAACGTTCCGCCCAATGCGAGCAAAATGCCAAGAGCCTCGCGCGTGCGCGGCAGTCGATGCGCGGTGACGCAGGCATACCCCATGACGACCACCAGCTGCAGGCACTGGAAGACAGTCGCGGTGCCCGCGTTGGTCAGGCGCACGGCTGACAGATAGCAAAGCTGGTTGAACAGCAGGCCAAAGATCGTAAACAGAATAAGCTGCTTGCGATCGGCGGGGGTAGTCCACAGCTCGATCAAGCGGTCGCGGTCTTTTCTGAGCACAACGAACATAAAGAGCAGGCCAGCGATAACTTGGCGCACGCTCATCAGCCAAAACGTCTCGATATGGCACACGTTAAAGAGGTAGCTGGCGCTGGTGCCAGAAAAACCCCAAAACGTACCGCCGGCAAACGCGGCGAGCGTACCCAGGGCCATCTTGCGCGCCTGGGCGTCGTTGAGGCGGTCGCGCCATGCGCGGCGGGTGCTGCGGCTCAGCTCGTCAGTCCCCTCGGGCACGATAAAATCAGACGCCGCCGTCATCGGTACCGAAGCCCTTTCACGTGCACACTGCGCCGAGCGCTTCTGTTCCATCCCACTCCCCAGAAATCAATTGGCAACAAAGCGCTCAAACTGTAGCACGAATATTGATACGGAAATGCGGGCGATTCGGAACATCTACGAGCATCCAAATTGCAGGGACGAAAGGCACCGAAGAGCTATGCCGAGCGGTTGGAATCGCCTGGGGCGCCGGGATCGGCTTCCGCACTTTCATCGGTATGGCCACCGTCGGCATCGCCCTCGTCACCGGCGTCGCCCTGCTCCTCCTGCTCGCGACGGCGCTTTTCGCGAATCTGCTCCACGGCTGCGCGCAGGGCGGCCTCGTCCTCGGCGCGTGCCACCTCTTGCGTTGTCTTGACCATATGGCGAATCTCGAGCACCAGCAGCACGATCAGCGGCACCATGATAAGCGGAAAGAACAGCAGCGGATTGGTGAGCAACGAGACCACCACGCCCAGCCCCGCCGAGACAAAGACCACGCGGCCCACCACGTCGGCGGCGGGCACGGGCGCGGCGTCCTCGACCGGATTGGCATCGCCCTTGGTGCGGTAGACCGGCGTGCCGTCGGCCGCGGCCTCCACGGCAACGATGCGGTGCGTGTTGAGTGAACCCTCCAGCGCGTCATCGGACGAATGGAAGGTGATGATGTCACCCACCTGGTAGGCCTGACTGTTGTCGGTATCGACGACGATAAACGAGTGCACGGGAATCGCCGGCTCCATAGAGCCGGTCAGCGTGCGCATAAAGCCATAGCCCATGATGGTGGGGATCTCGCCGGCGGGCGTGAACACCGTGCGCAGCAGCACCACAAAGGCGACCAGGATCACCACGGTCGCCAGCACGTTGATCACGCGGAGCACGTGCTTCATCACTTGTCGGCGTCCTTTGCGGAAGGCTCGACGTCAGTGGCGTCAGATGCCGAAACGTCGGTCTCATCTCCCTCAACGGTCGTGGCGACATCGCCCTCGGCGGCCTCTCCGCGCAAGCGAGCCAGCAGATAGCGCGACAGGCTGTTGCCCTCGGCACGGCGCTCGGCGCGGGCGCGATCGCGCTCGGCCTGTTCCAGCTCGTGCGCCAACGAGGCCAAGCGCTGCTGCATCTCCGCGCGGGCGGCCTCGAGCTCGCGCTCGTGCGCGGCCTTTGCGGCGGCGAGCTCCTGCTCGATGCGCTCCCCCGCCTCGAGCTCGGCCGCGGCAATGCGTGCATCGGCGTCGACACGGGCCTCCTCGGCGGCACGCGTGGCGGTGTCGCGCTCGGCGGCAGCGGCGGCGACCTTTTCGTTGGCATCCACCGCAGCCTGCTCAACGGCAGAGTCGGCGGCAACGCGGGCAGCATCGATCGCAGCATCGGCGGCCTGCTGGGCGGCGGCAACCTTCTCCTCGGCCGCGGCAACGGTGTCGGCGAGCTTCTGCTCCGCCTCGGCCGCGGCGACGTCGGCAGCCTCCTGCGCGGCACGGGCATCGCGCTCGGCCGCCAGCCGCACTTCCTCAATCTGCAACTTGGCGGCGTCCAGCTTGGCATGCAGCTCGGCCACCTCCTTGGCAGATACCTCGCGCACGGCGGCAAGCTCGGCCGCGGCTGCGTCCTTGGCGGCCTGCAGCTCGGCAGCGTCGGCAGCCGTCTTGGCGGCTAGGGCCGCAGTAGCGTCGCTCTTGACCTGCGCGACCTGAGCGGCAGCGGCCTGCTCGGCGGCAGCAACCTTGGCGTCCGCGTCGGCACGGGCGGCCGCGACCTCGGCATCGGCCTCGGCACGCATCTGCGCCAGCTGCGCCGCCGCGGTCTCATGCGCCTCGACAGCGTCGGCCTCGGCAGCCTTCTTGCCCGCCTCGACATCCTCCAGCGAACCTCGCAGCTCCTCAACATCCGCCTCGGCCATCTGCGCGCGTTGCGTCAGCGCCAGCTCGCGCGTTTTGGCCTCGTCCAACTCGTCGGCCAAGTCGTCGCGCTCGTCGGTCAGCGCATGCGCCTGAACCTTCCAGGACGTAAGCTGCCCCTGCAGCTCCTCAATCTGCTCGCGGGCCTCGGTCAGCGCCTGCTCGGCATCGAGCTGGGCCTGCGTGACCTCCTCCACAAACACGCGACGGACCTCAACGTCGGGCAGGTCGGGGCTATCGACCTGCACCTCCTTAATCTCCTTAATAAACTTGGGCGCCACCGGCGCGTGTTGCACGCTCTCGAGCTCCTGCAGGTTGCGCTCGTCATCGGTCAGGCTCTTAAAGACGGTGTAGTTGTTGATGAGGTTGGTGTACATCTGCACCATGTACTCGTCATCGAACGCCAGCGCCTGCTGCTGCACGTCGATGTTGTAGCCCACCTTGTCGTAGCGCTCCATAAACTGCCACAGCTGGTAGCACTTGCGGTAGTTGGGGTCCTTCATGATGAGGTTGGTGCGCTGGATGGGGCTGCGGACCGCACTGCAACCGTTCATAATCTGGCAGAACGACGCGCCACGCAGCGCCATGACCAGACGGCGCACGCGGTCGATGCGCATAAAGACGTCCATGTTGTCGGCGTCGTTCTCGGCAAAGCTCTGGCGGTTTTTGACCGTCATCTCGACGTTGTACTCGATCTCTTCGTACGCATCGTCGATCTTGCTGTGCATCTTAAAGCGGTTGCGGATCTCGTTGCCCGTAGACCAAAAGATCACGTCGGTGCGCTTGTCCACAAACGTCAGCAGGCGCTGAATCAGGTGGTAGATAAAGCGATTCTCGTACAGGTCGTAGGTCTCGACGGTATTGACGTTGAGGATGCGCGTGGGATGGACGCCGCCATCGTCGCTCGGCGCCAGGAACTGTGTGTTCTGGCTCAGGTGACGGACGCTGTCGGCGCTAATCTTCTTGGCAAGCGAGACCGGCACCACCTCTTCCTCGGTGGTGATAAAGCGGCGCGGCTTTTCGATAATGGTATTGATGGCGTCGAGCGAGTCCTCGATCATGCTGATCCATTCCTCGTCCACCACCTTGACGAGCTCCTCGCGCTGCTGCTCAATCGTGGTGCCCGAGGCCTGCGCCATCTCAAACAGATAGCGAAAGTAGCGGCTGTCCTCCTGGATGGGCTCCATCTGCTCGGAGAAGCTGGTATAGAGGTCCTGAATGGTCTCGGACATGGGTTACTCCATAGGTTGGATCGATCGGAAAGGGACGGGGCGACATCACGCCGCCCCGCACTTACGCCATTAGTAGAAGTTCTGGATCCGCTGCAGGTACATGACGGAATCGGGCAGGCCGCCCTCGCCAAAGGTCTTCTCGATGTACTCGATCAGGCCCTTCATCTCGTCGCGCACAAAGCTCACGTTCATGGACTCAAACTTCTTGAGCACCTTGCGGGCGATGATGTAGTCCATGCCGCCCAGCTCGGTGCCGCCGCACGCCACGTACACGGGGATAAAGTCGTACATCTGCTTGATGATACGGTTGCCAAAGGCCAGCTTAAAGCGGGTCTGCAGGTACTGGTCCAGCTTGTGCATCTTCTGGAGCAGCTCCTCGTCGATTACGTACTCGACCTTGGCCTTTTGGAACAGATACTGCAGGTGGTCGGCCGTCACGTGCACGCGCTCGTGCGGCTCGCATTCAAACGCGTCGGCACGCTCGTTGAGCTCGATGGGGATTGCACGGTCGTACACCTTGTCCGTGATGGTAAAGGTGGAGTCGTCGTTGTTGGCCGTGCCGATGAACCACAGGCTGTCGGGGATGGTGAGCTTGCCGTCGTGCAGAGCCTTGGGATCGGCGGCCCACTGGGTGGGGACCAGATCGAGTACCCACTCGTCGTGGCTGGGCATCTCGAGCACCGACAGGATCTCGGCAAAGTAGTACTCCACGCGGGCGAGGTTCATCTCGTCAAGCACGATCATGGACGGGTCCTGGCGAAGGCCCGCCTCGTACACGGCGCGGAGGAACTCGGTCTCGTTAAAGCGCTTGGAGAACTCGTTAAAGTAGCCCAGTACCTCGGTGCGATCGCGAAAACTCGGCTGCACCGACACGATGGTCGCGGGGTTATCCAGATAGCGGCTAAAGCTGTAGGGCAGCGAGGTCTTACCAGTACCCGAGATGCCCTCCAGGATCAGCAGCTTGGAGGCGGCCATGCCGGCCACAAAGCGGCGGATGACCTCAGGCGTGTAGTAGAGCTTCATCTGGCTGCAGGCGAACGCGCGGAAGCTGTCGACAAAGTCCTCCAGCGAGATGGCATCGTCGTAGACCGGCGATTCCCAGTCGCGGTACTTAAGGTCCACAAGGGACAACTTGGGGAAGCGGTTGGCCTGCGCAATCTCTTTTTCCTCGGCTAGGGTCTTGGCCTCAACGGTGGCCTTGGCCATGGCGGCTGCGGCGTCCTTGACGCCCGCGCCATCGAGCGCGAGCGACGCGTTGCCCGACACCACGGCAGCCGTGGCGCTCTCGCCCGCAGGCGCGCCCGCGGCGGCGCCCACCACGTTGCCCACCGTGGGCAGATGGTCGTCGGCCAGGGCCGAGGCGCCCACGTACGGAATCTGCTTGGTGCCGCCCATGGCATTGACCTTGAGCGCCAGCAGTTTGTTCTTCTCGTCCATGAGGTCGAGCACCTGCTTGTTCAGGCGACCGATCTCGCGATAGAGCGCCTTGTTGGACGTATCGTCGCGATGCAGACGGCGGTTGATGCGGTGGCGGTGGACCAGAATGGCCACGATCAGCACGGGGACCGCGATGAGCATGGCAAACAGAATGATCGCGCCGATCTTGCCCACCAGGTCAAACGTGGTGAAGTAGGTCATAAAGATGTTGAAGTACTCAACCCAGCCAAACACCAGCAGGTTAAGGATGGAGCTCACAACGGCAACGACGTTGTAGACAACCTTTGCCAGCAGCTCCCAGGCAAATCCCAGAAACTCACTCACCGTCGGTACCCTCCTGCTTGGTCGCGTTCATCGCCGCCTCGGCCTCGGCCTTCAGACGACGGGCTTCCTCGAGCTTGGCCTCGGCCTGGGCAAGCTGCTCGGCGGCGTTATCGGCCGTGACAGTAGTGTCACCCTTGCCCTCGGCGTCCACGATGGCAGCCGCGGCGGCCAGGCGGTCCTCCTCGGCCATAGCGCGCTTAAGGTTCATGCCCACCACGATGAGGTGATACACCTGGTAGATAAAGAACAGCAGCATGGGCAGCACGATCACAATGAGGAAGCCCATGGAGCTGGACAGGAAGTCCATGACCTTGCCCATCTGCGGCAACGCGAACAGGTATTTGCCCACGATGTCGCCGTCGCTGATGATGTGCGTATCGGCCACGTCGTTGTTATCGCCCTTGGTGGTAAAGCTGCGCATGCCGTTGACCTCGTCGATGGCGGCGATGCGGTGCGTGTTGAGCGCGTACTCGTTGTCGATGATGGTATGGAACGTCACGATGTCGCCCACCTCAAGCTTGGAGGTGTCGCACTTTTTGATGAAGATGAGGTCGCCCTTGTTAAACGTGGGCGCCATGGAGTCGGACTGCACGGCGAGCGGGGTGAAGCCGGCGATGTCAGAGACGCTGCCGTCCTCGCGCGTGGCGAGCGTGGTAAACGCATACAGGGCCGCCACCAGGATGATGATCCACATGACGACGCTCAGCGCGATGGATGCGACTTTTTTAACAGATTGCATGATGTCCCTTACTACCGTGTCTGTCTAGGTCGTGCGCGGCCCGGTGGCCGCCGTGCATATCTACTGTTCTTCGATGCCCTCAAAGCGCATCGAAACCGAATAGTTAGCTCCCTTTAGCATATTAGTGCAATTTGGGTCCGTTCCCTCGAGCCATATGCGAACGGTTACCGGCTTGTCCGTATCTTTTATTAGGTCGAACATGTCGCTGGCCGCGTTCGCCGTATCCGAGTCGAGCCCAAAGACGGTGGCCGAACCAGACGAGCCCCCGCCTCCGTTGGGGTTGTAGACCCAGGTGTGACCGTCGGCGGTAAAGCTCATGCGCATGGCGCTGGCCATACTCTGCGTGTCGGAGCTAAACCGCGTGCCGGACGCGCCGCCGTCGCCGTCCTGCCCGGTCAGGCGAACGCGCAGGTCCGTGCCGCTCATAAAGTGCAGCGTGAACTCCAGGTAGGCACCGGTGGCGGGATCGGCGGTGGAACCGTCTTCGAAGGTAAAGGTCTGGTAGTCGCTCGTGGTGACGGGCTTGAGCTTGGACGCGTCGATGTCCACGCCCTTTTCGCTGGCAATGCGCGCCGAGATCTGGTCGAAGCCCAGGCTGTGGACGTATTCGTCGAACGTGGCATGCTCGTCCAGGTCAAAGCGCAGCGAACCGTCGGCGTTGGCGTCGATCATGAGCATGCGGGTCTTGGCGCTATCGGCGATGGAGAACCAGGCGAACGTTGCCATGGCTATCGCCACCAGCGCAAACAGCACCAGCACCACGGTGGTAGTGAGCTTGCGGCGCAGGTCGATATCGGTGGGCGCGGCGGCTTGTGTCTGGGCGCCGTTGGCGATGGGCCGACGGTCGTCGGGCATGATGCGTGCCATTACGCCTCACCATCCAAGGTCGCAAAGAGCGCCAGGTGCAAGGTGCCCGGATCTTGATAGAGATAGTCGGCGCTATCGGGATCGGTGCCCTCGATGTAGTAATAGACATCCAGACGATAGGCCTGGCCAAGCCCCAGCGTGGCGAGCGTGTTTTGCGGGCGCGTGGCCGTCTCGCTCGTGTCCAGCGTAAAGGTGGCCGGGTCCTGCGTCACGTTGGCGCCACAAGCGAGCTGGCCGTTTTGCCAGCCCAGAAGCATGCCCTCGGTGTAGCCCACTAGGCCCGCAGGCGCGGTCGCAGGATGCTCGTCGCGATGACCACCGTCGGAGCCGTCGAGCTCAAAGATGTTGGTTGCAAGCACCTGGCTGCCGCTCGAGATCTTTATCCCCACGCGGGCTGCGCGCAGCAGCTCGGCATCGGCACCCTGCGGGACCAGCGATTCGGCCAGATACAAGTTGACCTTGCCCTTTACTTTGCTGGCGCCCGTTCCGGTAATGGTGGGGCGCAGGTCGATCCAGCCGTGATAGAACGCGGAACCGTTGTCTTTTGCCTGCTCAAACACCGTGGCATCACCGGCTGAGTTGTTTTGCGCGCAGGCAGCAAAGCCGTTGAAGTCAAAGGTCGAAACCGGGTAGAGCGTCACGGCGCCGGTCGCGTTGGAAGTTAGGGAAACGTCGCCCTGTTGCGACCAGCTTCCTCGGTCGGCGTCGCCCAGCTCCAGCACCAGCTTGGACGTGTCGCTGTGCACGCTCACCGAGTTGGTGTTGACCTTCATGTTGTTCGTGAACCACGCGTAGGTGGCGGCGCCCAAAGTAGCGGCGAGCGCCACCATAACGAGCGCGATGTAGGCACGCGCGCGGCGGGCGTGTCGGCGGGCGGCGGCGCCCTCGAAGACCTGGCGCTCGGCGGACGCGCTGGAGGGCGCCGCGGGGCTCTCACTCTGGGATTTGGCCTCGCAGCCATCTGCTGGCATGTGCTTCTGATCTTCCATATCGCTCGCCCCCTTATGCCTTGGCCGCGGCAAAGGCAAGCTGCAGCGCCACATCGCGGGCCTGGGCCTCGTCGATGCAATTGGCGTCGCAGCCTTCCATGTACACAACGTAGCGAACGCTTGCCACCTCGTTGGCGGCCAGCGTGCAGATGGGCGTGGCGCCCGCGCGCGCCGTGGGCGTGTCACCGGTGCCGTCCATGCTGTAGGCGCTTATGGCGCGCGCAGGGTCGGCGGTGTAGGTCCAGCCCGAGGCGCCCGCCGCCACGACCACGCCGTCTTGCACGGTGGTGCGCCTGCTGGTGGCGCCTGCGGTGTTACCCAAGTCGTCGCAGGTAAAGATATGCGTTTGCGTGCCTGCCCGAGTCGTAATCACCAGACCCAGGCGCAGTGCGGCCAGCAGCTGTGGGTCGCTCGTCACGCTCATCTGGCCCGGATACAGGTACACGTTGAGGGCGCTGTCGCCGCCCTTAAGGTACAGCGTGCCCGAAAGGGCATAGTCATCCAGCTGCGCGGTGCAGTCGGCGTAGTCAGTCGTAATACCCGCGGCGTTTTGGAACGTGCCGCGCCAAAAGCGGGAAAGATCTGCCGTCGAGATGGGATAGAGCGTCTTGTCGGCGGCGGCAAGTGTGGCCGTCGTGTCCCAGGGTCCGTTGGCCGAAAGGCCAATCTGCAGGTCGGAGCTCTCGTCGCTTACCGTGTGCGCCACGGGCGTCACGTTGGTGTAGCGCGAGCTGCTAAACCAGGCGTAGGTAGCGGCGCTCAGGGCGACTACCAGCACCAACATCCACGCGGCCGCGGCAACCATGCGACGGCGCGAGCTTAGGATGTCTTTGATGTTCGATGCGCTCATCCCCGGCCCCCTTACGAACGCTTGCCGGCAAAGCGCAGCGCCAGCGATTGCAGGCTGGTGGCGGCCAGGTTGTTGGTGCAGTCGGGGTCGCAGCCTTCCAGCCACACGTACACATCCACACGCACGGGCGTGCTACGGTTGGCGCCCTTGGCGGCAGCGGGCAGGCTGCAGATCTTGGTCGTGGCCTCCTTGAGGCTCACGACGCCGGTGTCTTCGTTGTAGTCGCAGAAGTTTGCGCTGGTCAGCTGGTCAAAATGGACCGTGGCGCCGTCGGAGCGGCTGCTGTCGAGCACCAGGTGGCTCTGCTCGTTTTTGCCAGCGTCCTTGCCATCGAGCGTGTTGTAGTGTGCCTGGGGATTGTGCTCGCCCGAGGCCTCAAAGACGTACTGGCCCGTAACGGTGTCGCCCTGCCCTGGAGCATAGGCGACCAGCCCCACGCGCAGGGCAGTGGAGATGGGGTTTGCCGGATCCTGCTCGGTAAAATCGATGCCCGACAGGTACACGTCGGTCGCGGCCGAATTGGTAGCCAGGTACAGGGAGGTCTTGTAGTAGTCGGAGTGCTCGGCCGCGCCAAACATGCTGGCAAAGAGCGAGTCCTGGGTGGTTCCGCCGGTAAAGCCCGTTACCTTTTGGAAGCCGTTGAGCACGTTGTCGGTCGAGACGGGATCGAGCAGGCCCGAAAAGCTCAGGCCGGCGTTGGTTTTGTATTCGCCGTCGTACTCGTTGGAGATGAGGAAGGTTACGCCCGTGCCCGCGGCCATCTTGACGTCGGTGATGTGGCGGTTGGCGTTGTAGATGTACCAGGCATATGTTACGGCTCCGGCAGCAGCAAGGGCAACCAGCAACGTGGCGAGCATGCGATTGAACTGTTTTCGCAGTGAGCGCGCGTCCGACATGTCCCTCCCCCAGATGCCGCATCGTAAACTACCTGGACACCATTTGCCCATAATGGGAATATTTTACGCGAATGTGCAGTTCATCGGGGGTACAAACGCGACTTTTCGCGTCCTGCTCACGCCGGATCGGAGGCCAATAGGGTCGCAAGTTGCCGCTTTTTAAAAAATAGTTCTTGCCAGCGGGTGGGAGCTCCGTTATATTATTCCCTGCGCACTCGCGCACCCTTGATCGGGCGTTTAGCTCAGGGGGAGAGCGCTTCCCTGACACGGAAGAGGTCAGAAGTTCAAATCTTCTAACGCCCACCAAATGTTCGCAGCTCAGAGGCTTCGCCTCTGAGCTGTTTTGTTTTACGGCGACCGAGCCCAAAGCGCCCAAACAGCCCCAGCAATCGCCACGATCAGACCCGAATGGGTCTCGCAGTCACATATAAGTAACCCTCTTTAAATTGAGGTCTAATACTTTTCCCGAGAAGTGAACGAGCTTATTTGGACCCCTGGAGCATCCACACTTTTTGACGTCAAAACCGCAGGATTCCAGCAGCAAAACCACAGGAAACGGGTCCCTAAAAGTGTCGATGTTTCGGGGGTCCATTCTGGCTCGTTCACTTCTCGGGAAAAGTATTAGATCTGGATATATGGCCGCTAATTCTAACCCCCTGTTACCGCCCCTACCAATACTGATGCGCATCGATAACGGCTTGCCAGAGCCAAAATCGCTTCGTTTCGGCACGCGCATGGGCAAAATATCGCTGCTCTGCACTCATCGCCTTGTTAAAGATGGGGCGCTTATTCCGATGCAGCTTCCGTCGGATGCGTTCGCACAGCCGAACGAGCTTGTCGTAGTCATTTGCTTGGTCGGTTGTCACCGTAAAATACGCTACTCCCTCAAGCAGTTCCAACTCGTTGCGGCGCTCGGCATCCTTGTGGATCTTCTCGCGGCCGTCATGAATGGCATCGCTGTCGTAGTCGACCATCGCGGTCAGCACCTCTGGCAGCAGCCCGGCCTTTACCTTATCCCTGCCCACCTCGACCTTAGCCGTAAGCGTAATGTCGGGCGTGCGCTCCAACACGCGCAGCTTGCGCTCGCGCCCATCGTTGTATCCATCACGAATAAAGACCCTCTTGTTGAGCTCAGCCTTGCCCAATGCATACCCGCCGTAGCGCGTAGGCAGCGACATAAACATGCACAGCCCCGACTCCCTCGGAGAGCGCGACCCCTCGATCACATACGCAAGCAGCGCCTTTGCTTTCGCGAGACCCCTTACCTTTGGGGACGCCTCGATATACGCCGCAATGAGCTCCTTGGTCGTGAGCTTGCTATCGCGCATGCCCGCATCCCTACTGGTCACCCCGCCGGGGGCAAGGTTATCCAACCGGTAGTTCGATGTCATGGCATAGCCGGCATAGATGGTCTCGGCCGCAGAGCTGTCGTGCGCAGCCTGCACAAACGCCAGCTCGGGAGAGCACGCGTATGCATCCAGGTCGCCCCTCCAGTGGCCCAGCGAGATAAACGAACCCGCAGGGAGCTCGTTGGTGCACAGGTGCGTCGCGACGTGCTTGGTCCGCCGGCGGTCGGCGCGCGTCGGTACCATCAGATCCAGCACGTCAATCCCCAGGTCGTAGCGATCGATAAACTCCTGCGCCTCCTGGTCACAGAGCGCACAGGCGCCCGCGATCGACACGACCTCTGGTTCCGAATCCCCAAAGCGCGGGTTCGGAATGTGCGCCAAGAGCGCCAGCGCAGCGTTATGTGAAACGATAAAGTACCCCATGGCGCGAAGATAGCACGCGCGTCGGCGGCGACTCGCGACCCTGGCGAGTTTTCGGCAAACGACCAGCAGTTTTTTGCCGCGGCGCAACCAAAGTGTTCATTCGTCGACGTCAAAATGCAAATCCGTCAAGCTTTTGGCAAGGTTGCCGCTCAACTGACCAAAAGCTGACCATTTGCTTGCCCATTTGCTTGACGGTGCGCCCTCGCCAAAATGCCCCGCGACCTCTTGGACGGTCGAAGTGCTCGCTTAGCGACCACACACCCACCACTGGGGTATCCTTGGAGCACACGCACCGCAAGCCGCACAAAGGAGCCGCCATGCGCACCGAGCTCGATGTTCCCTTTTCGCACAAAGACAAGGCCAAGGCCCTGGGCGCCAAGTGGGACCGGGTCAAAAAGATCTGGTACGTGCCCGACGGCGTCAACCCCGAGCCCTTTGCCGCGTGGCTGCCGGGCGTGGATCGCTCCGACCCCAGCGCGCCCTACATCTACCTGGTGCTGGGCAAGCGCGAATGCTGGAAGTGCCATGAGCAGACGACGGTCGCGGCCTTTGGCATTCCGTATCGGGTGGCCGAGGACTCGGGTAGCAAGGCTGCGCCCAGCGCTGCGCCCGCCATGGACGACGCGGGGCACATCGCGATCGACACCGCCCGCGCCAACGCCATAGCCATCGTCCCCGCGCTGGGCTGCGTGCCGGCCGAGATCCGCGACTACCTGCGCGAGCGCTGCGGCTACAAGCCCGTAACGTCGCGCACCACCAAGACCGTATCGCTCGCCAGCACCTGCACCGCCTGCGGCGCGCTGCAAGGCAGCCATTACCTGTTCGAGGAGCCCACGTCGCCGCTTGCACTCACGGCCATCAACAAGCTGCCCGCGCTGGAGTTCGTGCGCGTGGAAGTCGCTGGCGTCTATGGCATCCCCACCAGCCAAGGCGACTTTGATCAGGCGCTCTTCACTTGGGCACGCGACCACCACACCCAGTTCCATAAGACCCTGTTCGAGGGGATCTACCTGTAGGGCAAAGCTCGAAAATCGAGTCCAGATTTCCTCGAAAATCGAGTATGCCCAGGTAGCGAGGTTTATCTAATCATGATTTCTTATGGTTCGGAGCAGCCCAAATCCTACCGTCCTCGCCTTTTGGACGAACGGTTGCAAACTCTGCTCCAGATATTTGGGGCTGTCGAGATTCGGGGCACCAAATGGTGTGGCAAATCATGGACAGCGCTTGCATTCGGCGAGAGTGTCATCCATCTTGACGACCCAAACGTAAAGTCGCTGGTCGAAGCCGATCCTTCGCTCGCCCTTCAGGGCAATAAGCCGCATGTCATCGACGAATGGCAGGAGACCCCCGCAACATGGGACGCCACACGCCGCACCGTAGATGCATCCGGCGGCGAAAAGGGCCTCTATATCCTCACTGGATCATCAACGCCAGCAAAAAACTCTGTTACCCACAGCGGTGCCGGTCGCATAGCGCGTCTCGACATGAGCACCATGACGCTTTGGGAACGCGGACTTTCAACGGGGTCCGTTTCGCTGAAAAACCTATTCGAAGGATCATTCGAACCTTCCGCCTATACAGGATCGCTCCCGATGTTGGCCGACGCAATTTGTTGCGGGGGATGGCCGGCGCTTGTCGGAGCGAGCCCCCAGATGGCCGCAGAGGTCGTTAACCAGTATCTCGATGCCATGTACGAAGTCAGCGTTCCGCAAAAAGGAGGCGTGGGGTCTACGGCGCGACACATCGTGTCCTCGCTCGCGCGCAACGTTGCGACATCTGCCACGCTCAACACCATTGCGGCAGACGCCTCGTTGGGCGACAGCGATGCCCAGCCGGCAACTTCAACCGTGGCGTTTTACCTCGACATGTTGGAGAGCATGTATGCGATCGTAAATCTGCCCGGTTGGGATGCGCCCGTCCGCGCCAAGTCTCGCCTGCGTACCAAGCCAAAACGTTATTTCGTCGACCCCTCCATTCCCGCAGCCGCACTCGGAATGAACCCCGAGAGGCTCCTTGCAGACGGCCAAACATTTGGCCTGCTCTTTGAGTCTCTGTGCATTCACGATCTGAGCGTCTACACCTCGTGCCTGCCCGGCTCGTATCCGGGCTCACTCCACTACTATGGCGACTCCGACGGGCTTGAAGTCGATGCCATCATCGAGCTGAACGATGGCCGCTGGGCGGCGATAGAAATCAAGCTCGGCGAATCCAAGGTAAGCGACGGAATCCGCAACATCGAACGCCTGCGCCGCAAGGTCGCTCTGAACCCTGCCGCACGCAACCCTCAGCCAGAGTTCTGCGCCGTCGTTACCGCGACCTCGCCCTTCTGCCGCTACGATGCCGAACACGATGTCTACGTGTTCCCCATTGGGGCGCTGCGGGCATAGCGCACTGCATGTCGAACCACTTGATTTTGCGGCGCAGCGCGATCCAATCAATCGACATGATTAGACAGCGACGGGCCGCACACGCCTAATACGGAGCAACGGCTTCCGCATGACGTCGCGATTCAGAGAAATCGAACTCGGCGCGGTGGGCCTCGAGGAACCGAGCATTGGGACGCAGACGATGCTCGTCCGGCTCACGCAATACCGACCCTGCAAACGCTGCATAGTCCGTATGCCGCAGAAGGTACGACCCGCAAAGCTGATAGTCGCCACGCACCAGCTCAAACGAAATCAGATGGGCATCGAACAGCGAGTGCAGGTCGCGGCGCAGCAGGATACCGTTGCTGACAACCTGCGACTTGGGACCCGAGTAGTTCTCGATATGCGCAGCTTCGAGTGCTTCGTTGACGTTACAACCCGAGACGGCACATCGACCGGTATAGGCCTCGAAGAGCTGAGTGCGAAAACGCTGTTGGCCGATTCGCTCGCGACGTAGCGCGTAGCGAGCCTTTTCATCGTCGCTCGCCGGAGCGCCGGAAAACTCCGCCGCGACCGGAGCATCCTTCATGTAGCTCATATCGGGGAAGAAGCGCGCGTCGGGCCCACCCTTATGGACAGGGCCATGCAGCACAAACCAGCTGTTCTCAGGCTCGTAACGCTCAACGAACGCTAAGCCCAGCACCTTGTAGCCGGCGCTCGTTGCAAAGAACACGCCAACGGGAACGCCGCACTCCATGCAGTTGATCATCTTTTGGTTGTAGTCCTGGTCGCGCCAGTTTTCGACCGAAGCACTTTGCGACGAGTACTTGAGCACCCACGTGCCGTCCTCAAGATAGAGCGGCGGGACATCGGGGTAGGCACCGTGCTTGGAATTGTGTACCGAAAGGGCGAAGGTTTTCTCACGCGGTTGTTTAACGCGCCCGCGACCAGGCCAAAAGATGCCCGAATCGCGCGATACCGGAAAGAGTTCGGAGTCAATCGTCAGACGAAAGGGGTATTGAGGGCTATCGGCATTGGTGCGATGCGGAAGCTTGTCCCACAGGACGCCACGCTGCTCCTCGCGCAAGAACCACTCCCAAGCCTGGACATATTCGGACGGCACAAAGCTGCAAGCGCGGTCGAAACTCGGCCGAGCAATCAGCGGAACACTAGAAGCGATGCCGTCCATAAGGAACCTCCAGGAAGAACGGTTCCTCATATTATCGCCTACGCAATGATGACGCCAAACGAAAAAGGGCCCACTTCCTTCGAAGCGGGCCCTTGACCATCTGCATTTAAGCGAACGGCGGCATTACGGCGTTGCAACACCGGCGAGCTTGACTGTCACATCGTATGTTGCAAGGTCCTCAGCTGCGGCGTTGTTAACGCAGTCAGCATCGGTTCCTTCCATCCAAATATAAATTCGGACCGCTATGCCATCATAGCCAACGCGACTTGCGATCTGGTGCGTACCGGCGTCAACCTGATAATCGTCTCCAACCTTGTTTGCAAGCCAGCCGGCGCAATTGCCTGCTTCAATATGTTGGTAGGAAGGCACTTGAGGTCCGCTAACCGCGTCCTTTACACAAGACCATCCAGCAATGGCGTTTTTATCGTTACCCTTCTCGGTAGTAGAAACTGCAGCGGGAGCGTACACGACCTTTAGAGTTTCATCACCGGTCGGGTTTCCATTAGCATCAATTGCCTGAGTAGTGATACCGACTCGTAAAGAATTCGGGATGGTATCGGTCGTTGGTACCCCATGGGCGGTAACAACTACGGGCTCTCCGTCAGATCCTTCAAGATACACGTCGGCTATACCGGACTCTGTAATGGTATAAACAATAAACTCACTCTTGAGATAAGCGTAGTGGGTCTCGCCACCAGCCTCGTATTCGCCAGACTTGCCGCCTTGCTTAAAGTTAATCTGCGAGTAAGAGGATACTTTACCGTCGGATCCCCAGCCTTGGCAAACAAACCAGTTCTTAAGATCGTCTGTAGAAGACGGCGTTATCTTTCCGCCCTGTATTGCAGCCGCAAGCGACGTCTGTTCGCCGCCATGCTGGGCACCGTTTTTGAGTTCATCTATCTGAAGGATGAAACCATTCGTCGTTGCGCTGATGGTTGAAGATGTTGCCTTCACCGTGTTATTTGCGACATACCAAGCATAGGTAGCAGACGAAAGAGCAACGGCAGACATAAGCACCGCGCAGGCAGCGCCCATAAGCTGTTTTTTTAGCTCTTTTACGCTTTGGCTCATTCGATAGACCTATCTAGTAAAAATGCCGGGAGCCGACGGTTCGGCCCCCGGCATTCTGAAATCTCAAAAACGACGAAGTCGGCGATAGCTAGTTAGAAGTACCCTTGTACTCCTTGGGCGTAGCCTCAAAGGTGATCGTCACGCCATTGTCGCCAGCAGTGGTCTTGATCTTCTCAAGGTTGTTGGAATAGACGTTAGCGTCGTCACCATCGTAGTACAGGTAGACCTTAATCGTAGCGTCAACATCAGATTTGATTACCTGATCAGTTGCAAGCAGATCGCTAGCCGTCCCGTCATCATTAGAGGAGCTGAGTTGAATACCGCCCTTACTCCAGACCTCCCACTTCTCACCGCAAACAACAAGAACGCGAAGGGCATTGCCAAGGTTCTTATTTTCCGTCGTTGTAGGGGTAGTAACAGTCACGCCCGTGATATGCAGGTTCGTGAACTCACCATCGTAGGTGCCGGTACCCACATAGAAGGTATTCTCAACCGCATATTTAGCTTCCACGGCTTTGGCGGCAGTTCCGTCACCAATCTTGAACTCGGTACCCTCCTTCATCGTCGAAGCGTTAGCGGTAGACGCATAGGCAGACTTCCAAACGGCCTTGCCATCCCGGCTCTTCTCAGTCTTAGCAGGATAGAGCTCCTTCTTTTCGACCCCAGAAGTAACAGCACCAGTGGAGGTCTTAGACGTCTTCGCCTTATCAATCACGAGGTATGCAGAGTTGGACTGGGCGGCGATGTTAGACGTCGTCGCCTTAACCGAGTTGTTGCTCACAAACCATGCGAACGTGGCAGAGCCCAACGCTACGGCTGCTACCAGCACCATGGCGATGGCGGCGCCCATCTGCTTCTTTAATGCCTTGGTATCCATACGGACCCCTTTCTTTCCCCATTCGTCCCAGATGACCCCCGAGAAGCCCGGAAGGGGAGCCCGTGCTTTCGTGTTGGATGTTGCTTGCCCATCCTTAAAATTTGGAATTGAGGATACCATAATTCTTACGATTTCCTTATGAGTTTTCGGGAGCCTACTTTCCGGCAGATTCATGGGTCTACCTTGGGCTTGGGTATGGAACTGTGCAAACGCTGTTTACTTTATCTGCTACGCGCTCCCGCAAAGTTATAAGTCCCTCTTAAGGTTTGCGACCGCAGCGCCATACCAGCATATTCACACCCCTCGCCGAGCTTAGTCCCTGGCCCTTCCCCACTCGCTATACTGATGCAGAACGTGTAATTTTTGCCTGCTTGGCGGGCTATTTGTTGGGAGGGCCCCATGGCTGCCGCCACTCAACCCAAGGGAAGCGTTTCTGCCGGATCGATCAAGCCGGTGACACGCAAAGCCGTTCGCTGCCAGCGCGAAGTCGCCTGGTTGGTCACGCAGGCGGCCGGCAAGCTCGTCGCCACTACCGACGATGTCAACGCGCCCACACCCAGCTTCGTGCTGGCGGCGGCGTTGTCGTACACCCGCGAGCAGGAGCGGGCCGCCCAGGACGACGGCCACGCAATCGACTACGAGTCCGTCATGGGCCCCGACCTTGCGAGTTTTTGTACGGCCGCGGGGCTACCCACGGCACCCAACGCGCTTTCGGACGCGGGCTACATGTTCACCCTCTCGGGCGCGGACCTCATCCGCGACGTTTACGCCTACTGTGGCGACCTGGGCGAGCGCATGGGAGACATGGCGCAGGTCAAACCGGGCTACGCGATCAAGCTCGCGCTGCGGCTGTTCTTGCTGGATACCGCCGCGGGCAACGACGCTACCTCCAAAGACAACGCCTCCGCATAACAAAAGCGCCGGGCTGGGAAATCAATCCCGGCCCGGCGCTTGTTCGTTCTACTTGTCCTCGCCTTTCACGGGCGAGTTCTTTTGGTTGCGGCGATTACTCCACGTCACGTTGTGCTCCTTGTAGTAATCGGGCGCCTCGTTACCGCTCGCGCTAATGGGGTCGTTGCCGGTCAGGGTGTCGGCAATATCCTGCACAAACTTAATGAACAGGCTCGAGTCGTCGGTCTCGGACGAATCAAAGTCAAAACCGAACTCCACCGCGCCGCCGATGATCTTGTCCACGCACTCCGGGTCGTCGCCGTCCAGCCAAATGACCACGGTGTACTTGTCCACGTCGCCCACGCGGAAGTTCTTGTGGCTAATGGTCGTCACCACGTCTTTGGACGCAAACGGCTCGGTGTTGGGCTCGGGATTGCCGTCGGCCGCGGCAGCCGCGTAGGTAGTGGGCTCGCCGTTGCGATACACCCTTACCCGCGCTGCCTTCTCCACGCCCTTGCTGGCGCTGACCACCTTGAGTTTGGCGCTGTAGCCCAAATCGGTCTTGCCGGCGTTGCGGATATAGAAGGTGTACGCCACGTAGTTCTTGCCGTTGTGGCTGCCGTCGACGCTATCCAGGTTGTCGGGCAGGTCGTCGGCAGCGATATTGGTGCCGTTGTCCACGGCGTCGGCCGCCAGGCGCGCGGTGGCGTTGTTAAAGTCGCCGTTGTCGGCAATGGCCACGCCGCGGCGGAACAGCTCCAGGCGGTTGAGGTTGATGGTGAAGTTGCCCATGTTTTCCTGCATAAACGACAGGGCGAACAGCACGCCAAAGGCAAGCGCCAGCACCACGAGGGCCTTTTGCAGCTTGTCCATGCGCAGCAGCGCCGCGCCGATGCGTTCCATGCGGCGCTTGGGCATGTACATGGACACGACCGCGTCGGGGTCGATGTCGTCGAAGTCCTGGTCGGCCAGCGCCTGCTCCAGCTCCTCGATGCGCACCACGCCG
>CAUDZT010000004.1 GCA_958453935.1 uncultured Collinsella sp. | reverse complement strand
CTCGCACGGAGAGCACATTAAGTGCTCTCCGGCTCGTGCGGAACTCGCGATCGACTTCGCATGCCGCCGGGCAGCCGGGGCCGACGTGGGGTTCAAAGATTTTCAAAAAGCGGTCGGCGCGCAGTGCGCCGACCGCCGATATATGGGGTCTGATATTTTCTACCAGCTAGGGCCTCTTACTCGTCTAGGAAATCCTCTGGCATGTCGTTGCCGTCGCCTAGGTCGACTGGGGCCTCTTCGGCGTCGGTTGCGGCCTCGGCGCCTTCGCCTTCGGGCTTCTCCTTGGCGGCCGTCATGCGGGCTACGGCGCAGATGCGGTCGTTGTCGTCGACGGTCATCATCTTGACGCCCTGGGTAGCGCGGCCAGTCTGGCTAATCTCATCGGTCTTGACGCGAATGACCGTCGCGCCCTCCGTCACGATGAACAACTCGTGCTGCGGGCCCACCGTCTTCATGGCCGCGAGGTTGCCCTTACGCTCGGTCATTTGGATGGTGTAGACGCCCTGGCCGCCGCGATTCTGCTCCGGGTAGTCCGCGACCGGCGTGCGCTTGCCGTAGCCGCGCTCGGTGATGACGAACAGATCGCCGTTGCCGTTAGTGACTTCCATGCCCAGAACGCTCACGCCGTCCTTCATACCGATACCGCGAACGCCGCTGGTATCGCGGCCGGTGGCGCGCACCTGCTCCTCGGAGAACATGATCGCCTTGCCCGCGGTGGTGGCCAGGATAATCTTGTCGCCCTCGCGCACGCGGCGCACGTTCAGCAGCGCGTCGTCGTCACGCAGGTTGATAGCGATCAGGCCGTCGCGACGGCTGCGGTCATATGCGCTCATCACGGTCTTCTTGACCATGCCGCTCTTGGTGGCAAACATCAGGTACTCGTCAGCAGGGAACTCGCGGCAGCTGATGACGCTCGCGATCTTCTCGCCCTCCTCGAAGGGCAGCAGGTTGACGATCGCGGTACCGCGCGCCTGGCGCGTACCCACCGGCAGCTCGTGCACCTTCAGGCGATAGACCTTGCCCTTGCTCGAGAAGAACAGCACGTACTCGTGCGTGGACGCGATGAACATCTCGTCGATGACATCGTCCTCTTTGAGGTTGACGCCCGACACGCCCTTGCCGCCGCGTTTCTGGGCGCGGTAGGCGGCCACCGGGATGCGCTTGACATAGCCGGTGTGGGTGATGGTCACGACCATGTCCTCGTCGGCAATGAGGTCCTCGACGTCCAGGTCCTTCTCGACCTGGCTGATCTCGGTGCGGCGCTTATCGCCAAACTTCTTGGAGATCTCGCGCATCTCTTCCTTAATGACGCCCAGGATCTTCTCCTCGTGCGCCAGCAGGTCCTCGTAGTAGGCGATGGCGCGGCGCAGGCCGTCCAGCTCTTCCTGGATCTTGTCGCGCTCCAGGCCGGTCAGGCGGCGCAGCTTCATCTCGAGGATGGCCGTGGTCTGCTCGGGTGTAAAGCCAAAGCGCTCGATCAGGCGGCTGCTGGCCTCGGAATCGGTCTGCGAGGAACGAATGATGCTGATGACCTCGTCGATATGGTCGAGAGCCATCAGGTAGCCCTCGAGGATATGGGCACGCGCCTGGGCCTTCTTGAGATCAAAGCGGGTGCGGCGGGTGACTACGTCGACCTGGTGGTCGATGTAGTGCTGCAGCATCTCGCGCAGGCTCAGGCATTTGGGAACGCCGTTGACAAGTGCCAGGTTGTTGGCGCCAAAGGTCGTCTGCAGCGAGGTGTACTTATACAGATTGTTGAGCACGACCTGCGGAATGACGCCCTTCTTGAGCTCGATGACCAGACGGATACCCTTCTGGTTGGACTCATCGCGCATATCCGAGATGCCCTCGATGCGCTTATCGTTGACGAGCTGGGCGATCTTCTCCTGCAGGGTGCCCTTGTTGACCATGTAGGGAATCTCGGTAAAGACCAAGCGGCTGCGACCGGTCTTGGTGGACTCCACGTGCGCCTTGGCACGCACGGTAATGGAGCCGCGGCCGGTCTCGTAGCTCTGCTTAATGCCGGCGCTGCCCATGATGATGGCGCCGGTGGGGAAGTCCGGACCGGGCATGATCTGCATGAGCTCGTCGACAGTGGCCTCGGGGTTGTCGATCAGGTAGCAGGTGGCCTCGATCGCCTCGGTGAGGTTATGCGGGGCGATGTTGGTGGCCATGCCGACGGCGATGCCCTGGCTACCGTTGACCAGCAGGTTGGGGAAGCGCGCGGGCAGTGCCTGGGGCTCGGCGAGCGACTCATCGTAGTTGGGCTGCCAGTCGACGGTATCCTTCTGCAGGTCGCGCAGCAGCTCCATGGCGGGCTTTGCCAGGCGGCTCTCGGTGTAACGCATGGCGGCGGCGCCGTCGCCATCGATGTTGCCAAAGTTGCCGTGACCGTCGATGAGCGGCGTGCGCATGGAGAACCACTGTGCCAGGCGGACCATGGCCTCGTAGACCGCGACGTCGCCGTGCGGATGGTACTTACCGATAACTTCGCCGACCGTCCAGGCCGACTTCTTGTGCGGACGGTTGGGGTAGATGCCGCTCTCGTTCATGGCGTACAGGATGCGACGGTGCACCGGCTTTAAGCCATCGCGCACGTCCGGCAGGGCGCGCGCCGTGATGACCGACATCGAGTACTCGATGAACGACTGCTTCATCTCGCGGCCGAACTCCGAAATCTGGAGCTGACCGCCGTTGATATCCTCGCCGGCCGAGGCGCCACGGTCGACTTCGCCAAAGCTCTCCTCGAGCTCGGCGTCGTCGTCCTCTTCCTCATCATCGGCATCGGGGTTATAGGCGTCCGGATCGCCGTCCTCGCCCTGCTCAGCACGGGCAAGCAGGCGCTTCAGATCATCGGGCATGCCGGCGTCGCCGGCCTCGTCCATACCCTCGTTATTGTTGATATCGTCTGCCACGTTACCTCCTCATGGTTTGCGTGGTCCATTAGTTCCCTACCACGGAGACGGATTACCGGGAATGCCGGATAACCCTCCTAGGTTTTCCAGGTGCCCCAGGTTGCCCTGAAGGATGAGGGCGCACGCCTTGCGTGCGGCGCCCGAAATCCTGAAGGGCAAGATGGGGTGCCTGGGAAAGCTAGGCGTCAAGGAAACGCGCGTCGTGGGCGTGCTTCTCGATATATTCGCGGCGATAGCCGACCTCGGAACCCATCAGCTCGCGCACGGCGCGGTCCGCCACCACGGCGTCCTCGATCGACACACGCTGCAGAATGCGGGTCTTGGGGTCCATCGTCGTCGAGGCAAGCTGCTTGGGGTCCATTTCGCCCAGGCCCTTGTAGCGCTGGACGGTATAGCCCTTGCGCTTCTTGGTGATCTTGCCGTCCTTGGCCTTGCCGTCCTCGTCGTTGTCGTCGGGGTTCAGGCCCAGACTCTGGATGGTGTCGCGCAGGATCTCGTCTTCGGGCTGGCGGCCGTTG
The DNA here is from genome assembly GCA_958453935.1 of uncultured Collinsella sp. Lineage (GTDB taxonomy): Bacteria > Actinomycetota > Coriobacteriia > Coriobacteriales > Coriobacteriaceae > Collinsella. The sequence goes on along the minus strand of CAUDZT010000004.1, from coordinate 47,051 downwards.
GGATACACGTAGTGGATCTTGTTGCGCACCTTAATGCCAAAGATGGGCGGGCACGCGACATACACGTAGCCGGCGTCAATCAGCGGGCGCATGTACTTGTAGAAGAACGTCAGCAGCAGAATGCGGATATGCGCACCGTCGACATCTGCATCGGTCATGATGATGATCTTGTGGTAGCGGGCCTTGGTGATATCAAAGTCGCCGCCGTCGCCGGCGCTCGTCGTGACGCCGCAGCCGATCGCGGTAATCAGCGACTGGATGGTGTCACTCGAGAACGCGCGGTGGTCGCCCACGCGCTCGACGTTCAAAATCTTACCGCGCAGGGGCAGAATCGCCTGGATGTCTCGGCGACGGCCGTCCTTGGCCGAACCGCCTGCCGAGTCGCCCTCTACGATGAAGAGCTCGGTCAGCTCGGCATCACGCACCGAGCAGTCGGCGAGCTTGCCGGGCAGGGACGCCGTCTCGAGCAGGCTCTTGCGGCGGGTCGCCTCGCGCGCCTTGCGGGCGGCGTTGCGCGCCTTGCAGGCCTGTTGGGCCTTCTTGACGATCTCACGAGCGGGCTTGGGATGCTCCTCAAGGTAATCGGCAAGGCCGTCGGTCACGATCTTGAGCGTCAGCGCGCGCATATAGGAGCTGCCGAGCTTGGCCTTGGTCTGGCCCTCAAACTGCGGATCGGGCAGTTTGACCGAGATAACGGCCGATAGGCCCTCGCGCACATCGTCGCCGGTCAGGTTGGCGTCTTTTTCCTTGAGCAGGTTCTGCTTGCGAGCGTAATCGTTAATCACGCGGGTGAGCGCGGTGCGGAAGCCCTCGAGGTGCATGCCACCCTCGGGGGTGTAGATGTCGTTGGCGAACGACATGACGTTCTCGCCGTAGCCGCTATTCCACTGCAAGGACACCTCGACCTCGCCCATCTTGGTCACGGGCGCATCCGGATCCGATTTGCCCTCAATATAGATGGGCTCCTTAAAGGCCTCGGGGACATCCTTGCCCTCATTGAGGAACTTGACGAAGTCGATGATGCCGCCCTCGTAGCAAAACTCCTCCACGTGGGGAGTCGCCTCGCGCTCGTCGGTCAGCACGATTTTGAGGTTCTTATTGAGGAACGCCGTCTCCTGCAGACGGTTGTGCAGCGTATCGAAATCGTAGATGCAGGTCTCGAAGATCTCGTCGTCGGGCCAGAAGGTGACGGTGGTGCCCGTCGAATCCGAGGTGCCCACGACCTCCATCTTCTTGACGGTCTTGCCGCGCGAGAACTCCATCTCGTAGGTGTTGCCATCGCGACGAACCTGAACGACCACGCATTTGGACAGCGCGTTGACGACGGAGATGCCCACGCCGTGCAGGCCGCCCGAGACCTTATAGGCCGAGTTATCGAACTTACCGCCGGCGTGCAAGATCGTCATAACGACCTCGAGCGTCGGGATCTTTTTAACAGGGTGCTCGTCGACGGGGATGCCGCGCCCGTTGTCGACGACCGTGATGGAGTTGTCGGCGTGGACCGTCACCTGGATCTCGGTGCAGAAACCGGCCATGGCCTCGTCGACGGAGTTATCAACGATCTCCCACACCAGGTGATGCAGACCGCTGGCGCTCGTCGAGCCGATATACATGCCCGGGCGCTTACGAACGGCCTCGAGACCTTCGAGAATCTTAATCTCGCCGCCATCGTAATCGTTTTCGTTTGCCACACGTCCTCCTTCAGTCAAGAAAATGTGTACAGCCTTACTAGTTTATCGTAAAAAAATACCCTCGGGAACGAGGGTATTTGGCTCTACAAGGCCACCAGATGCGATTTAAGGCTCTTTTTTGCTTTGCACGCCCTTGGCCCACTCGGCACTGGCTCTCATGGCATTCTCGAGGGCCTCGCGCAGTTTTTGGTCTTCGATGGGCGCCACTTGGCGCTCGATCTCGGTACGCTCGGCCTCACTTAGGTCGGCGTGCGGGGCCGGCGGTCGCTCGGTCGTCGCCGGGCGCAGGCGCTCCTTGGCGGCGGGCGGCGTGTGGCCGGGCGCGGTGGTTTTGAACACCAGGCCGTCCACATGCGCACCGGCGCGCTCCATGCGCGCGCGAATGATCTCGCGCAACAGCGTCATTTCCTGCGTCCACGAGGGCGAGTCGAGATACACCAGCAGCTCATTGGACTCGGGCAGGTAGCGCAGTCCCGTCACATGCCGCCCCTCGCGCGTACCCGAGCACACCGCGTTCCATGCGCGATAGACCGTGCGCGACTCCTCGGCGGCCTCCATCTGCGCACGGCGCTCAGGGGTCGCAGCCGCCAGGATGCGCTGACGCTCTGCGTTCAAAAACCCGCTGAAGGCGACTGTCTCGCTCTCGCGCTCGTAATTAGCACGTCTCACCCATGCTCACCACCTTGGCTCGATCAAGCAGGTCATCGGTAAAGTACCCCAGGTTGGTCGTAGTTATGACCGTCTGGATATCATCGCCAATCAGCCGCAGGAAAGCGCCGCGACGCTCGCCGTCGAGCTCGCTCATCACGTCGTCCAAAAGCAGCAGTGGGGCGGTGCCCAGGACATCGCGAGCCACGGCAACCTCGGCCACCTTCCAGGACAGCACCAGCGTGCGCTGCTGTCCTTGGCTGGCAAATGAACGGGCGGAGCGACCCGCCACGGTAAACTCAATCTCGTCGCGATGCGGTCCCACCAACGTCACGCCGCGGCGAATTTCCTCGTCGGCATGCTCGTCAAGGGCGGCCAGCATGCGCTCGTACGCCCAACCCTTCAGCTCTTCGCGATCCTCGACCTGGGGCAAAGCCCCCAGCGTGGACGCATAGGTCACGTTGGCGGCCTCACCTGACGCTACTTGCCCGTAGGCAGTGTGCACATGGCCCGCCAGCCGGTCGAGCAGAGCCAACCGGTGCACGAGCAGGGCCGAGCCCGCGCGGGCAATCGAATCGTTCCACGCGCCGAGCATCTCGCGGCAGCACCAGGTCTCCTTGAGCAAGGCGTTACGCTGGGTCACGCAGCGCCCATAGGTGCTCGCAAGATCGGCATAGCGTGCGCTCAGTTGCATGCCAAAGTCATCGAGGGCGGCGCGGCGCACACTGGCGCCACGCTTAACCATGTCCAGATGGTCGGGGCAAAACAGCACGCTCGGAAGAACCCCGCGCACACCGGCGGCAGAGCATCTCTTGCCGTTGCGGCTAAACGAGCGCTTACCGTCCTCCGCGCTCAATCCCATATCAAGCACGCGGCCGTCGCCCTCGAGCCTCAGCTCGACCTTGCACGAGCCCACGCCGTCATGGACGAGCTCGGCTGCGGTCGGATGCCTAAACGAGGCGCCGCTCGTCAGCAGCTGCAGCGCCTCTATGAGATTGGTCTTTCCCGCCGCGTTGGGTCCCGCAAGTATCGTCACGCCCTCGTCCAGGGCAAGGCGATAGCTATCGAAGCTGCGGTAGTGCGCGACGGAAAGATCGCGGGCGAACATGGTCATGGCGCAGCGCTAGATGCGGACCGGCATGACCAGGTACAGGTAGTTGATCTTGTCGTAGGACTTAAAGATGCCCGCCTGCGAGTAGCTCTTGAGCTCCAGCGTGATCTCCTTCTCCTTGGACAGGGCATTGAGGCAGCCGAAGATGTAATGGTAGTTGAAGGCGATGGTACCCGACTCGCCCTCGGCCTCGACATCGATCGTCTCCTGCGCAAGGTCCTGGTCATTGGAAATGGAGGACAGGCCCATCTGCCCGTTCTCGACATCGATCTCGAACTTGACGGCGGGGTTGGCGCTCGCGATAACGGCCACGCGCTTGAGGGCGGCGTTAAAGGCGGCGACGTCGATCTTGACGCTCGTCACGCACGAATCGGGGATGAGCTGCTTGTAGTTGGGGTACACGCCCTCGATACGGCGCGACACGTAGGTGGTGTTGCCGGCCTCGAAGACGACCTGGGTGTCGGTAGCCCCGATCATGATGGTCGCCTGGCTGGCCATGATGTTCAGCGCGTCGTTAAAGGCGTCGGCCGGAACGTTGAGCTCAAAGGAGCCCTCGAGGGTCGAGGTCTCGACCTGCGTATCGCACACGGCCAAGCGGAAGGAATCGGTCGCCACCAGGCGTACGGTGTTGTTCTCGACCTTCATGTGCACGCCGCCCAGGATGGGGCGAGCCTTGTCGGTCGAGGTGACGCGCCACACGCGGCCGACCATCTCGGACAAGACATCGGTCGGCAGCTCCACGGCACTCTCGATGGCATAGGCCGGAAACTCGGGGAAGTCATTGGCATCGAGCGTGTTCAGGCGGAAAGAGCTCTTCTCGCAACCAATCAGCACCTGGCGCTCGGACAGCTCAAAGGTGACCGGGGCATCGGGGAGGGTCTTGGTGATATTGGAGAGCATCTTACAGGGGATAACCATCTCGCCCTCTTCTTCGACATGCGCCGCGATGCGATGACGGATCGAGATGGTGTAGTTAGAGGTTTGGAATTCCAAGATGCCGTCTTGGGCCTTAACGAGCACGCCCGACAGGATGGGAAGGGTGGATGCCGAAGCGACACCCTTCATAACGACGCCGATGGCTTGTGTAAGCGAGCTCTGGCTGACGGTGAACTTCATCTTTTAATACCTTTCTATAGATATAAATATCTTAATAATAGTAATAGCACTGACGAAACTGTTGATTACTCCCAAAGACGCAGGTCAGACCTAGAAAGAGAATCGACAGCAACCTGTGTGCAACAGGGGTGGTTTTCCACGTTCAAAACCTGCGCAAAACTTTTCATCACCGCGGGTTGGGTTTTAGACACCTTATGCCCGTGGTTTCGACAAGTTTTCAACAGGTGTCTCTATTTCCCTACGAGCGCAGTGTAATTTTATCGCGCAGCGACTTGAGGTCTTCGGTGACGGTGCGGTCTTCCTGGATCATCTTCTGGACCTTTTTGTAACTCGTGCTGACGGTCGAGTGGTTGCGATTGCCAAATTCGGCGCCCACCGCCGTGGTCGTCATCTCGCACATCTCGATGGCCAGATAGATGGCAATGTGGCGTGCTTTGGCGATATTGGCGTTGCGACGCGGGCCGATGAGCTCCTCGTGCGTCACGCCGTACTGCTCTTCGATGACGGACTGAACCGTCTGGACGTTGATCTTTTTGGCCGATGTGTCGAAGTACTGGCTGGCGATGGCGTCGATATCGTCAAAGGTGAGCTCCCCGCCCTCGCGCTCGCGGTCGCCCGCCTCGCCGGCGCAGCGCTCGCAAAAGCTCTCGAGTTCGCGGATGTTGGTGCCCGACACCTCTGCCATGTGTTTAAAGTGCTCGTCGGTCAGGTGCCCGCCGTCGCCCCCATAGGCCGCCAGCAGCGAGTCGTCGCCTGCCTCGGGAGCGGCGACGATGGTGTTCTCGTAATAGCGCTGCAAGATCTTGTATTTCATCTCGTAGCTGGGCTCTGCGACCAGGCAGAGCATGCCGGCGTTGAAGCGGCTGGTCAGACGCTCGTCCATGCTCAGGTCCTTGGGGGCGCGGTCTGCCGCGATGACGACCTTCTTGTTGTTGCGGATGAACTCGTCCATGAGCTGGAAGAAGTAGTCCACGCTCGCGCGTTTGCCGATGATGTTTTGGATGTCATCGATGATGAGCACGTCCACGCCGTGGTACGCCTGCATGATGGGGGCGTTGCTCTTCTTTTGGCGGTCGAACTCGGTCATCAGGTCGTCCAGATATGCCTGGGAGTTGGCATACTTGACCTTGATCTCGGGCGACTTCTCGGCGAGCTCGTTTTTGATCGCAAGCAGCAGGTGCGTCTTGCCCAGGCCCGATTTGCCGTAGATGAACAGTGATGTGCACGTGCCGCGTTCGTCCGCGAGGGCGGCAAACTTGAGTGCCGAGCGATAGGCATGGCTGTTCTCGGGGCCGTAGACAAAGTTCTCAAAGGTAAATTTTGAGTTCGCGGCGAGTGGGGCTCCATCCGTATTCTGCTCGGCCGGCGCGGTCGGTGCTGGCATGGGTGAAGCGGGGGTCGCAGCCTGCGTGGATTTAGTCGGCGCTCCGCCCTTCATCTGGTTCATCATGCGACGAAAATCATCGGCCGAGAGCGTGTTCTTGATTGCAATGCCCGAATCCGCGCCCGCCGCTGCGTCGTGAGCGATGGGCATGTGCGTGACGGGCGCGTTCGTTGACGTCGCCGCCGCGGTCGGCAATGGTGTCATGGTTTCACGGGAAACATCGCCGTGCTGGTGCTCGATTGTCGGCACGTCGCCCGCGGAGGCCGGCGCCGCCGGGGAAGCAGCGGGAGCCGTGGCGGGCGCCGTCGCGGCAGCGGATTCCGTCGTGGCGCCTTGCGGTGCCACGATGTCGAGCGCAATCGGTGCAAAGGCGATTTCTTCCAGATAAGCCTCAATAGTCGGCTGATGCTTTTTGAGCTGCGCGATGGCAAAGCGCGAGGGCGCCTCGATCGTGAGCATGTCTTCGGTCAGGCTTATGGCGCGCGATTGCCCCAGCATGTTGATGAGGCGTGCATCTTGGCCGTCGCGCTGGCAAAAGGCGATGGCATCCCCCAGGATGATGCTTGCTTCCTCGTCCACTATCTCTCCCGTTCTTTAGCTCTGAGCTCGCACGCGAGCGGCGCCGAGTTCGGTCAGATGGTATTTCTGGCCATGCTTGATGACCAAGCCGGCCTGCGCCAAGTCATTGAGCGTGCGTGACCAAGTGGGGGCCGAGTTTCCAAACGCCCTCGCCAGATCGGTAGCACCGCACGCTTGATTTTGCGCCAGATAGCCCAGCGCGGCGTTGCCGCGATCGCTTACGAACGCGTCCGGTTGTGGCTGCGCATACTGATTTGCTGCATTAGGATACATCATTTGAGCTGCTGGTTGTTGAGAACTCTGCATCGGCGGCATTTGCTGTTGAAAACTTTGAGGCCACTGTTGGTAAGGCTGCGGAGGCATCTGCTGGGCCCAGGGATTGTACTGCTGCTGCGGCATCTGCTGGTACGGCTGCTGATATCCCTGCTGGTACTGCTGTGGGAACTGCTGGCCATACCCCAGTGGCTGCATCTGCTGATATGGATATCCCTGTTGGTACGGCTGATAGCCCATTTGCTGGCTACCCGGTGCCCCTGTCGCCTGCTGCATTGCTGCTGTATCCTGATCCGCCAGCGGCATGGCCTGTGGCACGTTTGGCGGCATCGACATCGACGCCGCCTGGGGCTCTTGTGTAGGAAGCATTCCGGGCTGCTGCATCTGTCCCACGCGGGGCTGCATCTGCTGCGTTGCCATGGGCTGCTGCGCAAAAGCTCCCGGCAGGGGATATGCGGGCTGCTCCGTCTCGGGCCGCACGGCAGCACCGCGCCCGCCGGCGCGTTCGATTTCCTGCACGCGTTTAGGGTCCAGGCTTACCGTAACCACGGTGCCGTTGCCCATATTGTCCTCGATGGACACGGCCCCGCCGGCGTTTTCCAAATACTCCTGCACCATGGGAAACCCTGCTCCGGTTCCACGGATATAGCGCTTCATCTTGCTGTTTGCGCTGGTAACGCCAAAGTCGAAAGCGCGCTCCTTGTCGTCGATGCCGGGTCCTTGATCAGCAAAGCGGATGGTGTCTCCGCCGTCCAGAATCGAGATGATGGGCTCGGCAAAGTGTGCGTGGATAAAGTTTTCGACAATCTCGCGGATGACCATGAGCGAGATATGGCCACCCTGTTCTTTCATGCACTGGTAGACGGTGTTGGTCGTCTCTTCCAAATACGTGCGGACATCTTGCGGATCAATGACGATCACACGCGGTGTCGACAGCATGTCGTCATAGACGGCGATGCGCGCGGCGTACATGGCTTTTGGCGCCTGCGTGGTCGTCTGCTCGCCTTCCTCACGCTCTTCGCGCACGCCGGTGATGTGCTCGTTGTCGGGTGCCGGGTCTCCGGAATCGACCATGGTGTAAAAGTCGTCAGACATGCCGCTCGCAATCTTTCAAAAGGTTTCGAACAAATAGTAGCTCACCGTGCAATGTTTCTCATCTTTCGACAACTTTTCAAAACCTGTTGAAAACTTTGGAAAACGGACGAAAAGTTCTCAACATTGCCAACATGACCTGTTGAAAACTCGATGAAATATCGTGAAAAGTTGCCATGCACCGCTAAATCGAGCTCGGCTTATGGGGGAACCGTGTGAACTGCGCAACCTTTTACCTTTGATTTCTTGACATTTGAACATTGATTTCCCTACAATCTTCAAGCTCACGTGTCTATATCTGCGTCCGCGCCCCCGCGGACACTCGAAATGCAGCAGGAGGAACTTAAGATGAAGCGTACGTATCAGCCTAATAAGCGTAAGCGTGCCAAGACCCATGGCTTCCGTGCCCGTATGGCCACTAAGGGTGGTCGTGCCGTGCTCGCCCGTCGTCGCGCCAAGGGCCGCAAGCGTCTCACTGTCTAGCAGCGATACACACATCTCGCATGAAGACTATTAAGTCTCGGCAAGATTTCGAGCATGTGTTCAGTCAGGGGCGTCGTTTCAATCACCCTCTGATTCGAATGACCATATGTGAATCGGTTGGCGAAGGCGACTCCGGAAGGGTCGCCTTCGTTGGTGCTAAACGGCTCGGTTGTGCTGTCGTGCGCAACCGTTCTAAGCGTGTGATGCGCGAGGCCGCCCGCAGCTGTGGATTTCCCGTTGCGGGTTATGACATCATCTTGTTCGCAACTCCCAAGACGAGGGTTTCCTCGCCGCAGGAGATGGACAATGCATTGCGTTCGCTTATGAAACGCGCCGGCGTTGCCGGGGAGGAGCGATGAGCAATCACGTTTTGCGACGTGTTGCCATCGCTCCTATTCGCATATATCAACAGGTTATTTCGCCCTTATTGCCTGACGCCTGCATTTATTACCCAACGTGCTCGCAATACGCCGTCCAGGCGATTGAGAAGTACGGTGTTTTGAGAGGCTGCTGGCTTGCCGTGAGGCGCATCGCTCGCTGCAATCCCCTGCACGTCGGCGGTTATGACCCTGTGCCCTAACGGGCACTCGCTATCGGAGGAAAACTTACATGTGGGATTGGATCGTTAACATCCTTTTCGAGCTGCTCAAGCTCATCCAGACCTTTGCGGTCGACTGGGGCCTGTCCATTATCATCCTGGTGGTCATCATCCGTCTGCTGCTGACGCCGCTTATGCTCAAGTCGACTAAGTCGACGGCACGCATGCAGGTGCTGCAGCCCAAGATGCTCGAGATCCAGGAGCGCTATGCCGACGATCCCCAGCGTCAGGCCGAGGAGATGCAGAAGTTCTACAGCGAGAACAAGTTCAACCCCATGGCTGGTTGTCTGCCGCTTCTGATTCAGATGCCTATCCTGTTTGCCCTGTTTACGCTGCTTCGTAACCTGCCGCAGTACTTTAACGAGGGCACGTTCTCGTTCTTCAACATCCTGCCCGACCTGACCACCACGCCGAGCGCTTCCTTTGCCGATGGCTTTATGGTTGCACTGCCTGCGCTGGTCTGCCTGATCCTGTTTGCCGTCCTGACCCTGATTCCGCAGCTCTATATGTCGCGCAACCAGACCGGCCAGCAGGCCCAGAGCATGCGTATGATGGCCGTTGTCATGACGGTCATGATGCTTTGGATGGGCTGGAGCCTTCCCGTTGGTGTTCTGCTGTACTACGATGTGTCTTCTGCCTGGCAGGTTATCCAGCAGATCTTCGTGACACAGAAGGTTATCGACAAGGCTAAGGCCGATGAGGAGGAGCGTCTTAAGAACGCTCCGCTGCAGGTCGAGGTTACCCGTCGCGAGAAGAAGCCGCGCCCGCACAAGAAGAAGTAGTCGGGATATCAATCTTATTTAGGTACCTAACTTTTGGAGTACGTTATGTCTGAAGAGATCATCGAGGATATGCTTGAGGAGGTTGCCCCGCAGATTGCGGGCGATTATCCCGAGATTGCACAGCGCTACAAGGCCGGTGAAGAGCTGACCGATGAGGAGCTCGACACCATCGCCGATGTTGCGATTTCCATTCTGCGTTCCATCCTTTCGCACTTCGATGCCGCCAACTCTCCTATTGATGAGTACGAGGGTGACGAGGGCGAGCTGATTTTGGATGTTACCGCTCCTGATCTTGCTGTTCTCATTGGCCGTCATGGTCGTACCCTTGATGCCCTTCAGGTTATGTTCTCTTTGCTGGTGAGCCGCAAGCTTGGCTTTAGGTATCCGGTTGTAGTGGACGTCGAGGGATACAAGAGCCGCCGACAGGACAAGGTTGCCTCCATGGCTCAGTCTGCTGCCGAGCGTGCCATCCGCACTCATAAGAGTGTTTCGCTTCCGCCCATGAATGCCTACGAGCGCCGACTGGTTCACATTGCACTTCGTGGCAATGATGCCGTCGATACTCATTCTGAGGGTTCTGACCCCGATCGCCATGTGGTGATTGTTGCTCGATAATCTACTCGAGCTTATGCTAAGGGGACGTGGTTTCCACGTCCCCTTTTTTTGTCAAAAGTTCTCGATACACTGATTTTTGTCAGAAAGGAGCTTTCGTTGTTAGTACTTACTGAGCAGCAAGCTGACGAGATGTTGAGTCGCCTAACTTCCTATTGCAAAGAGTATTCCTCGAGCGTAACTGATGTTGAGCTGAGGAAATGTATCAAGCATTTGGATTTGGTTTTGGAAACAAATAAGACAACCAATCTCACCCGTATTCTCAACGTAGAAGATGCTGCAGTACTTCATATCCTCGACTCACTTGTTTTACTCCCCTATATCAATAAGGCTCCTGAGGGAGCTTTGCTCGATATGGGTACAGGTGCGGGCTTCCCTGGTATTCCGTTAACCATAGCCACGCATCGTAAAGCTACTTATATTGACTCTGTTGGCAAGAAGGTTGATGCTGTCAATTCCTTTGTCCATGCTCTTGGATTGAAACATGCTCATGCGGTCCATGATCGTCTTGAAGAATATGCTCGAAACCATAAGAACCAGTTCTCTGTCGTAACCGCCCGCGCACTGGCCCCTCTACCGATTCTTGTTGAGTATGCGGCTCCGTTCCTCAAAGATGGAGGGCTATTTGTTATCACCAAGGGCAATCCTTCGGATGAGGAGCTTGCTTCCGGCATGTCAGCAGCTAAGATTTGCGGCTTTACTTTGCTTCTGAATGACGCAATCGATTTGCCTGAGGGCTTGGGCCACAGGGAGTTCATTGTTCTTAAGAAGAGCCATCCAGCATCTGTCTCATTGCCTCGTGCAAATGGCATGGCAAAGAAGAATCCGCTTGCCTAGATGTTTCACGTGAAACATAATGGATACTAACAACTTGCAGTGTTTCACGTGAAACATGGCGGTTGATATCGAATCGGAATGTTTCACGTGAAACATCCTCCGTTTGACAGCTTTAATACACACCAGGAGGGACCGTGGGATTTCGCGACGTTAAGCGTTCTAAGAGCGCAAAAGACACGCGTATCATTGCAATCATCAATCAAAAAGGCGGTGTCGGTAAGTCGACGACGGCTGTAAACCTTGCAGCAGCACTGGGTGAGCAGGGTCGTAAGACACTGATTGTCGATTTTGATCCGCAGGGAAACAGCACCAGTGGATTCGGAATTGAAAAAGAAGACCTTGATCGCTGCATCTATGATGCATTGTTGAATGATGTGCCGGCAGAATCACTTGTTCTTGATACAAATTGCAAAAAGGTATTCGTAATTCCGGCTACCATTCAGCTTGCAGGCGCGGAAATTGAGCTCGTAAGCGCAATTGCTCGTGAAACCCGCCTCAAAGATTTGCTTGAGCCAATTCAGGACGAGTTCGATTTTATTTTCATTGACTGTCCTCCTTCGCTCGGCTTGCTTACAATCAACGCCTTGACTGCAGCAGACAGTGTTTTGATTCCGATCCAGTGCGAGTATTATGCACTCGAGGGTGTTACGAAGCTGCTTGAGTCAATGAAGATGGTCAAATCACGTCTGAACAAGGGCTTAGACACCTATGGCGTGCTTATGACCATGTATGACTCGCGTACTTCTCTGTCGAATCAGGTTGTTGAGGAGGTTCAATCGTACTTTGGTGATAAGGCGTTTAAGACGCTGATCCCCCGTACGGTTAAAATCTCCGAAGCTCCGTCTTTTGGAGAGCCGGTAATTACCTATGCACCTCAAAATAAGGGTGCAAAAGCGTATATGAACCTTGCAAAAGAGGTGATCAAGCGTGCCTAGTGTAAAGAAACGTGGAGGTTTGGGACGTGGACTCAATGCTTTGGTCTCAGAGGCCGAGTATGAGACCGGTGGTTCGGCTGCATCTGCTTCAAATGCCGCATCTGAAACAAAACTACCTATTGAAGATATCGTTCCCAACCCTAATCAGCCGCGAATTCACTTTAACGAAACTGAACTTCGCGAGTTGAGCGAGTCAATCCAAGAACATGGCGTTTTGCAGCCGCTTTTGGTTCGTAAGCATGGAAACGGCTATGAGATCATCGCTGGTGAGCGTCGTTACCAGGCGTCAAAGCTTGCTGGTCTTGAGGAGCTGCCTGTCATCATTAAAGAGGTTAATGATGAAGAGATGTTGGCTCTTGCTCTTATCGAAAACCTTCAGCGTTCTGATTTGAATCCCGTCGAAGAGGCTAAGGGCTACCGCCAGCTCATCGACGCCAGCGGTATGACCCAAGAGGCATTGTCGAAGGCTGTAAGCAAGTCACGCTCTGCAATTACAAACTCGCTGCGACTTCTCGATCTCCCTGAAGTTGTTCAGCAGATGATTTTTGACGGCAAACTTACTGCTGGTCATGCGCGTGCGATTCTTGCAGTTCCCTATGAGGACGCTCGAATTCGACTTGCAGAGAAGGTTGTTGCAGAGGGCCTTTCCGTAAGAGCGACAGAAAATCTTGCTCCGTTGTTTTCTGCCGGAGAGACACCTAAGACACCGAGGCCTGCGACGCCTCAGTCTTTTAAAAAGGCTGCCCGCGTGCTTCGTCAGGTTTTTAATACCAACGTGCGTGTGAAGAGCTCGCGTGGAAAGAATAAGATCGAGATTGAGTTTAAAGACGAGGAAGAGCTCTCTCGTATTCTTGGCGAAATGATTCAGTTTGATCAAGGAGGCCAAGATGAGGAATAAAATTTTAACTGCGATTGCATTGGTGACGACTGTCGCGGCTGGTGCCTTTGCTGGATATAAGATCGCGACAGACGATGAACTTCGAGGTCGTTTGCTTCGTGGCGCGCATGATATCGTTGATACTTCCAAGAAGAAAATGGATGTTATGACAGAAGACGTTGCCATGCGTACAGCTCAGGTAACGAAGAATCCCAAGATTAATCAAGGTTGGGTTAGCAACCAATGGGAAAATGTAGGCTATTAGGTACCTAACAATTACTCAGCATATTCTAAGGGGTCCTTGTCTGATTCATGAGACAAGGACCCCTTATTTTGGCCGTAAAAAATGGGACAGGTAGCAGCTGATTCAAAATTAAGGTCAATAAATGAAACGACCCCGGTTGCATATTCTGCAACCGGGGTCGTTCGATGTTTCACATGAAACGTTTTGGGGTGCGACTCCCCTATGCGTTCTTCTGAACTTTGAAGCGCTGCTTCAGCTGTCCGCAAGCGGCGTCAATATCGTTACCACGGGAGTTACGAATCGTGGTCTCGATGCCACGGGACTCAAGACGACGCTGAAGATCCTCAACCTTATGAATCGGCGACGGCTTGAGCGGGCTGCCCTCGATGTCGTTAAGCTGAATGAGGTTAACGTGGCACAGCGTTCCCTCGCAGAAGTCGCAGAGCGCCTGCATCTCGGGATTCGTATCGTTGACGCCTTCGATCATGGCATACTCATAGGTCGGGCGGCGGCCAGTCTTCTCGGTGTAGAGCTGAAGCGCTTCGTGAAGGCGAAGCAGCGTGTACTTCTTAACACCGGGCATGAGCTTATTGCGCGTCGACTGGATGGCGGAATGCAGGGAAACGGCAAGCGTGAATTGCTCGGGGATGTCGGCAAATTTGCGAATACCGGGAATAACGCCGCTGGTAGAGACGGTGAGGTGACGAGCGCCGATACCGATGCCGTCGGGGTCGTTGAGGATTCGCAGCGCCTTGAGAACCTCGTCGTAGTTGGCAAACGGCTCGCCCTGGCCCATGAAGACAACGCTCGTGGCGCGCTCGCCAAAGTCGTTGGATACATGAAGTACCTGGTCGACGATCTCTTGAGCGGACAGAGAACGCTTGAGGCCGTTGAGACCGGTAGCGCAAAAGGCGCAGCCCATGCCACAGCCTGCCTGGGTGGAAACGCAGACGGAAAGTTTGTTGCGACGGGGCATACCGACGGTCTCGACGGAAATGCCGTCGTGGTACTCGAGCAGGTACTTGCGAGAGCCATCTTTGGAAACCTGCTTGGTGAGTTCAGTCGGCGTGTCAAAGGCAAAAGCCTCTTTAAGCTGCTCGCGGAAAGCCTTGGGAAGGTTGGTCATGTCGTCAAACGAACAAACGTTCTTCTCAAAGACCCATTCGATGAGCTGCTTTGCGCGGAAGGCGGGCTGGCCAAGTTCGGCCACGAGCTCGCGAATATCGTTTTGGCTCAAGTCGCGAATGTCCTGAGATTTAGTCCTGGGATTCATGGAAGCCTTTCGATTTTGGGGAAACGTAGAGGGTATCGCTACAATATGGTATCAGCTGCAGAAATTATAGAGGAGGAGTCTGCCCATGCCGGGTAAAAGCCTAGAGAACATGCACGTAGCGGTCTTGGCGGGCGGTCATTCCGCTGAGCGCGAGATCTCGCTCAATTCGGGAAAGAACGTCGTGGTGGCACTGAAGGAAGCCGGCTACACCTCGGTGGAGCTGCTCGACACGGCTGCCGATGACTTTATGGTAACCATGGCGACCGGCGGTTTCGACGTGGCATTTATCGCCATGCACGGCGCCGGCGGTGAGGATGGCGCCATGCAGGGCGCCATGGAGACCCTGGGTATCCCCTACACGGCCTCGGGCGTGCTTGCCAGCGCCTGCGGTGCCGACAAGGAGGTCTCTAAGCTCCTGTACGCCAAGGCGGGCATTCCCATTGCCCCCGGCCTTGCGCTCGAGGTGGGCGATGAAGTCGATATCGATCATATCGTCGAGGTTTGTGGCGAGCGCTGCTTTGTGAAGCCGGCCGTCAACGGTTCCAGCTATGGCATTTCCCTGGTCCATGAGCCCTCCGAGCTGCCCGCGGCAATCGCCAAGGCGTTTGAGTACGGCGACAAAGTGCTGGTCGAGAAGTGCATCGAGGGTACCGAGATCACCGTTGGCGTATACGGCGAGGATGACGTGCGCGCCCTGCCGATTGTCGAGATCCGTAAGCCCGAGGACTGCGAGTTCTACGATCTGGACGTGAAATATGTCGACCCTACGGACATCCATCGCATTCCGGCGCAGATTTCACCCGAGAACTATGCTCGTGCCCAGGAGCTTGCCTGTGCCGCTCACAAGGCCCTCGGTTGCCTGGGCATCTCGCGCAGCGATTTTATCGTGAGCGAGGACGGCCCCGTTATCCTCGAGACCAATACCATTCCCGGCATGACCGATACGTCGCTGTATCCGGATGAGATCCGCCACACCGACGACATGACGTTCCCGCAGGTCTGTGACAGCCTGATCCGTATGGGTCTTCGTCGAGCGGGCATTGCATGCTAATCGAGGACGCGGTTTCGTCAGGAACGCCGCAGTTTGTTATCGACTCCTATGCCACGCTTGCCGAACGCGCCAAAACGCAGTCCTTCGGCCTTATCGAGGAAGATGTGATTGTCCTCGATACCGAGACCACGGGTCTTTCGGTGCAGGACAATGAGCTGATCGAGATCTCGGCGGCCCGTCTTTCGGGCCGCGAGGTCGTCGACCGCTTCGATACCTTCGTGCATCCCAAACAGCTGATTCCCGCCGAGATTACCGAGCTCACGAGCATTACAAATGCCGATGTGGCAGATGCCCCGTCGGCCGTTGAGGCCGTCGCCGCTCTCGCCGATTTTGTCGGTGGTTGCCCGGTGATTGCACATAACGCCACGTTCGACCGCTCGTTTATCGAGTCGGTCAAAGGCGGCGTCAACGTGAGCGATATTTGGATCGATTCGCTGGCGCTGTCGCGCATCGCGCTTCCGCGCCTGGCCTCGCACAAGCTGTCTTTTATGGCCGATCTGTTTGGCTGTGACTCGGTATCACACCGTGCCAATGCCGACGTCGACGCCCTGTGTGGCGTATGGCGCGTGTTGCTCGTGGCGCTCACCGACTTGCCCCAGGGCCTCATGGCGCGCCTAGCCGACATGCACTCGGATGTGCCTTGGTCCTATCGTCCTATATTCTCATTCTTGGCGGGACAGAACCCTGGTTCTATCTTCTCTCTCAGCGCCGCTCGTGCTGACGTTCTCAAGGCCGATCGCGTCGACGATCGGGTGGACGCCGACGAACTGCCGGTCCTCAAGATGCCGAGTCGTGAGGAGATTGAGGCAGACTATGCGCCGGGTGGCCTGGTCAATCGCATGTATCCCACCTACGAGCCGCGTGATGAGCAGATCGCGATGGCGCTCGAGGTCCGCGATGCGCTGGTCACGGGCACTCATCGTGTAATTGAGGCGGGCACAGGCGTCGGCAAATCGATGGCCTATCTGGTGCCTTTTGCCGAGGCAGCACGCCGTAACAACATCACGGTTGGTATTGCGACCAAATCGAACAATCTTGCCGACCAGCTCATGTACCATGAGCTGCCAAAACTTGCCGAGCAACTGGACGGTGGTCTGTCATTTTGCGCTCTCAAGGGGTATGACCACTATCCGTGCCTGCGCAAGCTCGAGCGCATGAGCCGCAGCCAGGTCGAGATTACCACCAAGCGCGATCCGGCGGACACGCTCACGGCGGTCGCGGTCATTATGGCGTACGTCTGCCAATCAGCCGATGGCGACCTCGACTCGCTCGGCATTCGGTGGCGCAGCGTCAACCGCCCCGACTTTACGACGGCCTCGCGCGAGTGCGCTCGTCGCCTCTGCCCGTTTTTCCCTGATAAATGTTTGGTCCACGGCGCTCGCCGTCGTGCGGCGCATGCCGATGTGGTGGTCACCAACCATTCCCTGCTGTTCCGCAATGTCGCGGCCGAGGGCAGGATTTTACCTCCGATTCGTCATTGGGTAATCGACGAAGCCCATTCCATCGAGCGCGAGGCGCGCCGTCAGTGGGCGCGCGTGGTGTCGGCGGATGAATCACGCGTTCTGTTTGAGCGCCTGGGTGGCTCGAGCGCCGGCGCGCTAAGCCAGGTTTCCCGTGATTTGGCAACCTCCGAGGGCTCTACGCTCTATCTGGGCCTTACTGCCAAGGCGACGTCGACGGTTGCGCGCGCGAGCATGGCAATCGCCGACGTGTTCGATGGCGTTCGCGAGCTCGGCCGCCGTGCGCGTGGGGGTTATGACAATGCCAATCTATGGATTGGCCCCGAGCTGCGCGAATCTGACGACTGGCATGATTTCTTACAGTCGGCCTACACTGGCATCGACGCATTGGAACAAGCTGACAAGAGCGTCGACGCGCTGGTGCAAGCCGTCGCCGCCGACAAGCCCGAGGTTGTTGTCGACCTGGGTGATATCTCGCGCCGCCTGCACGAGCTGGCCGAGAACCTCAAACTCATCATTGATGGCACCGATGAACACTACGTGTATTCGCTGCAGGTCAATCGCAGGTTGCGTGCCGGCGGAGAGTCGATGACCGCAGAGCGCATCGACATTGGCGAGGCCTTGGCAACCGAGTGGCTGCCCGAGGTTCACACGGCTATCTTTGCCTCGGCAACCATGACGGTGTCCAAAAGCTTTGAGCACTTCAACCATGCTGTCGGCCTCGATCGCATCGGTGTTTCAACATCCTCATCGCTGCACTTGGACTCGAGCTACGACTTCGATTCGAACATGACTGTAGTCGTTGCGGGCGATATCCCCGATCCGCGCGATCGTGAGAACTATCTTACGGCGCTCGAGCGCGTGCTGGTCGACGCCCATCTTGCCATGGGCGGATCGGTGCTCACGTTGTTCACCAATCGGCGCGACATGGAAGACCTGTACGCCCGCGTTGAGCCCAAGATGGCCCGTGCGGGTCTGGAGCTCAACTGCCAGCAGCGCAACTCATCTCCTCGTCGCCTGCGCGACCGGTTTATCAACGAGCCGACCTCGTCGCTTTTTGCGCTTAAGGCCTTCTGGGAGGGATTCGACGCCAGCGGCGAGACACTGCGCTGCGTCATCATTCCCAAGCTGCCGTTCTCGAGCCCCACGGATCCGCTCTCGTGCGAGCGCAACCTGCGCGAAGACCGCGCTTGGGCGCGCTATTCGCTGCCCGAGGCAGTGCTCGAGGTCAAGCAGGCAGCCGGCCGTCTTATCCGCTCGTCGACCGACTGCGGCGTGCTGATTCTGGCCGACCCGCGCCTGGTGACGAAGGGCTACGGAAAGAAGTTCTTAACGTCGCTGCCCACGAGCTCTTATCAGCGCATCGAATCGGCGCAGATCGGGCACTATCTGCAACTGTGGCGCGCACGCCACGAGCGGCGGCGCTAAAGCGGACAGACGAGGGTTTTTGCCATTTCGCACAGACGCTTTGACAAGGCGGGGTCATCCAAGATGCGGATGGCTCCGCCCGCTGCGATTATCTGGCTCAGTAGCCAACGCTCGGAGCCGTAATGCACGGTTACCGTTGCCATGTCTGCACCGCCGCGCTCGATGAGGGTGATGCCGGCCCAGTCCAGATGCTCCGCCATATCGAATGGCATCAAGAGCTTTGCGCTACGCTGCGTCCGGGCAAGGGAATCGTGGAGGGATGCAACGTCCGGTGCGTGAGGCACGACGGAGTCTTCCGTCAGGGTGAGTCCCTCGATTTTATCCATGCGATAGGTGCGCTGCTCATCGACCGCGATGTCCCAGGCAATCAGATATGTTTGGTCGCCGTTTGCCGTAATGCGCAAGGGGTCGACCAGACGCTCGCGTGGCCGTGCATCGTCCATCGAGCGATACGAGATGCGGCAACGAACACCGTCCTGAATGGCGCAGCTCAGCTGCTGCCAGTGCGACCCGTGGTTGACGGTGTCAAAGACGCGCTGGTTATAGCCGAGCTCTTCGGGTAGAAGAGCATGTCGAATCCGAGCTGCCGCCTGGGGCTCGATCCCCAACGATTCAAGTTCATGGTTGAGCACAGCGCCTTCGGCGGCACTCAGGCGCAGCGGTAGCACACGCCCGGCGTCACCGGTGAGGACCACACGCTCGCCGCGGCATTCGCAGATGATGCGCGCGCCCGATTCTCGGTCCGCGAGCGTCGAGACGATCTCGAGAATCTCGTCGAGCGACACCCCCGTGATGTCAAAGCGGCTGCAAATCTCGGTTCGTGTCATGCCGTTCTCGCCGGCGGCGTAGAGGGCCTCCATGATGTCGATGGCGCGCGAGAGTCTCTGCTCGCTGGTGAGTTTACGCACGGGCATGCTCACGCACCGTCCTTTCAATGAGGTGGTTCCACGCCTGCTTGAGCGATTTGGGGGCCATGGGCCTCATGCCGTCCGTGGCGTGGGCCATGCAAAATGAGGCGGCGGCTTCAAGGTCACGCACGTCAACGGTCCAGGTCCATCCCGCATCGGTGTGTGCGAGCTCACCTCGCCCGCGCGTGAGGCCGTTGATCATATCGATCTGCGTCTGAGGGGCGAACGAGAACGTGGCTGCAACGGGCGGTCGGTCGGCAAAATCGAATTCAAAGAACAGATAGTCGTTGAGATTGAAGTCCGCGGGGATGGCGTAGGCCTTCGAAGGACGCCAGGCGCGAACGATACGGTCGCAGCGGAATGTCCTGATGTCGTCGGTGACATTGTCGAGGCCGCAGAAGTACGCCACGCCCTCGCGCTCGAACATGCCGTAGACGCAGACGGTACGTTCTTTCTGCTCGCCGCGTCCGTTCTGATATAAAAATCGCAGCGCGCACCGCTCGGCAAAGGCGCTCCATACCGCATCGACGGTGGGAGAGCGGCGGATCGGTGCATCGTCCACCGCCGACATGCCGGTGAGGTAGGCAATCTTGGAGCGAATATCGGCAAGCGGCGCGGCAAAGGTGGATGAGCCGGCCGCTAACGTCTGGTCGATGGCGTTGAGCAGGATATCGGCGTCGTCTGCGGTGATGAGGCCGCCTGCAGCAAACGTGTGCTCGCGGTCGATTGTCCACGAGCTTTCCTCGGTCTCCTGCGCACCGGCGGGGCGAACCTCCTTGATTAAGATGCCACGCTCGAGCAGTTTGTCACGATCGCGCCGAAACTTGCGCTTATCCGAGTCGATATTGCCCGAGCCATATCCCAGGTCAGAATCCAAGACGATCTGCTCGGTCGTCAGCGGTTCGGGGGAGCTGTTGAGCACAAAGAAAAGATTGAGGATGCGCTGAGCCGTTTTATCGAAACTTGGCTCCGAATTCCCCTTTTTAATTGTCGCGGTCGCGTCGCTTGCCGTCATAGAGTCCTCGCATGAGAAGGTGGTTTGCTGCCATGATTTTAGTCCGATATGGAGATTAGGCTATATCCTTGTCCGCTCGGGGCGTTAAGATGGCCCGAATTCGGTCGTTTGCGCTCGCTCGGGGTATACTTTCGACTATATACGGTTCTAATGTGCAAGCATTGGGCCTATTTGTCGGATTATGGATGTGGAGCGCACATGGCGAACACCCAGAACTATATTAACCACCTGCTGCAGAACACCGGCATTACGCCGGCATGCAGCGAAGAAGAGCGCTTGGCTGCCGAGGATATCGCTCAGATCTTCCGCAACCACGGCTTTGATCCCGAGGTTCAGGAGTTCAATGCCCCGGCGCCCAGTAGGTTGGCATTTGCCGTTACCGGTATCCTTGCGTTTGCCGGCGCCCTGCTGATGGGCATCGGCGGCGGCATCGGCTTGGTCGGCACCTTGCTGGCCATTGTCGGCGCCGTTCTTTACGTGCTCGAGCGCACGGGCCACCCCGTGGTTTCACGCCTGGGCAAGACGGGCGTGAGCCAAAATGTCATCGCCTACCACAAGGCCTCGGGCCCGCTCGCGTCTCCGCGCAACCGCCCGGTGGTCGTTGTCGCACACTACGACTCTCCCCGTGCTGAGCTGCTCGCCCGCGAGCCCTATGCTTCGTATCGTGCGCTCATCGCCAAGCTGTTGCCCGTTGCCACGGTTGCCCCTGCTGCCGTTGCCATCTTGCGTATCCTGCCGCTCCCCGGCGCGCTCAAGGTTCTGCTGTGGATTGTCGCGATCCTCGCTTCCCTCGTTGCGCTCGCCAACGCGGCAAACATCATTTCTAACCGCTACATTCTTCCCTATACGTCCGGCGCGGTGTGCAACAAGTCTTCTGTCGCCGCTATGCTCGGCGTTATGGACAACGTTGCTCCCTTCCAGGGCGAAAACGAGTTTCCCGACGATGTTCCGTTCGATACCTATTTTGGGGAGCAGAAGCGTCGTGCCGAGGAGATGGCGCGCGCAGCAGCGGAGTATGCCGCGGCCCAACAGCAAAACGACTACGGCAACACCATCGAGTATGAAGAGCCTACCTACGCCGAGGATGAGTTCGGTCAGCCGATTGCTCCCGACGCTCAGGCCGAGCCCGAACAGGGTGAGGATTTCGACGAGCAGATCGAGGGCTTTGAGGGTGCGTCTGCCGACGAGACGCTGATTGGCGCCATTGTGCCCGAGGATCAGAATCAGGCTGTCCAGGCCGAAGAGTTCAATGACGAGGTTCCCGCTGCCGAGCCGGCGGAGGAGCCTGTCGCGGCCGAGCCCGAGCCCAAGCTCTATCGCAATGCCGCCGGCAACATCCGCTTTGGTTCGGATGCCATCCGTGCGCTCGGGATGCTTCCCGAGTCCTGCACGCTCGATTACGAGGAGGGCGAGGAGCCGACGTTTGAGCCCGAGCCTGCCCCCGTCGTGACTGCACCTGCGCCCGCCGTCACCGTGGATGATGAGTCTGCCGCGGTTACCGCTGCCGTTGCCGAGCCCGAGGCAGTGTCCGCGATCGATCCCGCGGCAGGACTGGACATTTTGGCTCCCGCCGCGCCGGCGCAAGACGTTGCGGACGAGTCTGACGACGATTGCGTTGAACAGCCGAGGCGTGTGTCTTACGAGAGCGATACTGATTTTTCGGCCGAGATTCCCGCGGCAACGCCCCATGCCGATATTGCATCCGCGTTCTCTTCGATTGGCGCCAGCGCTTCCAACTTCTTTAAGGGTGCGCTTGCAAAGGGCAGGAAATTTGTCGACGATTTCGAGGAGAAGCGCGCTGTCGCACGCGAGACTGCCGAGCAGGAGGCTATCGCTCAGCAGCAGGCAGCCGAGGCGGCACGTGAGCGCGCGGCGCAAGAGTTCGAGCAGAACGAGGCTGTGCAGTCCGTGCCCGTCGACGCTGCCGAAGCTACGACGTCCTTTGAGTCCCAGCAACCGGCGTCCGCGGATGTTGTTGAGGCGACGACGTCTTTCGAGGCTCAGCAGCACGTCGATAGCACCATGTCGTTTGATGCCGCGCAGTTCGATTCCACGATAACGTTTGAAAAGCAAGGCACCGCGATTGCCGAGTCCCTTCCTGTTTCCGATGAGCGGGGCGATGTGGCAGACGATGACGAGCCTATTGATGCTGCCGCAATCCAAGATGCCGCCGAGGACGAGCCCGTCGAGGCCAACTCTGACGAAGAGCAATACGCAACAGCCGAGCAAGATGATTCGACCGAGGTCGAGCAGGAGGAAGTGCCTGCGGTTTCCGAGGCTCCCGAGACAGATGAGTCGAGGCCTTACTCCACGCAGATTTTCACCATGCCGACCCCGAGTGGTTCCGGTGCCACGGTTGCCGATGTTGCTCCCACCCAGGACGAAACGGTCGATTCCCTTATGGCCCAGATTTCCTCCCAGGCATCGCCGCGTCCGCAGATGAATGTTCCCGATCCGGCGTCAGCTCCGTCGCCTGCACCTTCCTCGTCTCCGCTTGCTTCGGTCCCCGATCCGTCGCTGCCGTCGATGAAGCAGGCAAACGTTGCGTCTCGCACGTCGCTGTTCGACCTTCCCGACCCCTCCGCACAGGTCAACGACCCCTTTGCTACCGCTCAGGGTCCCGAACCCACATCGGCACCCGTTGCGCCTCCTATGCCCGTTGCGTCGGGCGCTCAGCCGATCGAGACCATTTCGGCTCCCGCCCCGGCGGCACCCAAGTCTCGCAAGCGCGGCCTGGGCGGCCTGTTCGGTTGTAAAAAGAAAAACGAACAGGACAGCATGAGTGATTGGCTGGGCGTCGAAGACGATTACGATGCCAAGAAGTCCGGTCGCGGCATCGGTTCGTGGGATAATTTCGAGGACGATAACGATGGCTGGAAGGGCGGCGCTACGTCTTCCGACGGCGCTTCTTCCGAAGATATGCTCTCGGCTGTCGCCTCTATGGGTGACGATGAGCTGCTCGGTCACGATATCTGGTTTGTGGCAACGGGCGCCTCGGATTGTGATGGCGCCGGTATGAAGGCCTTCTTGGCTTCGCATCGCGATAAGCTCCGCGGCGTATTCTTCATCAATCTTGAATCCGTCGGCGCCGGTAGGCTTTCGGTGGTGACGGTTGAGGGCGAACAGCAGCTGCTCAAGGGCGATCGCCGCATCATGAACCTGGTCAGCAAGGTGTGCAAGTCGTTCCATGTCGATTGTGGCGCGCTCGAGATGCCCTATGCCAAGACCGATGCCTACGCCGCGCTCGAGGCGAGCCGCCGAGCCCTCACCATCGCCGGCGTGGACGGCACGCGCCTGGCTTGCGCTCGTACCGAGGACGACCTGCCCCACAATGTCAACCCGACGAACATTGCCACGGTATCCGAGGTCGTGACCGAGGTTATCCGCCGTTCGTAGACGGAGCTCTAAGGAGTCAACGTGTTTTCGTATATTAAGCGCCATTGGCCTGTCTACGTGATTTTGACCTTGATCGCCATTGCGTTAGGATTTGGGGCTGCCTACATCGTGGGTGCGAAGGGCTCGACCCCCGCCTCCGCAATCAGCGAAGAGGTGGAGCAAGAACAGAGCACGGGTGCCGATGGGATTCCTGAGTCCGAGCAGGCAATCGTTGATGGTGGATCTTCGTCTGCAGAGTAGATACGGCGATTTACATGATTGAAAGCGGGCGAGCCGGGGGACTGGCTCGCCCGCTTTTTTATCGCGCTAGCGCTTCTCTGGGATCGACCTAAGGCGAGCGAACCATAAGGCTGCGGCACCCGAGGTCAGAAGCGCGGTGATGCAGGCGGCGATGGGAACTGATCCTGTTGCCGGTAGGTCCTGCGGTAGGGTACAGCGTTGAATGACACGGTCCTCGTCATGTGACTCAAGTTTATCGCCGCCGCCGTTGCGGCAAAGATCGACGCGCGCGCTGTTGGTGAGTGCGGTTTGGGGCGTATAAGCCGACGTTGCCTGCATGTGCACGGCTGCGCCCCGAGCGTCTGTGCCAAGGATTGCTTTGGCATCGTCAAGGTCGTCGTGCTCATCTTTGAGATCATCACGGGTCCAAGAATCCACATCGCTTCGAGTCGTAAAGTCGGCGGCTACTGCACCGTATTCAATGCGAATGCCCGTTACGACGGTATTGGATGCAAGGTCAAGTTCTTTCGCCTCGAGTGTGGTGGATTCCGTGGTCGAGACATCCGCCTTCCAGAGGTGCCAGCCGTCGTAATCGACGAGGCGGCAATCCTCACCCAGACTCTCTTTTACTTCGTCGGACTCAAGCCAAGGATTTTCGTGCCCATCGTCAAGCGTCGCGTTTGCCGGCCCATCGACGTCTGTCGAGTCCAACGGCGTCGTGCGATACCACACGTTGCACAGACCGTTGAGGTCGCCGATGGCGACGGGGGTTTCGATTGAGACGAATCTCGCCGTGCCGTCTTTGGCACACTCAAGATCATCGGTAATTGTGAACTCATCAACCCGGGTAGCTGAATCGTTTCGAGCGTCGATGGTATAGGAGAAAAGTCCGTCCGTATTGGTTTGCGTTGCGGCGCGATTTTTACCATCGCCGTTGGCCAGCAGACCCTTCCCGATAGGTTGGACAAGCTCCTGACGCTTGTCGACCTGTCCTTTGATCTCGATGGGCGCATCCTTCATCGCGACAGATTGGACTTCTCCCGTATCCTTTATTTCAAACGTTATCTCCTCGGCAAGGTCATAGGTCCGCGGAGACATCATTTCGCGCAACGAGTAGGTGCCGGGTGCAAGATGTTCGACGCGGTGCGGCTTGTCGGATGAGGTCCAGGAGTCTATTTCGGTTTTATCGGGACCATATAAGGTGAGTTGTGCGCCTTCCACTTCCTGCTCACCGCTTGCATCGACCTTGGAGATATCAACCTTAGTGTAATCGTCGGATACGTTAAGCCGTGCTTCCACAACGGGCGTTTTCTGGTCGGCATAAGCGAGGTCTACGATATGGGGCGTTCGGTCGAGCAGGAAGCCGGCCGGCGCTTGAGTCTCGACAACCTCGTAGCGTGCGGTGCCAGATCCCAGCGGGAGGTCGTCCGCGCGTGCTTCTCCAGTTTCATCCGTTGTGACGGTAGCAACAGTCTCACCGTCGAGCGCGGCAATGCTACCGTCGGGGCGCACGATATCACCCGAGGCACGGATCTCAAAGATGGCGCCCGCTAGGCTGCTGCCGTCTACGGCATCGGTTTTAACGATCCTGATGTTTCCGGTCGCGGCGTGGTCATAATACGAGGCGATTGCAACGGGCGTTAGGTTCATGTCGGCGGGTATGTTTACCTTGATCTCTTCGCCGACAAGATAGGGCTCTTTGGCCGAGGTTTCGCGTACATAATAGGTGCCCGGCACGAGCGATTCGGGCAGTGTGACGGTCCCGGTCGCGTCAGTCGTAAAGGTGTCCATTACGTTATGTGCTGGATACCAGCAAGTTTGTGAGACAGGTTCGTGATTGCTGTCGAGGAGTTGGAAGGTGAATCCGGCTAGTGGAACAGAAGCGCCTGTTTGGGCATCGCGTTTTACAATCTGGAGATGCGTCGACAGAGCGTGGTTGTCCACGATATATTGAAGCTCGGCGCCGTCGGAAATCTGATTGGCCCCGACGGTCCATTCCCCTGCACGTTTAAAACCCTCGGGGACGGTTTCCGGAACCTCGCGAACCGTGTAGCCGGCGCGGTCGTATGGGATGGCTCCGTGGACACCGGCGGGTCGCTTGCCTGCGCCAAACCATGCTTCTGACTGATCTTTGGTGGAGGCAAAGCCATAGATGTTTGTGGTCAGTGTGCCAACAACCTGCTGAGAGCTGTTGCTGACAACCTCAAAGACAACACCTCCCGCCGGCTGCTCCAGGCCGGATTGGTCGCTATTGCCGTAGTCCTTGAATTTGGAAATCTCAAGGTCAAACGCAATGGGGATATCGGAAACGCGAGATTCGATCTCGACCACGCCTGAATCGCCGAGCTGGTCGGCTCCAACGGTATAGGTCCAGCTGTCGTTGGATGGCAGGTAGCCCTCGGGGGCTTTTGATTCGTAGATGGTAAAGGTTCCTAAGGGGACATCGGCGAGAGTGGCCCGACCGCTTTCGTCGGTCGTGAGGATTTGCGCCCATCCAGGGGTTGATTGTGATACGCACACGAATTCTGCTCCTGCGAACGAAGCTCCAACTTGGGGGCCTGCATTCGTCGCGGCATCGAGCTTTGCGATGCGCAAGGTAATGGTGCCAGGTTGTTCATCAATGGCGACCCGCCCGCCGTCATTCCCCGTGGTAAAGGCAATACGATCGTGGCGGGGGACATAGCCGGCCGGCGCCTTCGTTTCAACTAGGTAGTATGCCGTGTTGGGCAGAAGTACTGCCTGCGCTCGACCGTTGCTGTCCATCTGGACGGTGCCGACACGCGCGCCGCTGGCGCTCTCAAAAACATCGAATGTTGCCCCGTCAAACTCATAGGTATTGTTTCCGCTGGTAATGGCAGCGTTTGCAGACTGCTTTTGGAAGGAAACAGAGACCGTCGGCAGTACATAGAGCATGTCTTGACGTTTGCTGCCGCCCGATACGGTTCCTAAATAGCGCCGCGCGCGGTGCGGAGCGGCTTTGATGCTTCCTGATTTTGCGCTGTCGTGGAGCCATCGCGCAGCCGCCACGACTTCATCGTCGGCGGTAAAGTGCCCACTCTTGGTTTTGCCCTGAGCGGTCGTGTAGGAGTAGGTGCCGTCGACATGGGTAGTGCCGTTGAGCATCCATACGGCAAGCTGGGTGGCGGCGCGGGCGCGATCGGGTGAAAGATGGTAAGCGCCAAACGACGTGGCGGTAGGATATCCGTGACAAACGATTGCCGCGAACTCGTCGTCGAGCCACACCCAGCCTTGATCAAAGTTGAGCCATGGGCCGCCCGGCTTGGTGGGGCCGGGGCGCTCCTGGTTCATGCAGTAGGCAATCGAGGCGTCTTGAGCTTCATACTTGCCGATAAAGAAGGGCCCACAATCATCGCTAATAGTGCGGAAGCCGAGCTGGTCGTAGCCATCGACGGCAAATGCGGCTCCCGGTGCCAGGCAGCCGAAAAGCAGGAAGAGGAGCAGGAGCAGCGGACCTGTTGCGATTGCGCTGTGGACAGAGTGCGTGGGTGTGTTGGACATGGCTGCTCCTTATCCCTCGTGCGCCGCACGGGGAGGCCGCGGCGCTTGGGATGAGGCTACCGCCATGGTTCATGCGGGTAGGTACCAGAAGCTGACCAAAAGCTTGCCCGATTTCTGACAAATCGAGCCCAAATACAACAATCAGATAAAAGTGCAGGTAGAAGATAGGGAGAACAGGAGGTCAAAGGTCCTCGTCTCCACAATTGACATGTTTTCCAAACGAATCTCCACAGCTAAAACAAGCATCGACACCCTTGTATCGAACAAGACAACCGCGTTATACTAGCCAACACACAAGCGGGCATCGCCAAGTGGTAAGGCATCAGCTTCCCAAGCTGACACTCGCGGGTTCGAGTCCCGTTGCCCGCTCCAGTTAAGAGCACAAGCACGGCACCATCACGGTGCCGTGCTTTTTTCAATAAAGTGCTGGGATTCGAACCCGACAGGGTGCGAGCGTTAATCAAATGTCCAAGTGTGAATTCTCACACTATGCCGTTAACCAACTTACTACGATACGCGTTGCATTTTGTTTGTGTTGAGGCTATAGGCTTAACGGCGGTTAAAAGGTCGCCTCACTAGGTGTTGGAGACAACCTTCTCGATGGCGATATCGACCTGCTCCTGTGCCAGCTTGGTAGCCTCGTTCTCAAGTTGGTCAGCCTTGGCCGAGGTGCTCACGCTCCTGTCCATAAGGTCGGCGATGGCAGATTCGACGTCCGCGCCAAGACGGGGAACGCGAATTTTTTTGATATCGATAGGGCTAAGTTGAGGCACCGAGGTTCCGTATGCGCAACGAACGACCGACGGCCTGCCAACGGTGGGACTGTTCAGAAAAGCAAGCAGGTAGCCAGTTCGAATCTTTGTAACGTCGGGATAGATTCTCAGCAGATGGTTGCTGCCAAACATTCCCTCATGATTCTCCGTGAGCAAAAGAGCTCGTCCTAGGATGCCGTACTTTTGACCAGAACATGCCATGACGAGAGTTCCCGGCTTTAGGATGTAACGCTCCCAGTTTTTAATGAGCTTGGCGTAAACAAATTTTGTCGGTTGAGTGTTAACGTCAAAGACCTCGGACACACCCACAAAGGGAACGTTGGAATCGCCATAAAACCGCTTGAAGCGAGGAAGCTCTTCGACGTCCTCTACAAGTTCAGCAAGTGGCGCATACTCCATTACGTCAACCAATGAGTCTACGGCGCTTATAGAGCCGGCATAACTGTCAGCATCAAGGCGCGATCTGTTGTCAATAACTTTGGATAAACTCACCACGCATGTTCCTGCAGGACTTTCTGCCTCACAAGCAATACCGACCTCCTTCTCCAACAGCTTAAACGCCCCGTCCCGCAGCTTCCAGGCCTCGCCGCGCAGGCGCACAGCCTCGGCAGCTTTGTCGCCGATGGCTTTGCGCGTGGCCGCATCGGGCATGATGACCGGAAACTCGTTGGCGTGGGCCACCTCGATGTGCTTGATCATGTGACCGTACTGAGACGCTCGTGCGATCTGCTTGAAGAAGTCCGTCTTCATATACGCGTAGAGCCAGCCGTACTCGTCTTGGTCCTTCGGCTCGATGCGCAACAGGTCGTCCGTGATGACCTTGTTCAGGTGATGCGGGTACACGGCGGTAACGTTGCCCACCACGCCCGAGCGCGAAAGCAGCAGCCAATCCTGATTGACGAATCTAGAATCAGCCTGGGGCACGAAAGGCGCGGCGAGCCACTTCCTCACTCGGGGAAAGTCCTCGAACACCTGGCCGGCGGTAAAGAAGGGTAGCCCTTTGCCTTCCGGCACGGTATACCCCGTCAGTCTGCTCGGCTGCCAAATGTCGGTAAGGTCACCGAGCCTCTTGTGGTTGTCGCACTGGTTGGCAAGGCGTACGAAGCCGTACCCGTCGCGCAGGTAGGTTGACGCCTCGAGCCTCACGTCGCCGCCCAGCACGGTGGAAAGTCGGACGCTCTTCACCAAAGGCGCGATCGTCATTGGTCTCGCCTCCATTCAAAGAAGGCGCCGGCGATCGCCATCGTCTCGTCGTCCACCACGCGCTCCTTCGAGGTGTGGCTGCTCTCCTCTTCGGAGCCCACGTTGCCCGTCACCGCGGTGGTCTGCTCCTGCACAATGGGGTAGCCGTCATCGTCGCGTACATAGGTGGTCTGACCACGCTTGTCGTGCCCTACGTGGTCACAGATGGCCATAAATATCTTGTAATCCTGGAAGGTACCGTCCTTGCAGTATGCCTCTTCCTCACTGTCCCAGCGTCTCAGCACAAGGACGGATGTCTGCACGCCCACGTTGGGTTGGAACGCATCCGGGTGCATGTCTACCGAACCCAGGATCTGCGCATGGCGCAAAATCCACTGGCGCACGTAGCCCAGACCCGGGTTGCCCAGGATGCCGTTGGGAATGACGAGCGCCGCCACACCCACGCCGGGCTCAAGCAGGCGGATACACCGCTCGATGAAGAGGATCTCGGGCGGCTGAGATGAGAAGAGCTTGGGTTCCATGCTCCACTCGGCATCTTCCTCGGACCACGACCAGGTGTGTCCAAGGTCGAAGGATTCCAGAATCGCCGGGTCTTCGATAGGAATCTTGGAGCCAAAAGGTGGGTTGGTCATAATCGCCGTAACGCCGTGCCCCGGCTGCAGCGCCTTATTTGCCGCAATGTCGGCGGCGTCCAGGCGCAGCGCCTTTTGCAGTTTGGGTTCAAAGCCCGAGAACGGCTCGAGCGAGTTGGCGTGGAACAGCTGTCCGGTGCCGTCGTTGTTCATAACCATATTCATCTTGGAGGCACGCACTAGGATGGGATCAAAGTCGATGCCCACGATATGCTTGGACAGGAACTCGCGCTTGCGCGCGATCAGAGCCTCTTGCTTGGCTGCTTTGCTGCGCCCGCTCACCTCGACGGAGTCTCTGATCTTCTCAAGCACGTAATTCATGGCCGTGACCAAAAAGCCGCAGGTGCCCATGGCGGGGTCGAGGATGACGTCGTTTTCGGACGGGTCGACCATCCGCACCATCATGTGGCACATGTTGCGCGGCGTGAAGAACTGGCCCTTGTCACCACGCAGGTTGGAGCCCACGATTGTCTCGTACGCGTGGCCCTTAACGTCCACGTCGCTCTCGAGCAGGGAATACATTTGCAGCTGCGCCACGATGTAGGCGAGCACATCGTCGGTTAATGCGATGCGCTCGTCGGCCTTGAAGATGGTCTCGTACGACTGCTTGACGTTTCCAAAGAGTGCCTCGATGCGCTTGCGGCACTTCTTCTTACCCGCGGCGCCCTGGCGCTCGGTTGGCGTGATGTAGAACGTTGGCGTCTCGGAGTCGCGCTCATCCTGGATTTTGCAGAAGATGATCTTGAGCAGTTCAAGGAATGCCTCGGCCTTTTGGATGCCTTGGTTTCCGGCGATGTAGTTGTGACAGCGGCGGAACGAGTACAGCAGCGAGTCACTGGCGGCGGGGCGCAACTGGTCGAAGCGCGGCGCGTCGTCGGGTACCTCGCCACCAGCATGTGGCAGATCGGGCACGGCCTCGGGGCCGCGCTTGCCGGCATCGTCCACCACGTAACGGAAGGTAAGCAACTCGTCGCCGTTGGTCCACATGCCATAGGTCGAGTTCATGCAGGCAGACGCATAGGAGTGCATTTGATCTACGCCGCCTTTTTTGCCTTTGGCCTTGGTCTTGGGGTCTTTGCACTCGACGATGATGTGGATGTTTTCCTGGGTGTGCGCTTTTCCCGGCTCCCAGATGGCGACGTCGACCGCTTTTCGGTTGCTGCCGAACTTGATCGACTCCTCGACCCCGATCTGCTCCTTCTTGTAACCGTACTCACGCACGAGGGACTTTAGGATTTCCTGGCGCACTCGCTCCTCGGGGGTGTCCCTGCGCTGCGTCACGCCGTCGATGAAGTCCAGTATAGTCTCCGGCTGGATGACCGAAGTCTTGCTCACTTGCGACATTACGATTCCGTCCTTCCAACCTTGGTGTTGGTATCAACGCGTGCGGGGCCGCCCGATGCGACGCCCATCTCGCGGCTAATCAAATCTTTAAGAAATCCCTGCTTGTTTTCCTGTGCGGAGAGGAATGACCAAATCTCCTCTTCGGCGGAATAGAACCGCAGACAGAACTGCTGGGTCTTGTCGTGCTTGTACTTACGATCGGCTCGCTTCTGAGCTTCTGACGGCATGGCACCTCCCAAGGACATAGCTTAGCCATAATAGGAATTAGTATAGGTCTACACCTATATGTAGACAAGCAAAATATCACGAATCAGCAGGTAAAGGATGATTTTTAATTAAAGAAATAGAAGCCAACAAATGTAAAAACGGCCTCTAAGACATTGGACGTTTTTACGGTTGAGGAAGGTGGAGCTTGAGAAATGATCCGCCATGAGCGCTCCCTGCCGCTCGTGCATGGAGTGGCAGGGAACTATTTTTGTTGTATGAGACTGCCGTCTCGCAAGGTTGCAATGCCCGATTGGATGTCGACTTCAGTTGGATCAACCATATGCGCTGTTGCCTGACGCTGCGCGATGCCAGACGACGGAGGATGCGTCCTATCACGACTGGTAGTCAGGCACATTCTGGGCTAGTTGCGAACTTGGCTTGGAATGTGCCTGTTTGGCAGAATCGAAATCGCGAGCCATATCACTCGACTATGTGCCACTCAGCTGCCGAAGTGCTTCCAGCGTTGGTGATGCGGCCAGCTTTCCGTAGGCTTTGGAGCAGATAGCTTACATGGTCGCCTTTTTGCTTTGCCGTAAGGTCTGCCGGCAAGGCATGATCCAGCCCTGCGATAATCTCCGCTCTTGAACATGGGCGCACGCGCAGGAGCTCCAAGATCAACTCCTTGAAGACGCTATTGTCTACGCCCTTGTTTCGCACATACTCGCTGTGGGCACCGGTGGCTGCTGCCACCTCGGCTGAGACCGTCAGTTTGGGGTAACGGCCCCTAACGAGGCCTTGTTCGTGAAGCAGACGTGACTGTTCCTTTGTGACGGGTAGTCCCTTCTGAACGAGGTCCAACAGCAGTACTGTCACCAAATCAAGATTTCGATTGCTTGCGAGAAGTCGAGAATAGTCCTCGTTGAGAACCGTACCGTACAGCGTTACGGCAACGCGCCCAATCTCAGATAGATCGTAGGTGGGCATTGGTAATAGGCGGTTGCGCTGAATATCGAAGACGTTGCGAATGCCTATGGCGTTGCGGTCCATCATGCCTGTTTTGTTCATAGCGCTTGAAAGCAGGGGGTTACGGTAGTAGGGCGGCTTGTAGCCGCTCGCGAGCGCGTTCTCTATCGTCTCGGGGATAAAGGCACCCTCGTTCTTGAATATAAGCTTGTCCTCATACTCAAGGACATTGATCTTTCCTGACATCCTGAAATCTTGATGCGCAATAGCGTTGTGGAGAAGTTCTCGAATGACTTCGGGACTGTAGCGATGCGCTTCGGTGGGAAATAGCGTCTCTTCGCGGTCGAAGAAGCGATACTTTTCGTTTCTTATCTTTCCCAGGATACGATCGACCTGCAGAATGAAGGGCGGCTCAAAGTGTTCATAGGCCATAGTGGAGCCGTCGCTCGCGTAGAGCGTCCAAGTGATGCGCGGCTCAATGCCACCCAGAAAGACACTCGATTCCGGTTTGCCCAGAAGAACGAGCGCCGCATTGCTCACGTGGCCGTGGATCACAAGCGCCATCTTGCTAAGGATAGATTCTTCGTCGAGGCTACTAACGGCAGGCTGGCTTTCTCCGAACTTTTCGACGAATTTGGAGCATGCAAAGCTAACTGCATCTGGATCAAGGTCACCGAAGTTTGCCTCGTAGGCAATCTGGCGCGACCAGTCGGGCCGGCTCTGCCCGTAAATGGCGTCGAGTTTGAACTTGGGCATCTCTACGAGGGACTCATTCTCTCGTGACCAAGGGATTCCGTGCCAAGTCGTTGGCGTTGCGAAGCTGCCAGCCGGTATCTGGAAAGCAATGACTCTTTTGTCATCAACCTCAAACTCGTAAATCTCTTCGAAAGTCATGCCGTTGTTGGTGTATTGGGCGATTTCGTGCTTTAGGCGTCGCAGGCCGACACTTGGCGATTGGGGTTCTTTACGGTAGGCGGTTCCCTTTATCTTGCGGTCGTTTGAAATGCCAAAGAAAAGCCATCCGCACTCTGCCTTGCGTAAATTGGCCTCGTTGCTGAGGGCGGAGAAATACCTGCCAATGTCCTCGAAGTCATAGTTCTGCTTTGCTGCCTTGTATTCGACGACCTCGGTCTCGACGTCTGCAATGATGCGCAGAAGTAGGGAGGGCATTTCGCTCGTTTTCCGTATCATGACACTCCATATAATGTAATTTTATCCGCAACTAATGTAATTATATCTCCTGTTACATTAGCCGCCCGTGCATAAGGCTGTAGGCCGACTGTAAGGTCATATATTTCAGTGCATATAATGTCTGTACTTTTAATTTACCTCGCAGATTAGCTGCCAGGGGAAACGGAAAATAATGTGTCTTCTTCTAATGTAATTTCGCATGTAGCTTCGCGGATAACGCGTGAAATTACATTAGTACACGGAACTATTGCCGCCTGCTGCGGTGACGCTGCTGTCCATCTTCGTTGCCCGCTCCAATTCCAAAATGTTAGGTTCATGCCTGCTGCCCATACTTGCACCTGCGCACGGTACAATGGTTGGGTTACGACCAACGTGCCAATAACCAAAAAGGAGCCGCTATGATCGATCGCTATACCCGCCCGGAGATGGGACACATCTTCTCCCTCGAGAACAAGTACGCCATTTGGCAGGAGATCGAGGTTCTGGCCTGCGAGGCCCAGGCGGAGCTCGGTAAGATCGGTATTTCCAAAGACGAGGCCCAGTGGATCCGCGATCATGCCAACTTTGAGAAGGCGAAGGTCGATGAGATCGAGGAAGTCACGCGCCACGACGTCATTGCCTTCCTGACCAACATGAAGGAATACATCGATGCCGATGTTCCCGAGGGCGACCCCAAGCCCAGCCGCTGGGTTCACTATGGCATGACCAGCTCCGATCTGGGCGACACGGCTCTGTGCTACCAGCTCACCCAGGCCTGCGACTTGATCATCGAGGACGTCAAGAAGCTCGGCGAGATTTGCAAGCGTCGCGCCTTTGAGGAGCGCAATACGCTCTGTGCCGGCCGCACTCATGGTATCCACGCCGAGCCGATGACCTTCGGCATGAAGTTTGGCTCTTGGGCCTGGGAGCTCAAGCGCGATCTGGATCGTCTTGAGGACGCCCGCAAGAATGTTGCCTTCGGCGCCATCTCGGGCGCTGTCGGCACCTACAGCTCCATCGAGCCGTTTGTCGAGGAGTATGTCTGCGAGCACCTGGGCCTGGTTCACGACCCGCTGTCCACGCAGGTTATTAGCCGCGACCATCACGCCTATCTCGCCGGTGTTCTTGCCACCACGGCGGCCACCTGCGAGCGCATCGCTACCGAGGTTCGCAATCTGCAGAAGACCGATACCCTCGAGGCCGAGGAGCCGTTCCGCAAGGGTCAAAAGGGCAGCTCCGCCATGCCGCACAAGCGCAACCCCATCACCATGGAGAAGGTCTGCGGCCTGTCGCGCGTCGTGAAGGCCAACGCGCAGGTTGCCTTCGACAACGTCGCCCTGTGGCACGAGCGTGACATTTCGCACTCCTCTGCCGAGCGCGTCGCCCAGGCCGATAGTTTCATCGCGCTCGACCACATGTTCCAGTGCCTCATCCGCGTTATCGACGGCCTGCAGTTGTATCCCGCTCGCATGATGGCCAACCTCAACAAGACACGCGGCCTCATTTTTTCCTCCAAGGTCCTGCTGGCCCTCGTCGACACGGGCATCACCCGCGAGGACGCGTACGCCATTGTGCAGGAGAACGCCATGGCAACCTGGCACGAGGTACAGGATTGCGTCTCCGGCCCCACCTTTAAGGAGCGTCTCGAGGCTGATCCGCGCTGCACCGTCAGCCAGGAGAAGCTCGACGAGATCTTTGATCCGTGGGACTTCCTCACCCGCATCGACACGGTCTTCGATCGTCTGGAGCAGCTGAGCTTCGAGTAGGGTTGACCTAATTCGACCGCCTGCGGATGCATTTCAACCATTGGCGCCTTGCCCGTTTTGGGCAAGGCGCTTTTTTCACTGCCGCATTGGCTCCCGGTAATAAAATGAACTTTACTGCTGTTTCGATGAAAGGAGGAGCGTGCCCAGACGTATCAAGCGAGTCGCCATTGTCTCGTTTACGCTCATGCTCCTTGTTGCTGCCTGTGTGGTCGCCCTGACGTATACCGTTCGAAGCAGTTCTTCCTCCTCGAATGAAGCCGACAAAGATCTCCCAGTACTCAAAATCGGCGTTACGGATAACGACCCCTATGTGTATATCGATACCACGGGCGATTACGTCGGTATCGATATCGACATCGCCCGCGAGGCCTGCAAGCGTGCGGGGCTCAAGCCACAGTTTGTCGATATTGACTGGAACGATCGCGACCGGCTGCTCAAAAACGGTGATATCGATTGCCTGTGGTGTGATTATTCTCCCTGCTATCGCGAGGATAAGTATTACTGGACCGAGCCGTATCTAACCGTGCCGGTCTCGGTTGCCGCCAAGAAAACGAGCGGCATCAAGTCCTTGGCGCATCTCGATGGAAGCAAGACCATCGCGGTGATTGCGGGCTCGGTGAGCGAACGCCGATTGCTCGCAGGGGATCTGGAAATCTCGCCGGACGTGCAAATCAAATCGTACGGTTCTGCCGAGCTCTGCAAAGCCGCCCTCGCCAAAGGGTATGTCGACTGTTGGATGGCGGACGTTCAGTCGCTTGATCGACTTGTCGCCCAGTATCCCGGCCTTTACCGCGTGTTCGCTGACAACGTTATGACGGTTGACCTTGGCGTCGCGTTTAAGGACGGCTATGAGGGGGAGTACGTCAAAAACCTCAATACCGTGCTGTTCGAGATGGATCGAGATGGCACGATTGAGCGCATTGTGGGCAAGTACAAGGCAGGGGCGACGACGGACGGGCAAGGAGCGGAATCATGACAAATGATGAGCGCCGCTTGCGCCGAAAGGCATTAGTCACCGCGGCTATCTGCGTTGTGGTCAGCGCTGTCCTGTTGGGTCTGCTGTATATGGTCGGCACGCATCGCTGTCTCGATAAAACGCTTGGGTTTGGTCAGGAAACCATGGTGTTTTTAAAAAACGCCTGCGAAAAATATGACCGATATGAACAGGGAAGAAAAACCGAAGCGACGCACAATTTGGATGCCGCGCTCGAGTCGTTTTCGACGTTCTTGCCGTCTGATCACGTTGAAGTCAACGATGACCTCGTCGAGGAGTACGTCCATACCGAGCACCTTTCGGGAATGTTGGTCATGGACGCCGACGGCCATATGGCCGCTCATTACGATATTGATGGTCGCGATCCGCTGATGCTGTGGCGAGAGGAGCTGGCCTGTTCGTCGGTCGCATCGATGTATCGAGGATCCAAGGTGTCCTACTCGACGGTCGTTGAGCGTCGCGATGTCGACTTTGCCGTGAGTGTTGTTCCGTACGGTGATGGCGTAGCGCTGGGGTATCGATCGCTTGCGCCCGAGCCCGCCGATGATTATTCGTATACGATCGCCGACGTGCTCGTGAACAACACATTCCATCAGAGCCCAACGGTGCTCGTGATGCGCGATATGCAGATCGTTTCCTCAAACGATTCGAATGTCGATCTAACCCTTGCCCGGCTTCTTGCCGATAGCGGAATTGATTGGAAAGACGAAGGCTTAACACGTATCGAATATCGGGGAAGTACCTGGTATGCCGTGCGTGCGGCGTATGAGGACTATCGCCTGTTTGCGCTTTATCCCAAATCTGAGGTCATGTCGGGCAGGATTTCATTTATCGCTGCCGGCGTGCTGGTGTGCTTGGCGTTTTGGGTTGTAGTGCTGTTGGCGCGCAACATTGCCGATCGTCGCAATTTGGCCGAAAAGGACAAGCAACTCGGCATCATCAATGCTATCAGTTCCATATATGAGTCGACCTTCCTGCTGCATCTCGATACGCTCGAGATCGAGGGAATTAACATGTCGCCATCGGTGGCAAAGATATTTTCCGAGCACGCCGAGGTGTATGACTTTTTGACAACGGTTTGCCGAGACATCGTGAGTCCCGAAAGCCGCGAGGCGGTCATGGAGCTAATAGATATAAGCACGCTTCAGGACCGTATGGAGGGCATGCCGTACTTGGATGCCGAGGTACGAGATTGCCGAGGTACGTGGTATTCGCTGCAGGTTGTTCCACAGCGCCGCGATGAGCAGGGTCGACTGGAATCGGTCGTCGTGGCGACGCATAACATCTCGATGACAAAGCGCGCCGAGGAGCTTTCTTTCCAGGACAAGCTGACGGGACTTCGCAATAGAAATTACCTTGAGTCCCTTGGCGACGACCTGGTGAACGAGTCCCTGCCCGTGAGTGTGATCATGATGGACTGCAATTTCCTCAAGCGCACCAATGATCTCTACGGTCACGAAATGGGCGATGAGCTGCTACGGCGTACTGCATCTGTATTGAAGCGGACGGCAGGCGAGAAATTTGTACCCATGCGCGTTGGTGGAGACGAGTTCTTGCTGATTTGCCCTCACACCGATCGCGAATCCGCATGCAAAGTGGTGCAAGATCTTCGCCTCAGCCTTGCTGCTGCGAGCGATGAGGTGCTGACAGTCAGTGCGTCGTTTGGCGTCGCGACGGCAGAGACACCCGGATGTTCGCTGACCGAGATGTACCACATCGCTGACCACAACATGTATCAAGAGAAACGAAAAGTTCACGCTCGGGAAGCAGATTGCTAGTATTGCTACCGCCGGTTTGCGCATTGGGGAATGTTGAATCGGTGCCCGCGATACTTTATCGGTTCGGACGGGGATAATAGACGTCTGAAATTGCTTTACGAGAGGGGAACGCAATGATTAGTTTTGATTACAAGCCTCAGGGCGTATGCACTCGCAATATCCACCTTGACCTGTCCGATGACGGCAACAAGGTGGTGGGCGTCGAGTTTACCGGTGGCTGCAACGGCAATCTCAAGGCTATCTCTAAGCTGGTCGAGGGTGCTCCTGCCGATCGCGTCATCGAGGTTCTCGCTGGTAATACCTGCGGTATGAAAAAGACTTCTTGCGCCGATCAGCTCACGCGCGCTATCGAGGCCGCTCGCGCCGAGATCGCCTAATGAGTATCGCCGACCACGTCAAGAACGGAATATCGCGCCGCGGCTTTGTGCTCGGAGGGGCTGCCGCGGGCGCTGCCACGGTGCTTGCCGGATGCTCAAAGAAAACGGGTACCAGCGACGACGCCGCCGGCGAGCCGCAGGTTATCAAAGACGACTCAAAGATTGTCTCGATTACGGATGAGTATGAGGCCGTCGATATCGATCTTGAGCCCATGGCGACATGGACATTGCCCTTGGGTACGCTGCTGTACTACTGCGACGGCGATTACGCCGCGGCGATGATGGCCCCGGCGTCTGCGCTGCATGCCAACACGCTTGGCGTGCTCAACTTGGGCGACGGCTCGCTCACGACGCTCATCGAGGATCCTATCGAAGGTGCGGGGTATTCGTTTTACGATGTCCGCGCCGGCGATGGTGTGTTTGCGTGGGTTGAGATGAACTTTGCCAATTCATCGTGGAAGCTCTACGCTCAAAATCTGTCGGGCGCTTCGCTCTCTGGCGACGTGGTTGAGCTCGATCGGGGTGGCAAGGACTATGATCCGCCCCTGTTTACGGCGTTCGGGTCATCGGTCATCTGGTATAAAATGCCTTCGGCAGGCGGCAATAAAACGAGTAGTGATTCGTTTTGCTATCGTCGCTCGCTTGATGAATCCAAGGCCGAGACAATTTGGAAATCGACGGGCCGCTTTGCATCGGCCCCGCGTGCGAGCGACGGCATTTTGACCATCTCGCCGCGTGTCCGCAACGACGAGGGCGTCTACTACGGCATAACGGCAATCGATCTGACCGACGGCAACAACACCAAACGTGCCCAGCTAGTCCTTCCCTCGTCAGTCTCGCCTTTCGAGGCCGTATATATGGGCGATACCTTCGTGTTTTCTATCGAGGCGACCTATAGTGGCGTGGGCAGCTTGGGCAACATGGGCACGTATATCGGTAATGAGGGAGGGTCGTACCTCTTCCTGTCACGCGAGCCGCTCGCATGTGCGGCTGGCAAGAAGAATAAATACCTTGTTAAGGTGCAGGCATCGCATTTCCTGATCGACACCTCTGCCAAGACCTATGGCTCGCTGCTGTCGCCCGACCGCGCTTTGGAGTATGGCGATTATCCAGCTACGGCGGGAAAATCGGACTCATTCCTTACGTACGCCACGGTGCGCAACAGCCAGGGTATACCAGAGACGGTCACTGCACGCCTATTCTCTCTTTAAGCTTAGAGGGGTTAAAAAGGCGCCAACAGGGGAATAAACGCGTTGTAATTGTGAGTACCGCCCGCCGAGCTGCCGCGTCATAGCGGCATCCGGCGGGCTCAGGTGCGTTAAAATGGGCTTGTTCTTAGCTAATTGAGACAGGGGGGCCGTGTTATGGCTTCAGATGCAAAAAAGATTCTGCTGGTCGAGGATGAGAAGGCAATCCGTGACGCCGTCGCTGCCTATCTCGAGCGCGAAGGCTACTGGGTTGTGGGCGTCGGCGACGGCCAGTCCGCGATCGAAGAGTTCGAGAAGCATCAGTTTGACCTGGTCGTGCTCGATCTTATGCTCCCCAAGATCCCCGGTGAGCGCGTTTGCCGCACTATCCGCGATACCTCGGATGTGCCCATTATCATGCTTACCGCCAAGGGTGAGATCGAGGACCGTATTATCGGTCTTGAGCTCGGCGCCGACGACTATCTGATCAAGCCGTTCTCGCCGCGCGAGCTCGTCGCCCGCGTTCGCGCTCTGTTCCGCCGTGCCCATCAGGCCGACGAGCCCGCCGTCGAGGTACTCGACTTCGGCGATCTGGTCATCGATATCTCGGGCCACAAGATCTTGGTCGAGGGCAAGGAAGTGGACCTGACCGCTTCCGAGTTTAAGCTGCTCACCACGCTTGCTCGTCATCCCGGCCGTGTGTATAACCGCATGGAGCTGGTCGAGAAAGTGCTCGGGTATGACTTTGAGGGCTATGAGCGCACCATCGATAGCCACGTGAAGAACCTTCGCGCCAAGCTGGGCGATGATCCCAAGAAGCCCAAGTGGCTCTACACCGTCCACGGTGTCGGCTATCGCTTCGAGGCTCCGGCCAAGACCGATAAGTCGGACGAGAAATAGGGAAATCACATATGACACCTGCGCGCTTTGAAATCGGACAAAAGCACAAGCAGGAGAGCGAGGCGGGTTCCAAGGCTAGTTGGAACACGCCTCGTTCCGATTCACGGCCAACGATGAGCTATCCCTCGCGCATGGCACTTGCTTTTGCTCTGACATCGCTCATGACGGTATTGGTGCTGGTGGGCGTTGTCTCTGTTGTGTGGGGCACGGTCTTTTCGGATTACACGCGCTCCAATATCGTCGAAATCGCAAATTCCGCAGCCGAAAAGCTTGCGACGTCGTACGAGGAAAACGGCAATTGGACTGCGGGCGAGCTGCGCACGGTCGCGACATCGAGTTTGGTGTCCGACGATTTGGGCATGCAGGTCGTCAATAAAAAGGGCGTTGTTGTCTATGACGACTCGTGGCCTTCGGCAAGTGCGACTGCCGATGTGCGCGAGAGCGAATCGGCGTCTCGCAGCTCGAGAGGTAAAAAGGCCTCGCATAGCCCGGTTTCGTCGGCGCCCACCGACTCCGATAGCGTGGCCAACGTCGAAATCATAACGCCTTCCGGCCAGCATGTCGGACAGGTAAAGCTATGGGCCATCGGCTCCGATGCTCTGCTCACCAAGGCAGATTCTGCGTTTAGAGAGAAGACCTTTAACGCCATGGTCCTTGCCGCGGTTGTTGCAGTCTGTATCTCGGTCGTTATCGGATCGTTCATGTCGCGTATGCTCACCAAGCCGATTCATCGTATTACCAGCACGGCCAAACAAATTCGCGATGGCGATTTGTCCGCTCGCACGGGCTTGCGCGGCGATGACGAAATCGATCAGCTGGGTGAGACCTTTGACGAGATGGCCACTTCGCTCGAGAAGGATATGAAACACGAGAAACGTTTGACCTCGGACGTGGCTCACGAACTTCGTACTCCGCTTATGGCCATGCTCGCAACGGTCGAGGCCATGCAGGATGGCGTATATCCTACCGACGATGAGCACTTGGAGACTGTTGCTTCCGAGACGCGTCGCCTGGCTCGTCTGGTGCAGCAGATGCTCGACCTGTCGCGCATGGAAAACAGCACGGCTCCGCTCAACCTTGAGCCGGTGGACATGGTTCCTTTCGTGCGTTCCATCGTCAATGCCCAGGAGCGCCTGTTTGTCGACCGCGATCTGCGCTTGCGCTTTGCTGACGAGACCCAAGGTCACGACGATGTCGTCGAAGCCGATCCCGACATGATCACACAATGCGTCATCAATCTCATGAGCAACGCCATGCGCTACACCCCCGAGGGCGGTTGGGTCGTGGTGTCGGTGCTCAGTGACCGCAAACACGTCAGCATTGCCGTTTCTGATACCGGCATCGGTATTGCCAAGGATGACTTGTCGCGCATCTTCGGCCGTTTTTGGCGCGCCGATGCCAGCCGTGCCCGTGAGGCGGGCGGTCTGGGCGTGGGCCTCGCCGTGACTAAACAGATCGTCGAGCGCCATCACGGCTACATATCTGTGGAGTCGGAGCTTGGAAAGGGTACGACTTTTACGATTCATCTGCCTCGCGAGCACACGGCGGACGCGGCATCTACTACAATGGAGCACTAGCTTTTCGCTATTCGGTGAAGGAGGGGTTTCGTCCCTGCCGCTCCGAGTTTGCGAAAACGTGCGGGAAAGAACCCGCATTACTGTCGTATTTTGGTAAGGAGTGACTCACGTGACAACGATGGAGCGTCGTCCGGATTCCCGTGGCAAGGTTCGTGATATCTACGATGCCGGTGAAAACCTGCTGATGGTCGCCACCGACCGCATTTCTGCGTTCGACTTCATTCTTCCCGACGAGATTCCGTTTAAGGGAGAGGTGCTCAACCGCATCTCGGCATTCTGGTTCGATAAGTTTGCCGGCATCGTTCCCAACCACCTCGTTTCCATCGACCCGGCGGATTTCCCCGAGGAGTTTGCTGAGTATCGTGACTACCTCGCCGGCCGCGCCATGCTGGTTAAGAAGGCCCAGACGATTCCTATCGAGTGTATCGTCCGCGGCTATCTGACCGGTTCGGGCAAGAAGACCTACGACGAGAACGGCACCGTCTGCGGCATCCAGCTGCCTGAGGGCCTGACCGAGGCTTCCAAGCTTCCCGAGCCGCTGTTCACGCCGTCCACGAAGGCCGAGATCGGTGACCACGACGAGAACATCTCGTTCGAGCGTTGCTGCGAGATCGTGGGCGAGGATATCGCCACGCAGATTCGTGACCTTTCCCTCAAGATCTACAAGGCCGCTGCCGAGTACGCCGCGACCCGTGGCATCATCATTGCCGACACCAAGTTCGAGTTTGGTGTCATCGATGGCAAGGTCACGCTGATCGACGAGTGCCTCACGCCCGATTCCAGCCGTTTCTGGCCTGCTGCCAGCTACGAGGAGGGCAAGATCCAGCCCAGCTACGACAAACAATTCGTCCGCAATTGGCTCAAGGCCAACTGGGATATGACGGGGGAGACCCCGCACCTGCCCGCCGAGGTCATCGATGGCACGTCCGAGCGCTATCGCGAGGCCTTCCAGATCATCACGGGCTCCCAGTTCACAAGCATGAAGGAGAACGCATAAGTGAGTACCCGTAGCGCCACGAACAAGCGCACGCAATCCCGCGAGGTTACCGGGGTTGCGCGCAAGTCCGCCGCATCTGCTAAGCCTGCC
This sequence comes from uncultured Collinsella sp., assembly GCA_958453935.1. Taxonomy (GTDB): domain Bacteria; phylum Actinomycetota; class Coriobacteriia; order Coriobacteriales; family Coriobacteriaceae; genus Collinsella. The sequence goes on along the minus strand of CAUDZT010000004.1, from coordinate 3,562 downwards.
CGTCAGGCAGCGAGCTCTGTCCGCGTCGTGCCGGCTTCGTCTAAGGCACGCCGCAAAGAGCTCGAGAAGGGCGAGAACCTCGAGGGCCTCTCTAAAGAGGAGAAGCGCGCCCGCAAGGCTAAGCAGCGCGCCAAGGAGGATCGCATCTACACGGTGTCGAATATCCTTCTCAAGCAGGATGAGGACTACACCAAGCGCCGCCGCATCTGGTGGGCCGTGCTCGCTATCGGCATGGTGCTCGTCGTGGCCATTTGGGCCTCGCTGTACTTCGCTCCCGCTGGCATGGTGTCCAGTCCCGTCCAGATGGTCGGCATCGTTTTGTCTTACGTCGTCATTCTGGGTGACTTTATCTACGACTTCGTTCGTATTCGTCCCCTGCGCAACATGTACCGCACGCAGGCTGAGGGCATGTCCGACAATAAGCTCAACGCCCTTATCGAGCGCGCGGCTGCCGAGGAGGACAAAAAGGACTCCAAGAAGAAATAGCGTTTGCATTCATACTTATCGCTAAGATATAAGGCGCGTCGTTTTTGCGGCGCGCCTTTTTACTGTTCTATAGATAGATGGAGTGGCACATGATTCGAGCTGCCCTGACGGTTGAAGAAGCTCTGGAGGGCATGAAGGCCCTGGAGCCCAAGATTAAAAACTATGCGCGCCTGGTCGTCCGCAAGGGCGTAAACGTCAAGCCCGGCCAGGAAGTCGTCGTTCAGTCTCCGGTCGAGTGCGCGCCGTTTGCGCGCGTGGTGGTCGCGGAGGCCTATGACGCCGGCGCCGGCCACGTGACGGTCATTTGGGCCGATGATGCCGTGACGAGGCTCACGTACGAGCATGTCGATAAAAGCTATTTTGAGCAGACGCCCGAGTGGAAGCGCCTGCAGCTGGATTCCCTGGCCCAGGACGGTGCCTGCTTTATCTTTATCGAGGGTGCGGATCCCGCAGCCCTCAAGGGCATCGATCCAGCCAAGCCGGCCGCGGCATCCAAGGCGAGGAATACGCAGTGCAAAGTTTTCCGCCGTGGACTGGATTACAACATCAATCCGTGGTGCATCGCCGGCGCTCCGGTCGTGGCTTGGGCGCACGAGGTGTTCCCGGGAGACGCCGATGAGGTTGCAATCTATAAGCTGTGGAATGCGATTCTGCACACCGCTCGCGCCGATGGCCAGGACCCGGAGAGCGACTGGGAACTCCATGACGCCGCATTCGAAAAGAACCTGCGTTTCCTAAACGATAATCAATTTGATTGCCTGCACTACACCGCTTCGAACGGAACCGATCTGACGATTGGCATGACGAAAGGTCACGAGTGGGCCGGCGGCAAGGGCAAGACGCCCGATGGCCACCCCTTCTTCCCCAACATCCCCACCGAGGAGGTTTTTACCTCGCCTGATCGCATGCGCGCTGACGGAATCGTCTACTCGGCCATGCCGCTCATCCACCATGGCAATAAGGTCGACGATTTTTGGATTAAGTTCGAGGGCGGCCGCGTAGTGGACTACGATGCCCGTGTGGGCAAGGCAACGCTCGCAAGCATCATCGATACTGACGAGGGCGCTGCTCACCTGGGAGAGGTCGCGCTCATCTCCAAGAACACGCCGATCCGCGAAAGTGGCGTACTGTTCTACGATACGCTCTATGACGAGAACGCTAGCTGCCATCTCGCGCTAGGTGTCGGTTTCCCCGAATGCATCGAGGGTGGGTATGACATGTCCAAGGAAGAGCTCCTGGAGCATGGCGTTAACGTCTCGAGCACGCACGTCGATTTTATGATTGGCACGGACGACATCGATATTACGGGCATTACGCCTGATGGACGTGAAGTTGTGATTTTCCAGAACGGCCAATGGAGTTGGGAATAGTCCCAGACCGTGGTACAATGCCACCCGCGGGCCGTTAGCTCAGCTGGCAGAGCAGGGGACTTTTAATCCCAAGGTCCAGGGTTCGAACCCCTGACGGCCCACCATAGAATGGAAAAGCGACTGGCGGATGCCGGCCGCTTTTTTGTTGCCGCGACGCGGGTTCGAACCCGAAAGGGCGCGGAGCTGAGTAACCGCGTGAGCGTTTGCCAGCGCAGCGCGCAAGGCGCGAAGCGCCGCAGCGGCCGCCTGCGGAGCAGGCTGAACCCCTGACGGCCCACCCAAAGTAAGGAATACGAAATGAAAACAAATAGATACGGAATTAGCGGCAGCACATTAAAGATAATAGCAGCCATTTCGATGGTTCTCGATCATGTAAGCAGGATCGTCCTGACCAATGGAATCATGACTCACGCATCGTACAGTCAGATATCAGACGAACAGTGGGCGATTCTAAGCGAGGCTTCGGATATGCTTCATGTTCTTGGCAGAATTGCATTTCCCTTATTTTGCTTTTTGATAGTTGAGGGATTTTTGCATACTCATGACTTAAAGAAGTACCTGCGAAATATGCTTGTCTTCGCAATCATTGCGGAGCCCATATACGATTTCGTCCAAACCGGGCAACTATTTGACCTTCGGCAACAAAATGTTATGTGTGAGCTCCTGCTTTCCTTGGTCTTTTTGATTGTTCTGGAAAAGATACAAAGTCTTTCAAAACGGAAAAGATACATCGCAGAAACTGCTCTGATTGTTTTGACAGCACTGGCAGCTGAATACACTAAACTAGATGGCGGTGTGTATGGCATTATGCTTGTGGCCGCATTCTATTTATTCCACGACAGCAAGGCCAAGATGTTCTTTGCTGCAGTATGTGCAGTGCTCCTTTCGTCATGCCATATAGTTGGCGGCGTATTTGAGTTTGCTACAGCTAATGTACTTAATCCTGATGTTGCTGCCGCGGTCGTTTCGTTGCTGCTTATCAATCTTTATAATGGTAAGCGAGGGCTGAAGCTCAAATATTTCTTCTACATTTTCTATCCGGCACATCTTGCTCTGCTTTATGGTGTTTCACTTATTGTTTTGAACTGTCTTTAAAAACTCTCAAACAAGTCTCTGAAAACGGAAACAAATTGACTCTAAGACTGCTTGTAAATTTCCGGAAGACCTGAGAGATGCGAGGATAGGCAACGAGGGTTGCAGAGAGATGCTTCTCAGTTCTCTGGCGGATCGCACGTATCTGTATGAGGATCACTTCCACATACTCATTAATAACAGTGATAAACACGGCAGATCCTCAAAACATGAGGCTGTGGAGGTCGAACGATGCTTCGAAAGCATGAATGGCAGCGAGAAAATGAGTTCGGAAGCGCCCTCTGGATGATCCAGCATAGAATAGAAAGCGATCGGCTCCGGCTGGTCGCTTTTTTGTTGCCGCGCCACGGGTTCGAACCCGAACTTCTCTATATATAAGAACGCTTGGCGAACAAAACCTGCCTTTTACCGACGGGAAACAAATAGCTGATGCTTTTGGAGTAAAGTGGCGCTCCAGAGATGACCGATGCCTTAACACCTATAAACCAGCTGGTCATCGCCAATATCAGAAGCCAATGCTTCAGTTTTAACCTCAGTGATGCGACTGAGGGACCTATTCATTTGTGAACAAAATATGGAGTGCGCGATTCCCGCCCCCGGCGCCCCTCCGGTCT
>CAUDZT010000003.1 GCA_958453935.1 uncultured Collinsella sp. | reverse complement strand
TCGAAGTAGTGACGCTGACATTTTTTACGCAGAAAAATAAGCAGAAATCAATTTATCTGCGTTAAAAAATAGTTGAGAAGAAAAACGACGAGTCCCGGGCGCAATGCCGTTGCGTTCCGGGCCTCGTCGCTTTGCGAAGTATCTAACGATCTCGTTGCCGTGGTACCTAGTCAAACAAACTCGGCATGTCGTTTTCTTTCATGAGGGCACCGGCAGAGGGAAGGCTCTGCGCGGTGAACTTCTCGGCTGAGACGCCGGCGCCAAGAATCTCCTCGGTCGTGCCGACGGTGGTGACCGAGCGGCCCTTCTTGGCCGTAAAGGCCTGGACGCCCTGCGTGTTGGTGGTCGTCTTGGTCTTGAGCAGCGACGTGTTGAAGTTCATCAGGCGGTAGTCGTTCGAGACCAGCGCGAGGTCGCGGTCCTCCTTGAGCACCTGCGCATACAGCAGCTTGCTGCCGCCGTAGATGGCGTTCTTAAGGCGCTTGCGGTTGGTCTTGGTAGCGTATCCAGAAAGCGCGACACGCACCACGCGGCCGTTCTCAAAGACGAACAGCACGTCGGCCTTGTAGTCCTCGGGGTCGATGACCCAGATGACGCTCTCGTCGGGTTCCATCTCGAGATCGGTCGGAAGGTACGAGCCCAGCTGGGCCGACTTGGTATCCTCAAACGCCGCGACCTTGCACTTGTACACCTGGCTCTTGTTGGTAAAGACCAGCAGCTCGTGCGTGTTGGAGGACGGGAACTCGATAAAGGGTTTGTCGCCGTCCTTGTACTTGAGCGTGGTCGCCTTCTTGAGCACGCGGTCCGTCATCTTCTTAAGGTAGCCGTCGCGCGAGAGCATGATGGTGACCGGGTACTCCTCGACCTCGGGCTCCAGGCTTACCTCGATGACCTCATGGGGCTCGATCCTGCCCGTGCGGCGCGGCATCACGTACTTCTTGTTAACCGCGGCCAGCTCGTCGCTGATGACCTTCTTGATGTTGTCCTCGCTCGAGAGGATCTCCTCGAGTTCGGCGATCTCGCCCTCGAGCTTGGCAATGTCCTTGGTGCGGTTGAGGATGTATTCCTCGTTGATGTTGCGGAGCTTGAGCTCGGCGACAAACTCGGCCTGGGTCTCGTCGATGTCAAAGCCGCGCATGAGGTTGGGCACGACCTCGGCCTCGAGCTTAGTGCCGCGGATGATGGCGATGGCCTTGTCGATGTCGAGCAGAATTGCCTCAAGGCCGTGCAGCAGGTGCAGGCGCTCGGACTTTTTGCCCAGGTCAAAGTTAATGCGGCGACGCGTGGACTCAATACGCCACTTGACCCACTCGTGCAGAATCTGGCGCACGCCCATAACACGGGGATAGCCGTCGACGAGCACGTTGAAGTTGCACGAGAACGAATCCTGCAGCGTGGTCGAGCGATAGAGCTTGGCCATGAGCTTGTCGGGGTCGACACCGCGCTTAAGGTCGATGGCGATACGCAGACCCGAAAGGTCGGTTTCATCGCGGATGTCTGCGATCTCCTTGACCTTGCCCTCCTTGGAGAGCTTGACGATGCGCTCGATGATGACATCGGTCTTGGTGGTGTAGGGGATCTCGTAGACCTCGATGATGCGCTCTTCGGGAATCCAGCGCCAGCGGGAGCGAATCTGGAAGCTGCCCAGGCCGGTCTCGACGATCTTCTCCATCTCCTCGCGGCGGTAGATAATTTCGCCGCCGGTCGAGAAGTCGGGCATGGGCATGTACTCGAGCAGGTCGCAGTCGGGATCCTGCAGGTAGTGCATCGTGGCGGTGCAGACCTCGTTGAGGTTGAAACCGCAGATGTCGGACGCCATGGCGACGCCGATGCCCTTGTTGGCCGAGACGAGGATGTTGGGGAACGTGGTGGGCAGCAGGCGCGGCTCCTTCATGGCGCCGTCGTAGCTGTCGACGAAGTCGACCGGGTCCTTGTCGATGTCCTTGAAGATCTCGGCGCTGATGGGGGAGAGCTTGGCCTCGGTATAACGAGAGGCGGCGTAGCTCAGGTCGCCCGAATAGTACTTGCCAAAGTTGCCCTTCGACTCCACGAAGGGGGCAAGCAGCGCTTCGTTACCCGTCGCCAGGCGCACCATCGTCTCGTAGATCGCGGCGTCGCCGTGCGGGTTGAGCTTCATGGTCTGACCCACGATGTTGGCGCTCTTCTGGCGCTCGCCCTTGAGCAGACCCATCTTGTACATAGTGTAGAGCAGCTTGCGATGCGAGGGCTTAAAGCCATCAATCTCGGGGAATGCGCGCGAGACGTTGACGCTCATGGCGTAGGGCATGTAGTTGACCTCGAGCGTCTGCGTGATCGGCTGGTCGGTGACCTCGGAGTGCAGGCCGATGACGTTCTCGGCGTTGACCTGCTTTTTCTTTGGCTGGTTCTTCGTCTTCTTCTTTGCCACGATTTCCTCTTGAACTTCTTATAGGCCGTCGTTATCGATTTGCTGCTACTGCAGGTCCAGCTGGTCCAGGTATTCCTTGCCGTGCTCGGAGATATGGCGCTTGCGGCCCGCCTCGTCGTTGCCCAGCAAAAGGTTGAACATGGTTTCCATCTTGGTGACGTCCTCGGGCTCCACCTTGATCAGGCGGCGCGTCTCGGGATTCATAGTGGTGAGCCACATCATGTCCGGGTCGTTCTCACCAAGACCCTTGGAGCGGTTGATGGAGCACTTTTGGTCGCCGACTTCTTTGAGGATGCCGTTCTTCTCGAGCTCGGTGTAGGCAAAGTAGGTCTTCTCTTTGCAGTTGATCTCGTAGAGCGGCGACTCGGCGATATACACGTAGCCTTCGTCGATAAGCGTGGGCACCAGGCGATAGAGCATGGTGAGCACGAGCGTGCGGATGTGATAGCCGTCGACGTCGGCGTCTGTACAGATGATGACCTTGTTCCAGTTGAGGTTGTCCAGGTCGAAGGCACCGAGGTTCTTGATCCGCTTGTCCTTGATCTCCACGCCGCAGCCCAGCACGCGCATAAGGTCCATGATGATGTCGGACTTAAAGATGCGCGGATAATCCTCCTTTAGGCAGTTGAGGATTTTGCCTCGGACGGGCATAACGCCCTGGAACTCGGCATCGCGCGAGGTACGAATGGCGCCTGCTGCCGAGTCGCCCTCTACGATGTAGATCTCGCGGCGGCTCTTGTCCTTGGAGCGGCAGTCGATGAACTTCTGCACGCGGTTGGCCATGTCGGTCTTCTGCTGCAGGTTGGTTTTGATGCTCTGGCGCGTCTTTTCGGCGTTCTCGCGCGAACGCTTATTGATGAGCACCTGCTCCATGATCTTGTTGGCGGCATCTTTGTTCTCGATCAAGTAGGTCGAGAGGCGCTCCTTAAAGAATGCCGTCATGGCCTGCTGGATAAAGCGGTTATTGATGGCCTTTTTGGTCTGGTTCTCGTAGGACGTCTGGGTGGAGAAGCAGTTGGTCACCAGTACCAGGCAGTCCTGGACGTCTTGCCACTTAATGCCAGTCTCGTTTTTGTTGTACTTGCCCTGTTGCTTAATGTAGGCATCGATGGCGCTGGTCAGAGCGCTGCGGGCGGCCTTCTCGGGCGAGCCGCCGTTCTCGAGCCACGATGAGTTGTGGTAGTACTCCTGCATCGTAAGGGTGCGCGAGAAGCACATGCACGCGGTGATCTTTACGTTGTAATCGGGCAGGTCCTCGCGATCGCGACCGCGACGGTCGGCCTCGATAAAGAAGGGCTCGGTAAGGTAGTCGGCACCGACCTTCTCGAGCACGTAGTCCTCGATGCCCTTGGGGTAGCAAAAATCCTCTTCGGAAAACTCGCCGTCGTCGCCTTCGATGCGCAGACGGAAGGTCACGTTGGCGTTGACCACGGCCTGGCGGCGCATGGTCTCGCGATACCAGTCGTGGGGAATGCTGATCGAGGTAAAGACCTCAAGATCGGGGCGCCACTTGATGGTGGTGCCGGTGCGGTTCTCATCGCTGGGCTCAATCTCGAGCGCCTTCTTTTTGGTGCCGACGACCTTGCCCTTCTTAAAGTGCAGGGAGTACTTGTTGCCGTCGCGCCAGACGGTGACGTCCATGTACTCGGAAGCGTACTGGGTCGCGCACGAGCCCAGGCCGTTGGTGCCGAGCGAGAAGTCGTAGTCGCCGCCCTGGTTGTTGTTGTACTTGCCGCCGGCGTAGAGCTCGCAGAAGACGAGCTCCCAGTTAAAGCGCTTCTCGGAAGGGTTCCAGTCGAGCGGGCAGCCACGGCCATTGTCCTCTACCTGAATAGAGCCATCGCGAAAGGCGGTGAGGGTGATGAGCTTGCCGTAGCCCTGGCGCGCCTCGTCAACGGCGTTGGACAGGATCTCGAAGGCGGCATGCGCGCAACCGTCGAGTCCGTCCGAGCCAAAGATGACGGCGGGGCGCAGGCGTACGCGCTCCTCGTCCTTGAGCTGGCGGATACTGTCGTTACCATAGTTTGCGGTGTTTTTTGCCATACTCGCTCTCTCGGTGCTCCTTTGCTGCGTTTTAGTCATATAGATAGTCAAGGTAGCATAGCCCAGGCCTTGGGCGATTCCAACCAACACGAATTCCATCGAACAATCGTTCGGATTAACGGGTAAAACGTGTCGTGCGGATTGTTGTTCCGAATCGAACATTGGGACAAGCGTCTCGTTTTATGGGCCACGGGCGTGCGTGTGCGAGTCCCTTTGGCCCATAAGGAACGCTGGCGGGTCGTTATTTGGGCCGTGGGTCACTTCGCCGGCGTCGTGTTTCGTCATACGCTCATAGTGGAAGCCGATGCCACGGGGTCGACTTGGGACTCGGGCAACGGATGAGCTGCAAGCCGAAAGGAGCGGTGAGGATGATGAAGCCCATGACGAAGAAGCTGCTGTTAGGAATTCCCACCGTGACGCTTTCGGCCGTGCTGGCATGTACGGTGGCCGGCTGCGGCGGTAATGCGCCGAGTGGCTCGGGCGGGAGCGCACCTGTGCAGGAGAAGGCCGAGAAGCCCAAGGCCTATGAGTCGCAGACGGTCGAGGTGGCAGGCATTACCTATGAGTCGGTGGCTCACGGTACGTTCTATCGCGGTGATGCCAAGAAGCAGGACGGCTTTTACCTGCACATCAAGATTACCAACAACAACACAAAGAACAGGACGTTCAGTTCCTTTAACGTGCATGCTGCCCAGGGCGATCTTGAGGCAGGCGACCCGTTGTTTACTTCCGGCAAGGCGGCCGTGCTCGACTACGTTGCAAGTGAGGCTCCCGATGAGCTTCACGAGGGCATCGATCTTTCCAAGAGGCCAGATATCGGCCCGGGCGAGACCGTTGAGTACGTGTATTTCTGGGCGCCCAAGACGGCGTACTACGGGCCCATCACTGTCGAGTTCGTAGACGCTTACGCCCCCGCCAAGAATCATGAGGCCATGCACTTTGACACCACGGGATGCGAGACCAAGGAGTTCAAGGCGGCCGGCGGCGTGGCCGATTCTGGCGAGAAGGCAGATTTAACGGGCATCGACTGCGCATCGTACAGCATCGAGGCCGCCGATGGGTACACGCTGGATTCGTCCGACGAAGAGCACGAAAAGGCAAACTTCTTCCACGACGAGACTGGAGGACGCCTGAACATCAGCATCTTCCTACGCTCGCCGGAGGAAGAGGTTGCAAGCCTAGAGCAGGTCTACGAAGGTAAGGAGACAACAACCGACCAGGTCGAGTACAACGGCATAACGTGGCTGCGCTTTACCGGTCCCGACAACGGCCATACACTGTTTGCGACGGCTCCCGCAACGGGTGAAACCGTCCGCGTGTCGATTGGCTGGAAGATCGATTGGGACGCCGCCGTGCCCATGATGGAGGCGCTGAAGCTCAAGTAACGCCGCGATTCTTACGTCAGGCGACTCAGGGCTGGCTCCGAGTTATCGGGGCCAGTCCTTTTTGGTGCTCGATGAGCCGAGCCGGCGTCTCTCACAAAAATAACTAGGAGCTAGCGAGACTTATCCGAATTGACCTCATTGGCGGTGTCTTTTTCGAGCGCCGTGCGGCGGGCGCTGTAGGCGATGAGGCCCGCGCCTGCCGCGGCGAGTGCTGCAGCGGCTGCTGTAAGGGGAGCGTTGACATCGCCCGTGCCCGCAAGCGCGCCCGCTTTTCCGGAGCGCTTGTTATTGCCGTGGTTCTTGCCGCTGCCGGAGCTGCTTCCGCCGGAGCCGCCGCCCTCGTCAGTACCGCTGCCACTCGAGCCACCATCGCCGTCTGCTGTCATCGGGGCGTCGTGAAGTCCTGTCGTATCCGCGCTGTCGCATACGCCGACCTGCACTTCTGAGCGTTCGCATGCCGCGTCGGGCACATGAAGCTCGTGCAGAACGGCACTCAGCGCCGAGTTTGCGCCCGGTCGGATCTCCTCGAGCGTTACGGGATCGAGCGCCACCAGATTACGCGCCTTCGCATACAGCGTGACGCGTTTGCCCACTTCGTCGCTCCAACTCTCGGGGATGGCGAAGCTCATGCGGAACTGTGCCGTGCAACCCGGTGCCAGCACGGCGTTGCCGTTGTCGGCTACCAGCGGGTGCGTTGCAAAACGTGCGCCCAGCGTCTCGAGCGCGTACTTTACGTGTGTCATGTCGTTGGCCGAAGCGTCTTCGGCAAGCTCTGGATCGTAGATCGAAGCCATGCGTGCGTTCGCTCCGAATCCGATGGATGCGCTGGAGAACGGCTGGCTGGAGCCCTCTCGGTACAGATCGATCGTGCCGGCGGCCAGCAAGGTGTTGCCGTCGTTTCGCACCGTGACCATGAAGGATTCGCCTGCTGCTCCGGGCACCACCGCGCCCGAGGTAGCGACCGCGCCCGTCGGAGTGGCACACGCCACCAGAGGCACTTCGATGCCGTGCAGCTCTGCCTCGCTCTTCTCCGCGCTCACAATGTGCGTGGCGAGCGCGGAGAGCATGCCTCCCGACGTCAAAAATGTCGTTATCTGATCGACGGGATGGTCCAGCTCGCACATCACGAACGGCTCCGTGAACAGATCGCCTGCCAAGGTGCTGGCGAAGATGCGGAAGTGCTTGCCCATCACTGCTACCGGGTTGCCTTCTTCGTCGTAGGTTTGCCCCACCTTGCCATCGGTGTTCTCTACATAGAGCGCGCACCTGCCGTTGTTGCTTACGCTAAACGATGCCGGGCCACAGCCTGCGGCACCCACGGGCTGCGTTGCAAATGCCGATGCGCCTCGCGTCCAAGTAATATGCTGCAGCTGCTCGTTGACGGTGGCCAAAAAGCCCGAATGTTGTGGCCACGGCACCGCATGGGGCACCGTGGCGTCTGGTGGCATAACGCCCCAGCCCGCAATGGACTGGCCGATCACGGCGTACGATGCGCAGCCGCAACCGTCTGCGGTCTCGTACGCAACGGGCACCACCATTTTGCCGTTGATATTCTCGGGCTCGCTCAGCTCGATACTCGACGGTGCCTGCGGAAAGCGAAGAACTTGGCGGAACGTCAGGCTGTCGCCCAAATCATCCGACCACAGGGTAAAGCATTCCAGCGCAACCTCGGCCTCGCTGCCGAGCGCCTTCTCTGCGGTGGTTCCGCGGCGGTGGAGGTAGGCACCCGACAGGCGTCCGTCGACCAGCGTCTTGCCTACCGTGATACGCGGGCACTGCAGGCAATGGTAGCCATCCTCTTGCAGGCGGCCGCGCGAGATGCTGCGCCATGACGTATGCGACACCACGCGGATCTCGTCATTACTTATGCGCAGGCGCACGACGGACAGTATGCCGGCTGTGCTCGCCGTATCGAAAAAGGTGTTGTCGCCGTCGCGGCGCTCGCCCGAGACCAGCAACACGTAGGCGTCCCGGTTTCCTCTACCGTCCGTATATTCCACCACGTCGAAGTCGTAATCGTATATGCCGTCGCGCTCCACGTCGCCCTCGCCAAACCCAAGGGGGAAGTCCACGGGTGTGGGAGCGGACCACGTGCCGTTCGTCTTTGTATGCACCACCAGGCGCGAGCGGCCATTGTCGCCGTAGCACACCGAGGCGATACGGAACAGGCATTCTACACCGGCAATCATTGCCAGCTTCATGTGGGCTTCGCTGAGCACGCCGGAAAACAGCACGTTGTCGCTCGAGGGCTTGATGCCGCCACGCTCGTCCTCCGACACGCCGGCAGAATTGGCGTTGGGGTCCGCAACGGCGTTCGTCGCCTGCCCGATAATAGGTGTACTCGTACATCGGCGCGGCGTTTTCGTCGTTTTCCATCAGCGCGTGGACGAAATGCTCAACCTGTCCCGTGTCGTCGCTCTCCGCGTCTGCCTCGAGCTCAATGCGCGTGACCGCCCGGTCCCAATCGCGTCCGACAGGCGCGACGTTTATCGCGGTGGCTGCAACCTCGGCGCGTGCGAGTAGCTCGGCATTGGTGACGATGGTGGCCGATGCGATAAATTGCGGCACGCTGCCCGCCTCGATGTTGCCGGGTGTGCCGAAGCGGGCATCCAGCGTATAAGGTGTATCTCCACCCAAGGCCAGCTCAGAGCGCTGGAGCACATACTGATCGCCATTGTTCACTGACATATTCCACGAATCGAGGAGTGTGGGCCACGATCCCGACCAAGCTTTGGTGGTCCACTTGAACATGACGAACTGGAGTATCACATCGACATCGACGTCTGCACCTACGCGCAGTCGCGGAAGCTGGTGTCCATCCGCCTTCTCGTACCCAATGAACAGTGTGAGGGACGCGGCACCGCGCACGGCGGACGAAGCGACGCCTGCAACGCCGGCGCCAAAGGTGACGGCAAGCCCGATCTGGATGGTGAACGAGCCCGACGTGTTTGAATAGTCGAGCGAAATGTTTTTAAAAAACGCCGCGCCGCTGCCGTGCGTGTGGGCACCCACGGCGAGCGCCAGTTTTGCCAGCACCCAGGGGTTGACGTTTAGGAAAAACGGCACCGGTCCCAAGGTGAACTGTTCGGTCCAGTTGAGGTCGGTTCTTACCTGGAAGAGGGCCTTAATATTGCCGTATGCGGGGTCGTTGTTGTCACCCCAGGTTTTGCCCACCCAATCGTAGGCGAGCGAGCCGTACAGCTGTGTGGCGATATCCATCGTGAACAGCAGCGTGCAATGGTGGCGAAGGAGCTTGGTGTTTCTTGGGTCGGTGCCCGAACCGGCACTCATGCTCTTGTACTGATTCCACTTCCCCTCCATCTCGTCGAGGTAGCGGTTTGCCTGCTTGGCACCCGACTCGCGCGGTGATTTCTTCCAATACTCTGGATCTGGATTGCCTGAATCGTTCATATAGCTGGCTGGTTTGTATCCTCCGCCAAACAGCACGTATCCAGCAAACGAGAAATCGAAGAGGATCGGAAATGTGGGTATCCAGCACGTGAACTTATTGCCGCCGATGCCGGGAAACGCCGCGGGGAAATCAAACGGAGTGATCTCTTGGTCCATGGTGGTGGGAATGATGGTGGTCGAGCCCGATTCCGCCTTTGCGGCCGGCGCGGTGACAACGGCCATAGGGGATGAAAGCGTGTAGGTTTTGCCCTGATAGTCGAGGACAAAGCGCAGTTTGCACCCTTCTTCCAGAAGGCCCGATGCCGCGTCGAGAAACGTGTCTTCGAGCGTGAACGTCGCCAGATTATCCGCGCCCGATGCGCTGGCCTTGATCTGACCGATCTGCGTGACGGTTTCGGGTGAGCTGCCCGCGGCAGGCGTCACTTTGTTGATGCGCAGCGTTGCCTGTCCGCCCTGTGGCAGATGTGCCTGAACGGTAAAGGCGTGCGTATCGGGCTGCTCGTTTGCCGTGTCGTCCTTCGGCAATGCCATGAACGTAGCGTCGGCGTACTGGATGTCCCATTCGTCGAATGTGAGCTGGCGGAAGTACGGCTCGCCGTCGGAAAGCGGACGCGTGGGCGCGGTTATGGCGGTGCCACCCTGGATGCGCGCGAGGGGAATCTCGACATCGCGGTAGCCTGCCATGCTAATGGAGATGCCGCCGTTAAAGTCGTACGCGTCAAGGAGCGTTGCCTCGTCCACGTAGCCTTCCGAAAGCGGCGCGACCTCAAAGATGGCCGTGCCTTCGTCATCGGTAGTGGCGGTGAGCTGCTTGCCTGCGGCATAGCGCGATGTGAGTGTAACCTGGGCATCCGCGATGGGCGTATTCTTGTTGGCGACGTCGACCACCACCACCACACCGAACATGGTGCGCGAGAGCACCAAGACCTTGAAGGGGTCTTCTTCGTCGGCATAGGCCGCGGTGGGCGCGAACGGCAGCAGGAAGGCATTTTCGCTTCCCGGCACGCGAGGCAACATAATGCTCGCTAGCGAGGACGCTCCAGCAACAAGTAACGAACGGCGATCAAGCATCTTTGGCCCCCATCCCGCAGGTATCGGTGGAAATAATCCAATTTTGCAAGAAGGCATCCAGTCACGGTAGTGCCGTTCAAGGGTCAAAATGTCCAAATTGAGCGCGCGAAAGCGCCAGGCGCCCGAAGCGCTTTCGATACGCCGGGCAGTCTGGCCGCTAGCGCAACATGTGGGCAACCAGCTCGGCACGAGTTCCGATACCAAGCTTGGCATACACTCCTGATAGGCGGTTTTTGACGGTGCCCGGCGATACTCCCATATGGCGTGCGATTTCGACGTTGGTCCACCCGCGGCAGGCGAGCATGGCCATGGTGAACTCCGTAGTCGTTAGATCGTCGGCCACGTCCTCGCCCGAATCGGGGTTGTGGATGCGCCGCCAACCGTAGCTGAATCGATACGTGATCTCGATGATGCGAGCGAAATCGTCGGGGTATTGCGATTTTAAGCATGCCTCGATAAGCCCCTGCAAAAGGCCGTGGTGCTCGCCGATGAGTTCGATAAGGCCGTCGGGACGCGCAATGTCCCAAGCGGCTCCGAAGTGCGTTTTTGCGGCGTCGATGTCCTTGAGGCTCATGCATGCCATGGAAGCTGCCAAGTGCAGGAACAGTTCCGAGATCGGATAGCTTCCCTGTTTCATGATCAGGGCATTTTCCACCATGCCTAGGCTGCGGCCGTATTCACCGCGCAGATATAAGGCATGCGCCATCACGTAGCTGGCGAACAGGCGCAGGCCTTCGGGCAGATGCGCCGCAAGTGGATAAAACTCTTCGGCAGAATACGGGGAAGGCAAGTGCAGCAGGACGCTCGCGGCCGAGGCGAACAGGATATGCGTGGCGTGGACGGCGGGCGATTCCTCGTCAGTTGGCGTATCGAGGATGCCCGCAAGGCAACGGCGGGCATCGGCGATACGGTTGAGCGACAGACTGGCATATCCGCAGATAAAGCATGCGGAATAGCGCAGTGCGGGGTCGGTGGCGTCAAGATAGGGACGTGCTGTCTCGGCGGCAAGGGTGGCCTGTCCGTGAAAGTACAGCGCTTCTGCCGTGGCGATGGTGCGCGAATCGGGGTCGGAAATGCCTGCAACCGCAGCGTCAATCTGCCCCGGCACAAAGGCGGTGCACATCAACGGCATGGGAACGCATGGGTAGCCATCGCAGTCCATCTTCCATCTCCCAACAGTTGGCAACAATAGCAGCAATTGTACTCCTGTTGCTCGGGACTGGAATTTGTTGGTATCGTCTACGATTATGCCGAACGTATAAAGGAAGAGCCCATTGGCGATGCTCCCAAGGTGGCTACCGAAGCCTAGCTGACCTCGACATTAGGAAAAATTGCCACCCCTGCAAAAAGCTCTGTCGCAGCGATGGGAAACGAACTCCGCTCTGCATATAATGAGGTCATATGACGGTGCGTCTGCATACGCGCGGCGCATTTCCATCGAACCGAGAAGGAGCTCTGCATGGATCCCAACAAGCGTCCCGACGACATGGTGCGTATCACCACTCCCGAACTTGCCCAGGCGTTCATCGAAGAGCAGGTTGCTGCAATCCGTGAGCAGATCGGCAACAAGAAGGTCCTGCTGGCCCTTTCTGGCGGCGTTGACAGCTCGGTCGTCGCGGCGCTGCTGATCAAGGCTGTCGGCAAGCAGCTCATCTGCGTGCACGTGAACCACGGCCTGATGCGCAAGGGCGAGAGCGAGCAGGTCGTCGACGTGTTCCAGAACCAGATGGACGCCAACCTGGTTTACGTGGACGCCACCGACCGCTTCCTCGATAAGCTCGTCGACGTCGACGAGCCCGAGACCAAGCGCAAGATCATCGGCGCGGAGTTTATCCGCGTGTTCGAGGAAGAGGCCCGAAAGGTGGGCGACGAGGTCAGCTTCCTCGCCCAGGGCACTATCTACCCCGACATTCTGGAGTCGCAGGACGGCGTGAAGGCTCACCATAACGTTGGCGGTCTGCCCGAGGATCTGCAATTTGAGCTCTGCGAGCCCGTTAAGCTGCTGTACAAGGACGAGGTGCGCGTCGTGGGCCGCGAGCTCGGCCTGCCCGAGAACATGGTTGAGCGTCAGCCGTTCCCCGGTCCTGGCCTGGGCGTCCGCTGCCTTGGCGCCATCACCCGTGACCGTCTCGAGGCGCTGCGCGAGGCCGATGCCATCGTGCGCGAAGAGATCGACAAGGCCGGCCTGACCATCTGGCAGTACTTTGCCGTAGTGCCCGATTTCCGCGCTACCGGTGTGCGCGAGGGCAAGCGCGCCTACGACTGGCCCTGCATTATTCGCTGCATCAACACCGTCGACGTCATGACCGCCGAGGTGCCTGAGCTCGACTGGGCGCTGCTCAAGCGCATTACCGCTCGCGTGACCGCCGAGGTCCCCGGTATTTGCCGCGTTTGCTACGACCTCACGCCGAAGCCCGTTGGCACGGTCGAGTGGGAGTAAGCTAACTCAGCTGGTAGGCGACGAGAACTAGCAGATGTGACAAAGGGACAGCCCCTTTGTCATATCCTCGATATTATGTGCGGGATGGTACGCCACGCGGCGTGCCATCCCGTTCGTTATTTTAATGAGCCGAGTGCGCGAGTGGGAAGAGTCACGAGCATGGTCGTTCCGCGCTCCGAGCTCTCTTCGACCTCGATGGAACCGCCGTGGAGTGCGGCGATCTCCCAGACCAGCGCAAGCCCCAGCCCCACGCCGCCATATGCCCTGCTGCGCGATTTATCGACGCGAAAGAAGGGCTGAAAGATGCTCGTCTGGTATTGCTCGGGAATGCCTTGTCCCTGGTCGTGCACCCGTAGCAGTACACGGTCGCCCTCGACGCGGGCGCTGATTCGCACGGTCGAGTTGGGCGTGCTGTAGCGAATGGCGTTTTCGGCCAAGTTGAACAGCAGCCGATAGATCAGCGTGTCGCTGCCGGTCGTTTGCGCATCGCCCTCGCTTGCGAGCGCGATGCCCTTTTGCTCGGCAAGGGGCGCCAGGTCGGTGAGCACTTCTTCGATCATCGGCGCCAGGTCAATCGCATCGTTGCAGGGGACGCTGCGCAACTCGCTCATCTCGAGCAGGGTCTTTGTCATGTGCGTCATTCGCTCGGTCTGCTCTTGCAGCAGCCCGAGCAGACGCGCTGTATCTGCATCGGCGTCGGGGTGCTCGGCGCAAAACAGCTCAACCTGAGCTTGCATGAGCGCAAGCGGCGTGCGCAGCTCGTGCGCCGCATTGCCCGTAAACTGTTTTTGTGCAGAAAAACCTTCGTCAAGGCGGGCAATCATGTCGTTAAACGACGCGCTGCAACGCCTAAGCTCAGAGGGCACATCTTCGCTGATCTTTGTGTCGGCGAGGTTGTCGGGCCGCACGCTCTCGACTTGCGCTGCAAAGGTACGCAGCGGCTGCAACGCATGCCCGCTCACAAAGTAGGCCAGCACGCCACCGAGTAGCGTCACCGCTGCGGTTATGTACCAGCTCGTCGCACCAAACGATTCTTGGGCGTCGCTCACGACGATGGTCAGATCGTCGTCGAGCTCCTTGCTCGTCGGGTCGAACGAGTTGGGCGAGGCCGCCTCCGCCTTGCTATGCTCCGACATTTCAGTACCGATTGAGTCCATGTAGCGCATGCCGGAGTAGCCAACCAGGCAATTAATAAGTACGCAGGTCAAACATATCAGCAGAGCTGTCATCAACGTGATGCGCCATTGCAGGGACAGTCGCTTCATTCGCCGTCCTCCATAACGTAGCCCTCGCCGATTCGGTTACGGATGGGGTCGTGCCCCAACGCGCCGCGCAGCTTTTTGCGCAGTGACGAGATGTGCACGCGGGTCGCGTTGCTAAAGCTGTTGACACTGCTATCCCATACGTGGTCGATGAGCTCCTCTTGGCTCACCGGTCGTCCCTGGTTAAGCATCAGGTACTCCAAGATGCCGGTCTCCTTGCGTGTGAGGGATAGGGTCTCGTCGCCCACGGAGGCGACGCGCGCCTTGGTGTCAAAGCTCAGCGATCCGCAGGTCAGGACAACATCGCTTTGCGTAAAGCGCCTGAGCGTGAGGCTGCGGATACGTGCCGCCAGCTCGTCAAGGTGGAACGGCTTGGTGAGGTAGTCGTTGGCGCCCGCATCGAGCCCCGCTACCTTGTCGGAGACCTCGCCGCGTGCCGACAGCACGAGCACCTTGGTCTCACAATCGGTAATTCTGAGCTGCCTGAGTACGGTCATGCCGTCGACGTGGGGGAGATTAAGGTCGAGCACGACAAGATCGAAGGTCTCGATATCGAGCAGATCGAGGGCCTGCTGCCCGTCGTAGCAGCAGTCGACGCTATAGGCCAAGTTGCGCAGGCTGCGTGCGATTGCATCGCACAGCGCCCGCTCGTCCTCGACGACCAAGATGCGCATAACGTTCTCCTTGCATAGTCATTCGCGCTTAACACGGATTTTATAGTCGGTATGGTCCAATGGGTCGCGAAACGAAAGGAGTGGTCAGATTGTTCAAAGCGATTAAGCCTGTGGCGCAGGTGGCTTTGCTGATCGTTGGGGTAGCCATGGTTGGCTTTGGCATTATGCGCGGCGAGGCAGATGCCGTGCTGGCCAAGGCAATCAGGCTGTGCTTGGAGTGTATCGGAATTGGTTAAAAGAAAAAATACCGTATCGCATCTTTTGGCGAGATTTCGCGGATTGATTCAGGCGGCGGCAACGCTTGCGACCAACATTCACCTGCCTAATTTTGCCAAGGGAGGCATCTACCAGGGGGCGGGCAAAGCCGTCTGCGTGCCGGGGCTCAACTGCTACTCGTGTCCGGCGGCCTCAGGTGCGTGCCCCATCGGGTCGTTTCAGTCGGTGGTGGGCTCGTCTAAGTTCAGCTTTTCGTATTACGTCACCGGAACACTCATCCTGATCGGCGTGCTGCTGGGACGTTTTGTATGCGGCTTTTTATGCCCGTTTGGATGGCTGCAAGAGCTTCTGCATAAGATTCCCGGCAAAAAGCTCTCGACGAAAAAGCTCAAGCCGCTCACGTACATCAAGTACGCCGTGCTGCTGTTTGCCGTGGTGCTACTGCCCGTTCTGGTAGTCAACGATGTGGGCATGGGCGACCCGTTCTTTTGCAAGTACATCTGCCCGCAGGGTGTGCTCGAGGGCGCGATTCCGCTGTCCATCATGAACGTGGGAATCCGCTCCGCGCTGGGAAAGCTCTTTACCTGGAAGCTCGCGATCCTCATTGTGGTTGCGGTGCTGAGCGTGCTGTTCTACCGCCCCTTCTGTAAATGGATTTGCCCCCTCGGTGCGTTTTATGCACTCATGAACAAGGTGTCGTTGCTGGGGATTCAGGTTGACCAGTGCAAATGCGTCTCGTGCGGTAAGTGCGCCAAAGTGTGTCAGATGGACGTGGACGTTACGCGTACGCCCAACCATGCCGAGTGCATTCGTTGCGGCAAATGCGTGGGCGCATGCCCCGTCGATGCCATTAGCTTTCGCTACGGGCTGGGTGTGACGGGCGACAAACCCGCGCAGCCCGCGCAAGCCTGCGAAAACAAATAGGTATCTATATAAGCTTCGATATAAACGGAGGAACCATGAAACTGTCAAAAATTGCGGCCTTGTTGATGCTGCCCGTGCTGGCGCTGACTCTCGCAGCGTGCTCTGCCCCCAAGGGCGACGCAAAGGATGCCACGAGCGGCGATACGCAAATCGCCGAGCTTGTGGCACAAAAGCCGTCGAGCGCCGAGGAGGCGGCCGAGCTGTACCAGCAGCTGCTGCAAAAGGAAAACGAGATCTTTGCGAGCGATAACGCCCTATGGGAAAAGGTGTTTCTTGCGGCCAACAAAGACACTCCCATGATTGAGGACGGCAAGAACTACGGCGACTTTTTGCTTGATACCATCGAGGGCGCCAAGGATCAGTTTACGGCTGACGAGCTCAAGACGCTTAAGGCCGGCGCGCAGCAGGTCAAGGAGATCGAGGATAAGCTCATGGCGCTGGAGAAGGAGTTTCCCGGATGTGGCAGCACGCCCGGCGAGGGAGAGAGCGTCGATGCCTCGACCGCAGGCATGACCAACGGCGAGAGCGGGGAGACGAAGTTCCCCAGCTTTAAGGGCAAGGACTTGGACGGCAACGATGTAAACAGCGACGAGCTGTTCTCCAAGAACAAGGTCACCGTCATGAACTTCTGGTTTACCACCTGCAAGCCGTGCGTGGGAGAGCTGGGCGATCTGGAGAAGCTCAACAAGGAGCTTGCCGAGAAGGGCGGCCAGGTCGTGGGCGTTAATTCCTTTACGCTCGATGGCAACAAAGACGAGGTGGCAGACGCCAAGGACGTACTTTCCAAGAAGGGCGTGACGTACAAGAACATCTGGTTCAAGTCGGATAGCGAGGCCGGCAAGTTCACCTCCAACCTGTACTCGTTCCCGACCACGTACGTGATCGACCAGAGCGGTAACATTGTGGGAGAGCCGATCATGGGCGGCATCAACTCCGCTGAGCAGCGCGAGGCGCTCAATAAACTGATCGATCAAGCACTCGCGAAGAGCGAACAGTAGATTCGTGGGACAGGCAACTGAAGGGGAGTCGCTGGAAACAGCGACTCTTTTTTTCTGCTTCGGGGTAGCATCATGGGTATACGTCGAAAGGGGGCGGCTATGGTCGGCAGCATGGTCGAGCGGTTGCCGTTTTGGGGACAACTTACATCCGATGAGCAGACGCTCGTGGCAGAGCGCTCGTCGCTGCGATCCTTTGATGCCGGGCAGATAATCGGTAGCAGCGGAAATTCTTGCACCGGCATTATCTTTATTATCGAAGGTGACATTCGCGTGAG
Source organism: uncultured Collinsella sp. (assembly GCA_958453935.1). Lineage (GTDB taxonomy): Bacteria > Actinomycetota > Coriobacteriia > Coriobacteriales > Coriobacteriaceae > Collinsella. The sequence goes on along the minus strand of CAUDZT010000003.1, from coordinate 36,487 downwards.
CCTGCTTTCCGAGGAAGGCAAGGAGGTCACGCTGTTTAGGGTTGGCTGCGGAGAGTGCTGTGTCACCACGGCCTCGTGCGTTATCGAGCAGATTTCATTTGACACCATGGTGGTTGCAGCACGCAGGTCATCGCTTTTGGTGGTTCCTGCGAGCGTGTGCGTCCAGCTCGCCCGCGATAATGTCTACGTTAAGGCCTTTATGCTCCAGGTTGAGGTGAAGCGCTACTCCCAGGTGGTATGCGTGCTGCAGCAGATGCTCTTTAAGCGTCTCGATCAGCGCGTCGCCAGCTACGTGCTCGAGCATTGCCGAGTTGCGGGCACAGCAGAAGTTGCCGTAACGCAAGACGAGCTTGCACGCGACATCAACTCTGCGCGCGAAGCGGTGACGCGCGCTCTGAGCCGTCTTGCGCAGGACGGGCTCATCGAGGTTAGGCGCGGACGGATTATCGTGCGTGATGTAGATGGGTTGGCACGGTTGGCCTAGACCTACCGCGCAGCTGTATCTGCCGTCGGCAACATATTTTCCGTTTGGTGACTTGGTCACAGAACGCGACCGCAGTGCCTTGGCATACTTGCCCAAAGCAACCAGCAAAGGAGTGCGCTATGGGATTGTTTGATTTGTTTGCAGGACCGGACATGAATGTGGGCGTCCAGGAATGGAAGGCTTCTAAGGGGGCGGTGCTGCTCGACGTGAGGAGTGCTGGCGAGTATGGACAGGGCCACATTCCGGGCAGCGTCAACGTTCCGCTCGATCGTATCAACCAGGTGCTTGAGCTGTATCCAGACAAGGGCACGCAGCTTTTCGTGCATTGCCTGAGTGGTGCGCGAAGCAACCAAGCTGTGAGTTTTCTTAAGCGTTCTGGGTATGGCAGTGTCAAGAATATCGGCGGCATAAGCGGCTATACGGGAAAGGTGGTGCGTTAGCTATGAAGGTGGTTATCGTTGGAGGCGTCGCGGGCGGCGCATCGGCGGCGGCACGTTTGCGCAGGCTCGACGAGCAGGCCCAAATTGTCATCTTTGAGCGCACGGGTTTTGTATCGTATGCCAACTGTGGGCTTCCGTACTACATTGGCGGCGTGATAGAAGAAGAGAGTGCATTGACGCTGCAGTCTCCCAAGGGCTTTTGGGATCGCTTTCGCATTGCGGTCAAGACGAGTCACGAGGTGTTTGCCATCCATCCCGATTCGCATACGGTCGAGGTTCGCAATATGCTGACGGGCGAGGAATTTGTCGAGACGTATGACAAGCTCATCCTGTCGCCGGGTGCAAAGCCGATTCGCCCTGCGTTGCCGGGCATCGACTCGGATAAAATCTTTAGCCTACGCACCGTTGAGGACACGCTGCGTATTCACAGCTATGTTCGAGAGCGGCGACCGAGCAGTGCCGTCGTGATCGGCGGCGGCTTCATTGGCGTCGAGACGGCGGAGAATCTGTGCGAGCTGGGGCTCCAGGTGACCCTTCTGCAGCGTCCCGTCCAGCTTATGAACAACCTGGATTACGACATGGCGACCCTTTTGCATACCGAGGTGCGTGAGCACGGTATCGATCTGCGCCTCAAGGCCGATGTGACAGGTTTTGAGGAAGTTGATGGCCGCGTTGTCACCCATGTTGCGGGCGATGACCCTATCGGAGCCGATATGGTGCTGCTTGCCATTGGCGTGGCACCTGAGAGCCATCTGGCGCAAGAGGCGGGGCTCGAACTGGGCATCAAGGGGGCTATTGTGGTCAACGACCGCATGGAGACCTCTGCTGCCGACGTGTATGCCGTGGGCGATGCCGTGCAGGTCACGCATCAGGTGACCGGCGAGGACGCGGTCATTTCGCTCGCCGGCCCCGCCAACAAGCAGGGGCGTGTCGTCGCCGATGTCATAGCCGGCATGGACAGCTGCTACCTCGGATCGTTGGGCTCATCGGTTATCAAGGTATTCGACTTGACGGCGGCAAGCACGGGACTATCCGAAAAGGCGGCACACGTGGCGGGAGTTGACTGCGACAGCGTGGTCCTGTCGCCCGGTTCGCATGCGGGTTATTATCCGGGTGCAACGCCCATGACCATGAAGGTTGTCTTCGAGAAGCAGGGATTGCGCCTGCTGGGTGCGCAAATCGTGGGCATCGATGGTGTGGACAAGCGTATCGACGTTCTGGCGACTGCCATCCAGGCAGGCATGCGCGGCGATAGGCTTAAGGATTTGGACCTAGCATACGCGCCGCCGTATTCATCGGCGAAGGATCCCGTCAATATGGCGGGCTTTATGATCGAGAACCTCAATCGCGGCATACTGGCGCAGTGGCATTGGGAGGATGAGCCCAACTTGCCACGCGATGGCAGCGTGCAGCTGCTCGATGTTCGTACGGAAGGGGAGTATGAGCGCGGGCATATCGATGGTTTCGTAAACATTCCCGTCGATGATCTGCGCAATCGCCTGGGCGAGCTCGACCGGGCCAAGCCGGTCTACGTGATTTGCCAGAGCGGCATTCGCAGCTACATTGCTTGCCGCATTTTGGCGCAGCATGGCTTTGAGTGCTTTAACTTCTCGGGCGGCTATCGCTTCTTTGCAGCCGTGACTGAGGCTCGCCGCGGCAGCGCTAACGTTATGCCGTGCGGGTTCGAAAAGTAGCGCGCATTGGAATGTGACAAAGTGACAGCCTCTTTGTCGCATCGGGGATGTTATATGCGGGATGGTGCGCCATGCGGCGTGCTGTCCCGTTCGTTTTTTGGCGCGGTTCGTTACATTCCTCACTGGTATCGGCCAAAAATGAGGATAGAGTAGGACAAACGCGCCGAACGTGAACGGCGGGGGAGCGGGCGAGCGCGCCCGCGCGAGAGAGGTTGCCGTCCATGCTGGATCTCAGAGTTATTTGCAAAAGGTACGTTACGCAGTCGTTTACGCAGGTAGCGCTCGACAGCGTAAGCCTGTCTTTTCGCGATAACGAGTTCGTAGCCGTTCTGGGTCCCTCGGGTTCGGGTAAAACTACGATGCTCAACGTCATCGGTGGACTCGACCATTTCGATTCGGGCGATCTGCTGATCGACGGCATCTCGACCAAGGACTTCAACGACCGCGATTGGGATGCCTATCGCAATAATCGCATCGGCTTTGTGTTCCAGAGCTATAACCTCATTCCGCATCAGAGCATTTTGGAAAACGTGGAGTTGGCGCTTACGCTCACGGGCGTGGGGCATGCCGAGCGCCGCCAACGTGCGCGCAAGGCGCTCGAGGCAGTCGGTCTGGGCGAGCACGTTGACAAGCGCCCGAGCCAGCTTTCGGGCGGGCAGATGCAGCGCGTGGCCATTGCCCGCGCCCTGATCAATGACCCCGAGATTGTGCTGGCTGACGAGCCGACCGGCGCCTTGGACTCAACGACATCCGTACAGGTCATGGATTTGCTCAAGGATGTTGCGCGCGATCGTTTGGTCATCATGGTCACGCACAATCCCGAGTTGGCATACAGGTACGCCACGCGCATCGTCACCCTGGCGGACGGCAAGATCACCGACGATTCCGACCCCTTTGATGCTGCCGAGGCCGCGCGTCGCGAGGCCAAGCCCACGCGCAAAACCTCGATGAGCTTTGTGACAGCGCTGGGGCTTTCGGCGCGAAACCTTTTGACCAAGAAGGGCCGTACGGCTATGACGGCCTTTGCTGGTTCGATCGGCATTATCGGCATTGCGGCGATTCTGGCGCTCTCCAACGGCGTAAACGGCTACATCAAAAAGGTCGAGGAGGATACGCTCTCGAGCTACCCGCTCACCATTTCCAAACAAGATTATGACCTGTCGTCCATGATGGGCGGGCATGGAGCTACGGATGAGGAGGCGTCCGAGGACAAGGACGCGTCCGACGGCGCCACCGGCGGCAAGGCTCAGGGGACCGATAAGATCCCTGTGGTCACGGCCGTAAAGGATATGTTCGCAAGCGTTAAGTCCAACGACATGACGAGCTTTAAGGCATGGCTCGATGCCGGTGGCGACGGCATCGATAAAGAGGTCAACGCCATTCAGTACGGCTACGGTGTATCGCCGGTTGTCTATCGTGCCGGCAAGGGCGATGAGAAGCCTGTCCGGCTGGTGCCCAACGCTATGACTGAGGCCATGAGCGGAGGTGCGAGCTCGGCGGCAACGGTGAGCATGGAATCCATGGGAACGTCGGTCTTCAACGAGATGATTGACGACCAGAGCCTGCTCGACAGCCAGTACGATGTTGTTGCCGGCCATTGGCCTACGTCAGCCAACGAGGCCGTGATGGTGCTTTCGAGCCGCGGAACGGTGGGCGACTACACGCTCTACAGCATCGGTGCGCTGGATATCGATGAACTCAACGACCTGGTTAACAGCGCCATGACGGCCGACGGCAAGGTCGAGGCGCCCAAGACCGGCGCCGACTTTACCTACGACGATGCACTGTCCACGACGTTTAAGGTGCTGTCGCCGGCAGATGCCTATCGCAAAAACGAAGAGACCGGCATGTGGACTGACATGGCTGGCGATGCCGACTATATGGCGGCCAAGGTTGCCGACGGTATTGACGTGCGCATTGTGGGCGTGGTGCGACCCAACGAGACGGCCAACGCGAGCGCATTATCCCCGGGCATTGCCTATACGCATGCGCTGACTCGCCAGCTTATGCAGCGTGCTGCCGATTCGCAGATTGTGCAGGAACAGCTTACCCACCCCGAGACGGATGTCTTTACGGGTAAAACCTTCGACGAGCTGCAGGGCGAGGCCAAGCAAGGCGTGGATCTGAGCAGCATGTTCAGTGTGGACGAGGCGGCGCTGAAGAGCGCGTTCTCTCTCGATTCGTCTGCGCTCTCGGGCGCGGCCGGCGGTATGGACCTTTCTGGTATCGACTTGTCCGGGCTGGACATTGACCTTTCGGGCGTTGGGAAGGACATCGACTTCAGCGACATCATGGCCAAAGCGCCGGCTCCAGATTTCTCGGGCATTTTTGACGGTTTGGAGCTCACACCCGAGCAAATGCAGCAGGTGGGAACGCTTGTCAACCAGCTGTTTGAGGGCTTTATGCAGTCGGATCAGTTTAAGGTGCTGTCGCCCGAAGATCTTAAGGACGCGTCAAAGCTTGCTGCCGCATTCTCAGCGTACCTTGAGAATGATGCCGCCGCCCAGCAATGCTTGGCTCAGCTTAAGGCGCTCGGCGGCGATGCCTTGGCCGAGCGTCTGCAGCAGGTGATGGGCGACTATGTGCAAAAGCAGCTGGCTCCGTATTTGCAGCAGTCTATGGATCAGGTGATGAAGGCGGTCAGCGAGCAGATTGCGACGACGGTATCAACCCAGCTCAAGGCGGGTGCAGCAGGGCTCATGGACCAGATGGCGACGCAGATGTCTTCGAGCTTTGCCAATCTGGCGAGCGCCATGCGCGTGGATGCGAGCGCCTTTGCTCGTGCCATCCATTTCAACATGGACGCCGAGGACCTGAGTTCGCTCATGATGAGCTATGCCAAGGCGTCGAAGCTCACCTACGACAACAATCTGACCACGTTGGGGTATGCGGACGAGGCAGACCCCATCTCGGTCAAGATTTTCCCGCGCGACTTTGAGGCCAAGGAGTGCGTGCTCGATCACATCGATGCGTACAACAAGCAGGTCAAAGCCGCCGGCCACGATGAGCAGGCAATCTCGTACACCGATTACATGGGCATCATCATGGGTTCGGTGACCGACATCGTGAACACCATCAGCTTGGTGCTCATCGCATTCGTGAGTATCAGCCTGGTGGTGAGCTCCATCATGATCGGTATCATCACCTACATCAGCGTACTGGAGCGCAAAAAGGAGATTGGCATCCTGCGTGCGATCGGCGCATCAAAGCGCAACGTGGCAAACGTGTTCAACGCCGAGACTTTCATCGAAGGCCTCATTGCCGGCGTCTTTGCTATTGTCGTCGTGGTGCTTGTGAGCTTTCCGGTTAATGCCTGGGCGCTTGCGGCCAAGCAGGTGCCCAATCTGATGAGCCTGCCCGTTCAAGACGCGCTGATGCTCATTGTAATTTCGGTGCTGCTGACGGTCGTTGCCGGCCTGCTGCCGGCTCGCAGCGCATCCAAGAAGGATCCCGTGGAGGCCCTGCGCTCCGAATAATGCGACAAAGGGACAGTCCCTTTGTCGCATTGGGGGCCCAATTACCGTTCGGCACGTTAAGGGTCCCCGCTCCCCGCTTAACACTTGACGAAGAATCTCCATCTTTATATACCTATCGGTAGGCATATAGGTTGCATTGCCGATAGAAACGGAGTAACCATGACTCTCATCGCACCAGCCGAAAAGGACCGCCCCCGTGAGAGCGGCGCATTTGCTTGGATTGTCGTTATTGCGCTCGGTTTAATGTCTGCGGGAACAACCGGCACCTACAGCATCATTGCCGGCTCATTCATCGCTCCTGTATGTGAAGACCTGGGCTTTGACTACACTTCTTTCTCTTTCTATTTCACCGCGATTCTTCTTGGCCTTGCGCTTGGGCTTCCGCTTTTGAGTCGTTTCATTCCAAAAGTAATCGGCAAACCATGGCATATTTGCGTTGAACTCGTCCTTATTGCCGCCGGCGCCGCAATGGCGTTCTACACCGAGGTCTGGATGTTCATCGTCTCCGCCGCAGTGATCGGCATCTGCTTTTCGTTCACAACGGGTGTCTGCATGTCCGATGTCATTGACCAATGGTTCAGTAAATCGTCTGGTCTTGCCATCGGCCTTGCGTGGGGCGTTAATTCTCTCTGCACGCTGCTATTGAGTCCTGTCATTACACTGGTCATCGAGCAGCAAGGCTGGCGTACGGGTTACATCGTACTTGCGGCCGTTTCTGCAGCCATGATATTGCCCACAAGCGCATTTATCATTCGCCTTAAGCCTTCTGATCGCAATATGCTTCCGTACGGAGAGACTACCTCCGAAACCCATGAGAGCTACAGCGCCGATGAAAAGGAAGATGTCTCTTCGGGCATGGCGCTCCGCGATGCCGCGAAAACGCCATCTTTTATTCTCTGCGCCCTTCTGCTCTGCGTGGCGCAACTCACCTGCTGCATGAACCAGCTGTTCCCGACCTATGCAAGCGAGGTCGGCTTCAATCCCATCGTGGGAAGCCTAATGGTTTCGGCGGCTTCGCTCTCCGATATTTTCCTAAATCCCTTCGTAGGCAAAACATGCGACAAGCTCGGTGCTATTAAAGCAACGGTCGCATGGACGGGAGTCAGCATTCTTTCATTCCTACTTCTCATCTTTGGCGGAAGCAACGAGACCGTTTCCATCATCGCGGCCGGCGTAAACGACGTCATGTTCGCCATCGTTGGAACTGCAATGCCGATGATTCTCCTCTCGCTCTTCGGATCACGCGATTTTGGAAGGATCTATTCGATTATTTGCTCAGCGGGCTATGTTGTCGGAGCTTTCGGAATGCCAGTCATGATGAAGGTTTACGGTATGGCAGGGTCTTTCCAAGGAGTATTCGTCTTCTGTATCATCTGCAACCTTCTGATTGCGACATTTGCTTTAGTTTCCGGTATCCTCAATAAGACTACCGCGAAATAACCTGACCAACGAACTGCCCTTCAGCCCTGTCATTTGTCTCCGCAAGTTAAAACGAAATTGGGGCCGATTCCAACATAGCTGGAATCGGCCCCAATTTCTATTCAACAACTTTTGCAATCATCGCGAACACGGGTTTCGAACCATTCCGCGACCCCGCAAGTCGTCGCATCGCGCTTGCCAAGGTGCCTCTGTTATTACGCGCCTATTTAAACATGAGTTCGACGATCCCTGCCCAAACAGCCTTTTCATCGATGTCTTCATCTTGGGCAACGGTATTGCTCGCTCCCTCAAGTACGGTGTAAAGAATCTGCACGTACAGCATGACGTCTGTTTCATCGGAAAACGCGCCAATTTCTAGGCCATGGAGAAGGATGTCTTTAAGCGCGTCCATAGTTCGGTTGATCGCCGTTGCCTGACGTTCCTGAACTGCAGGGATTCGATTTGCCTGAATACTGACCTCGGCCAGCACGCGACGGCGCTTTTCATCACTACGATAGCCACCTATAACCGAATTGCCGAGCTCGATAAGCGCCGCCTTGAATCCGTCCCTATCGACTATTAGCGAGTAGTCGCGCTGATAGTCGATAGTCGGAAACATGCTATCTAAGAGCGTGGTGAAAATATCCTCTTTAGAGGGAAAGTAGTAGTACACCGATGGCTTGGATATACCGACACGGTCGCAGATTTTTCCAATGGACGCCTTGTCGTAACCGACTTCTGCCACAAGATCATACATTGCGTCCAATATTTTTCCCTTTGTGCTCACGCTTCACTTCTCCATTGCAAATCACTTCCGCATTGCCAACATTATTAAGAATGGCAACGGAACATCAATTCGTGTCCAAACACGACCACTATAAACGGTGAACGGTAGGTATCGACAGGCGAATGGCAATTATACAAAAACACCTACCGAACGGTAGGTATAGTAGTACTATAGCTGGTGTAACCCCGCTATTGTCGCGGCCGGACAGCATTGCGGGAAACCCGACGGAAGGACCAACCATGTACGAGAACTATCGTATGCCGGGCGAGTTTGAGAAGCGCTCCAACGTCTATGTGACATGGCTTCCCGATTACATTCGCGCAGAGGGCTTCGATAATCGTCAGCCCTGCGTTGACGTAATTAAAGCTTTGCTTGAGTATGGCGACGTTACGGTCAATCTCAACTGTGGCACCCCCGGCTCCTACGAGGAAGCCTGCTCGCGCCTTAAAGAAGAAGGGGTGGATCTCGACCGTATCCAGATTACGCAGTTCGAAGACTCCAACTTCTACGTTCGCGACAACGGCCCCAGCATCATGGTCGACGACGAAGGCCATTCCTATATGGTCAACCCCGCTTGGACCTATTATGGCGTGTGGGACAAGAACTCCCCAGAGTGCCAGTCCGCACGCAGGGCAGCTGTTCACATGGCGGTTGCGCTCGGGTGCTTCGATATCGTCAATTCCGAAATGGTTTCGGAGGGCGGCGACCGCGAGTTTGACGGTCACGGCACCCTGATCGCCATCGAGGACACGGAATGCCGCAAGCGCAATCCCGAGTTCTCAAAAGAGGAAGTGGAGGCCGAGTACAAGCGCATCTACAACCTCAACAAGGTTATCTGGCTGCCGCAGCCTATGCTTGAGGACGACGACTATCGACTGGGCATCCTCGACGAGAAGGAAGATGGAACTCCTGTCTTCGGCATGAGCTTCGCCGCCCACATCGATGAGATGTGCCGCTTTATCACCCCGAACAAGATTCTTCTTGCCGAGGTATCCGATGAGGAGGCCGCCTCGAGCAAGGCGGGCGCGGAATCGCATCGTCGCATCGACGCCGCCTACGAGATTCTACGCGCCGAGACGGACTGGGAGGGCAAGCCCTTCGAAATCGTCCGCATGCCCACTGCCGAGCCGATCGAGGTTGTCATCGCTCCCGGCGACGAGGACTACGAGCTGTATAAGGGCTTCATCGACGAAATGGGCGGCAAGTTCATGGATGGCACCCCTTGGCCCGAAGGCCCCGTTCACTTTTATGCCGCAGCAAGCTACTGCAACTTCCTCATCTGCAACGGCGTCGTTCTTGGCCAGCGTTATTACCACGAAGGCATGAGCGAAGTCGTGAAGGAGAAGGACGAGCAGGCCAAGGCGGTTCTTGAGAGCTGCTTCCCCGATCGCAAGGTCATCATGATCGACTCTCTCGCGCTTAACCTGTCCGGCGGCGGCGTGCACTGCTGGACCAAGGACGTGGCTGCCAGCTGCTAGCAAGTTCTTAAACTTGCGCTGCCTGATCCAAGCGCCACATTTACAGTCCCCGAGGGATATCCGTGTTTCCCTCGGGGGCGCATTCGACACTTACCCATCAAACAATTGAAAGGAAATAGGCATGAACAACAGCCTTCGCGGTCGCGACTACCTCAACATCCACGATCTTTCCTCTGAGGATTTCCGTTACCTCATCGATCTTGCCTGGAACCTCAAGGCCCAGAAAAAGTCCGGTGTCGACCAGCGCTACTTCCCCGGCAAGAACGTTCTCGCCAACTTTGAGTGGGGCTCGACCCGCACTCGTTGCGCCTTTGAGACCTCTTGCAACGACCTGGGCATGGGCTTCACCTATCTGACCAACTCCCACATGGGCGATTGCGAGACCATCGAGGATGCCATGCGCGTCTTCAACGGCATGTATGATCTCATTGTCTATCGTGCACAAAAGGACGAGCAGTTCCTCTATGATGTCGCCGACTTGGTCGATATTCCAGTCATCAATGCCCTCACCCTCGGCGATCACCCGACCCAGATGCTCGCTGACGCTCTCACGATGGAGGAGCAGTGGGGTGGTCTGCGCACGAGCCGTGGCAAGAAGATGGCCTTCGTTGGCAACTGCGCCGGCGCCCCCGTGTGGTATGGCCGTCTGTGCGCGATGCTCGACATGGACTTCCTCGCCATCGGCCCCGACGACCTCCGTCACCAGATGTGCAAGGAAATGATCGAGGAGGTTGAGGCCTGCTACGCCAAGTACGCGCCTAACAGGACCTTCACCATCACCTCTGACCTTGATGCTCTGGACGGTGTCGACGTAATCGTTACCGAGGAGTGGCGCTACATCAACCCCGAGTGCGGCGACGAGGTTCTGGACCCTGACGACTACAACTCTTGGCTTGGCGACGCCGAGTCCCTGTACCCCTATCGCGTCACCAGTGAGCTGTGCAAGCGCACCAACAACCCCGACATCTTCTGCATGCACGAGCTCCCCTCTGTTCACAACGCAAATCACCGTGTTGGCAAGATGTTGCTCGACCAGTGCAAGAACGACCTGCATCGTGAAATCATCACCGAGGGCTTTGAGATTGCGGACGAGTGCTTTGAGGCCAACGCGTCGGTCATCTTCCGTGAGGCAGAGAACCGTCAGCACACCATTAAGGCCGTTATGTGCGCCCTTCTGGGTCTCTAGGAGCTGTATCAATGGAAAATGCAAAGTTAAAGAGCAGCAAGGTTTACGCATGGGTTCTCGTGATCGCGCTCGGCCTCATGTCTGCCGGTACGACCGGATCCTATAGCGTAATCGCTGGCTCCTTCGTCGCGCCCGTGTGCGAGGAGTTCGGATTTGACTACTCCATCTTCTCGTATTACTTCACTGCAACGCTCATTGGTCTTGCAGCGGCTCTTCCGTTTGTCGGAAAACTCATCCCCAAGGTTGTTGGCAAGTTTTGGCTCCCCGTCGTCGAGCTTATTCTGCTCGCCGCTGGCGCAGGCATGGCCATCTACACCGAAGTCTGGATGTTCATCGCAGCTGGTGCTTTGATTGGCGTTTGCTTCGCCTTCACTACCGGCGTCGCCATGTCCGATGTTATTGACCAGTGGTTCAAAAAATCTGGCGGCCTGGCAATTGGTCTCGCTTGGGCAGTGAACTCGATTTACATGCTCATCATGAGTCCCGTCATCACCTCTGTCATTGAGGCTGCTGGCTGGAGGACTGGTTATCTGGTGCTCGCTGGCGTCTCCGCCGTGCTCATTCTTCCCGCTTCCATCCTGATTATCCGCTATAAGCCCCAGGACAAGGGCATGCTGCCCTATGGCTATGTCGAAGGCGAGACGGTCGCCGAGACCGAGGAGACGACCGAGGATAGTGCACGTGGCGTTAGCTACGCACGCGCTATTAAGTCGCCTGCATTCTTTTTCTGCATCGGCTTCCTCTGCCTCGTTCAGCTTACTTGCTGCATGAACCAGCTGTTCCCCACCTATGCCGCCGAGGTCGGCTTTAGCCCCATGGTGGGTGGCTTCATGGTTTCCGCCGCATCGCTGTTCGACCTGTTCCTCAACCCGATCGTCGGTACCACTTGCGATAAGTTTGGCAGCACCAAGGCCATTCTGAGCTGGCTCGCCGTCTCGATTCTCTCCTTTGTCATGCTCATGATGAGCAGCGGCAACTCGACGCTCAGCATTCTTGCTGCCGGTGTTAACGACGTCATGTACGTCATCGCCGGCACCGCTCTGACCGTTTTGGTGATGGACGTCTTTGGCTCCCGTGACTTTGGTCGCATCTTCGCGCTCATCTGCTCCGTGGGCTATATCGTCGGCGCCTTTGGCATGCCCGTCATGATGAAGGTATACGAGCTTGTCGGCTCCTTCCAGGGCGTTTTCATCTTCTGTATTGCATGCAACGTCATCATCGGTCTGTTCTTGCTGCTGGCAAAGAAGACTGGTAAGAGCCTCTCTTGGGACGAATAGTTCGATTCGTCTTAGTCATACGCTGTAGGAGTTAATCTGCAGCAGCTTTAGGGCATCGGCTAACGCCGGTGCCCTTTTTCATGGAATGTGACAAAGGGACAGTCCTTTTGTCACATTGGGCGCCTAGCTCGTTTTGCCCACCAACGTGATACGGATGCTTGGATGGGTGTACTCGTCAAACTCGTCCTCGGGCTCCGTGTCAAACGAATAGTACGTTTTGATGAGGTCGTCACTCGTCCTGATGGAGATTCTCTCGTAGAGCGAACCGTTCAAAAAAGCCTGCCTAAACTCTTCGGGGAGCTTTTGCGGTGCTAGGAGCTCGGGACTCACGGTCTTGACGTCTACGGTTTGGACGACAGAGGAAAGCTCATCCAAGTCGAGCTCGATGCGGGCGAGGTTGTCCTCAAGGCTCGCGTCGGGGTCGATCTCCGCTATGTAACTCACTTCCTTGAGCGTTCCCTTGTTATCGAAATCCAGGTACGTATAGGTCTTCTGGGTATCGGAGTCGCCGTCGTGCAAGTAGCCGCGGACATGATAGCCGTAATCTTGATATCGCTCGTAGGGGTCATCGGCGGACACGTACTCGCATGCGGGCTCTAATGCCTTGCGGGCGATGGCGATCTGCTCGGCCGCGGCCGCGGCGTTCTGTTGCATCTTGATGTTTCCCTGCGCCAGCTGCGGGATATAGGCACCGCACACGATTGCGAGGGGCAGTGCCACAAGCGCGACGATCCACTTTTTTGCACGGGGGATAGGCACGCCACAGTCCTCTGCCATGGCCTTTGCGTTGGCAAAGCTTTCGGCAAGCACGTCTGCCGCGGTGGCGACGGCGCCTACGGCAGCGGCGACTTCTGCCGCACCGCCCAGGTTGCGTGCGGTCTCATTGTCGCTGTTCTTGAGCAGACGCGCGGCGGCCTGCGTGCCAACAACGCCTGCAATTTGTGCCGAGCGGTCTTTTTCGCTCTGCTCGACGGCGAGCCGGTGCTGCATTTCCCTCCACTGCTTGCCGCGCATGCCAAAGCGCGGCGCGAGCGCGCAATAGCAGAAGATGATGAGCTCGACGGCGGTGAGCGCCAAGGCGGTCATCATGCCCGTCTCCTGGAAGCTTTCATGATGGAAGACGATATCGTCAATCATTTCGAAGGGAATGATCAAAAAAGGCAGCACAAACGCCATGGCAAGCGCCGCGCCGGCAACCTTGGGACAGATGCAGTATCGCTGGATGCGCTTGCGTTCTTGTTCGGAAAGTGTAGCCATAGCTGCTCCTTGGTGTCGTGGCGGTCGTTGCGGCGCATGGGGTGCGGGGCGCATCAGTTTGAGCTAGCGCTGGATAAGAACATAGAGCAAGATGCTCATCGCGATGAGCAAGAAGCCCGCGATGTTAAACATCAGTGTGGCAAAGTTGCCCACGATGGGGCGTTCGACATAGCTTTTGTCTGGGTTGCTGGGGTTGTAGTACACGGTCATTTGGCTACCGAGGGGCCAAAGCTGCTCCGCGAGGGTGCCTAGGCGGGCGATGGGGCCTGTCTGCACGTGCAGCCAGCCCTTGGCGTCTTCGTAGGCGGTGGCTTGCGTGCGGATGGGGAGTCCCGACAAGCTTTTGGTCTTTATGCCACGGAATTGTTTTTTCGCGCGGTATTGCGTGCCGTCGACGGCGTATTCCAAAACGGGATACATCCTGCCTTCGCCCATAAAGCGATGGTCGATGACCGTTCCCATGGTCACGGCGGTACAGGCCTTGGCTTTCTTGCGAGCGGCGGCTTTCATGAGCATGCTCGCTCCGATAAACAGGATGCCGATGCCTCCAACCGAGATGAGCGCGAGCAGAGATATCTGCGAGGTGGTCACGGCGTTCTCCTTTGGCACGATACCGTCATATGTGACCCAGTATAGAGAATCCCGCCATCGATGAGCTATTGCGGGGGGGGGTCAATTCTGAATGTGACAAATGGACTGTTCCTTTGTCACATCGGGGACTGCGGAATCGAGGTCTAATACTTTTCCCGAGAAGTGAACGAGTGAAAACGGACTCCCGAAGCATCGACACTTTTGGCGTGCAATTTCCTGCGGTTTTGCCAGTCAAATCCTGCGGTTTTGACGCCTAAAAATGTCAATGCTTCGGGGGTCCAAATACAGCCGTTCACTTCTCGGGAAAAGTATTAGACCTCGAAATATGGGCGGCGTTCGCGAACGGCAACTAGCTTGCGTCCGGTAGCCGGCACTTGGGGCAAAGGGACTGCCCTTTTGCCCCTTCACCATTGCATCGTATCTGGTGTGGAAAAAATATCGCCTGCGTTCTCGCGCCTGCGAAGAGTTCCTGAACCGCTTGAATGGGATGTGACAAAGGGACAGTCCCTTTGTCACATTGATTTGAGAATGGATGTTGATGTATTTATCGCTGGCCCCTATGGAGGGGATTACCGGGCATGTGTTCCGTCGCGTGCATGCGGAGTGCTTCGGCGCGCTCGATTGTTATTACACGCCGTTTTTGCCGCCGCCGCGGGTGGGAAACCGCTTTGGCGGCAAGGCGTTTAAGGAGATCGATCCTGCCAATAACCAGGGACTTAATGTCGTTCCCCAGCTTATGTCCAAGAATGCGGACGAGTTTGTGTGGGCAGCACACGTGCTCGCCGACATGGGCTACCGCGAGGTCAATCTCAACCTTGGCTGCCCCTCGGGGACGGTTGTCGCGAAGGGCAAAGGGTCGGGCTTTCTGCGCAACCTCGATGAGCTCGAGGTGTTCCTGAGCGATGTGTGCGAGCGGTCGCCGTTGCCGGTGTCGGTAAAGACCAGGCTGGGGTTGGAGAGTGACGACGAATACGGGCGCGTGCTCGATCTGTACTGCCGCATGCCGTTGACAGAGCTGATCGTGCACCCGCGTGTACAGAGGGATCGCTATACGGGTTCGCCGCGCAAAGCGTTTTACGGCGAGACGTTGGATCGCGCGCCATTCCCCGTGGCCTATAACGGCGACATCTTTGATCTTGAGGACATGGATGCGCTGGTGGAGGCCTATCCCGGCACGCACCATGTAATGCTGGGACGCGGCTTGCTCGCGAACCCCGCGCTGGCTCGCATGGTTAAGGGTGGCCCTGATGCCACGGCAGCCGAACTGCAGCGTTTCCATGACATGCTGTTTGCGGCCTATGCGGAAGAGATTGGCGGCAACGCGGTCTTTCGCATGAAGGAGTGGTGGTTCTACGCCAAATGCGCCTTCGCCGACCCCGCTACCGTTCACAAGCTCGTACGCAAGACTAAAAAGGTCGACGAATACCGTGCCGCCGTCGAGCGTGTCTTTCGCGAGCAGCCACTTGCGCCTATAGCCCGCTTCCACGGCTAGTTAGTTATCGGGGACGTTCTTTAACGACTGGTCATTTAAGAACGTCCCCGATGACTATGTTGCAAAAAAGCTGTACGCCAGCATTCAAAGATGTCGAAAAATGTCGACTTTGGATGCTGGCGTACATGTTTGGGTCGGCGGGAGAGTGGAGTCTAAGCAATCATTGCATCGAGCGTGATGAGCTCTCTGAGTCGCTCCGTGCGTGTTTGCCCATGGCGCTTTGCTTTTGCGTCAAAGGCTTCAAGAACAGACTTACCCACACGTGCCGATAAAACAACGCTTGGCTCATCAGAGATCGACGGCCTTCCCGGCTTGATGGTGCGACCCTTCGGCCATTCATCTTTTTCGTATGCCTCCGCGGCTTTCTCCAACTCTCCGGGGGCAAACCCCATCATCTTTTCAAGCTGCTTGGCGTCCATAGCGCCTCCTATCGATTGACATAATGTCGAGCGCTGGTTACCGGAATCTCTTTTTGTATACAGTTTTGTAGACAAAAATACAAGCAGTTTATCAAGCTAATTAGCGTGTATTGACTAGTTTTTTCGATAGGAAATGAGCATCGATGGCTTCGATATTTCTTCACTTGCTAGTCTGGAACATGAGCGCTCATTGAACCTGCAGAGGGGGCACTTTAACAAACTATCGAGATTCTGGCCAGGAGCTTTCACCGGTCTTCGGTGGTGAGAACAGCTCAATTCGCGACACAGTGTGTCGCGAATTGGAGTAGTCGCTGAGTGTTCTTTAACAACTAGTCATTCAAGAAGAGAGCATCTAAGTGCCGGAATTGCCATTTTGAGTCGTTCCTAACGACTATTCTGGAGGGCTGTGTGCAAAAAAGGGCAAATATGAGTACTGTTGCCATTATGGTTGCATTTATTTTGTTCAAAAATGAGGTCCCTGATGAGATTTAATACCATTAGGCGTCTCTTTTATTGAACATATGGGGAGAAATAACGCCGTCTGTGGGCGCTTGGGGCGTTGAATGATCCCTGAAATGATTAAAATTGCTGTTACTAAACAAGTAGCAGTACTCATATTTGCCATTTTTTGAACACGGCCCTCTAAGGAGCCCTTTCCAGAGACGTCAGATGGCCCCAAACAGCCATAATCCAAAGGCTGTCTCAAACAACTAGTCATTTAAGAACGTCCCCAACGACTACCTGTGCCGGGGCCATGCAAAAAGCTGTACACCAGCATCCAAAGATGTCGAAAAACGTCGACTTTGGATGCTGGTGTACATGTTTGGGTCGTATGGGCTTGGACGTCGGGGCGAGCCGACTGCAATTGCGTACTAGAGCAGGTTCTTCTGTATCCACGCGATGATGTCGCTCGATTCGTAGAGTGGTTTGCCGTCGATGAACAGGCAGGGAACCTGGCGTTTTCCGCCGATGGCGATGAGTGCCTGCTCGGCTTCGGTATCGGTCGAGATGTTGCGCTCGGGGATGGTCACGCCGTTATCGGCCAGGAAACGCTTGACCTTTATGCAATACGGGCAGCCGGTCATAACGTAGAGCGCGAGCTCGTGATCAGTAGCCATAGGTCTCCAATCGGTTGAGGTTTCGATTGAAATACCCAAAGCCGCCGCGGTCTATGCACGCGTCAACGACGACTCGATTGCCTGTACCAGAAACGCCGTGGCTCCGGCGCCGCAGGGCTTGTCGTAGTAGTCGATAAAGCGCTGATCGGCAAGATAGCCGTGGGCGAGGCCCAGGTATGCTTCGTCTTGGGGTTCGTGTCCCCAGTTAAGGCCAATCCATCGACGGTGCATTGCGACAAGCTTGCGCGCCTCGCTTCCATCCGGTTCGCCGTCGCCCATGGCGATCGAGAGCTGGCCCAGAATAGCGCGTTCAAGTTCCTTCATGTCGTTCCATGTCTCGGGGTCCATGTCCAGCAGTGCCTCGTTTGCTGCATCGACGGCCTCGTCGCCATAGCGCGCCCGCGCCTCGGCACCGTAGCGCTCCTCGTTTTCCTGCACGGTGCGCCAGCGCTCCAATTGCGGCAGCACGGCGCCCATGAGCGAGACGGCTTCGTCGAGCGACATACCGGTGTTTTGTGCCAGGTGCGGGGCGCAATCCTCAATCATGGCCTCCATCGTGGTCTCGTAGGTGTACTTGCCGTGGTCGTAGCACCACTTGCAGTAATGGTCGGTCGTTGCGCCGTGAGCATCGGTGCCGCAGTCGTCGGGCGTGAGTATCATGCCGCAGCTCTGGCAATAGTGCTCGGGCATTTCGAGCAGATGGGACAGAGGCTCGCCGGTCACGGCGGCGATGAGCTTCATCATGTCGATGCCAGGGGTGACCTCGCCGCGCTCCCAACGGCTGATGGCCTGGCGTGTGACGAAGAGCTTGGCGGCGAGCTGCTCTTGGGTAAGGTGATGGGCGCGACGGACAGCAATGAGCTTTTCTGCGAAGGCCATAGCGGCTCCTTTCTGCTGGTTGATGGCTTAAGCATACGCGGCGGCAGACGCCCTTCCAAGCAACCGTTGGTTGCACGACGGGGGACCGCGACAAAGAATTGCGCACGACGCCCCACACCTTCATGCCGTACAATGACCGGCATGGAACCTATTGCACACATACATACCGATCTGCCGCAGAAGTTCGGCATCCCGCGCAACAGCTTTTTGGCGCCTCACCTGCAGGGGCGCATTATCTTTGAGCCGGAATTTGCCTCCAATGCAGCGGTTGAGGGCCTGGACTCCTTCTCTCACCTATGGCTGCTCTGGCGCTTCGAAAACGGCACGCCCGGCGGCACGGCTCAGGACATAGCAGTCGATGCCAAGACGCAGGACAGGTCCGGCACCAACGCAAAATGGTCGAAAACCGTGCGCCCGCCGCGTCTGGGTGGAGCCGAGCGCGTGGGCGTATTTGCCACGCGCAGTCCGTTTCGCCCTAATCCCATCGGGCTCACCTGCGTCAAGCTCGATCGTGTCGAGCTCACCGACGATGGTCCCATCATTCATGTGCTGGGGGCCGACCTGCGCGACGGCACGCCCATCTACGACATTAAGCCCTACATTCCGTTTGCGGACTGCCACCCGGATGCGACGGGCGGCTGGATTGAGGACGCGCCGTGGCAAGAGCTCGATGTTGAGTTCCCGCAAGCGCTGAAAGATACGGTCCCGCCTGCAAAGCTCCCCGGCTTGGTCGAGGTCCTTCGCCAGGATCCGCGCCGTGCGGGTAGCAAGCACGAGCCAAACCGCGTTTACCATTTGGCTTATGCTGGGCTTGACATATCGTTTACGGTCGACGGAACCAGGTTGACGATAACCGCCATCAACGACGCGCGAGACTAACCAGCCATTCGTCCGCACCCGTCAAATTAAGCGCCAAACTCCGCTCCAAAACCGCCCACGCTGGTGGACAATAACGCCTACCGAAACAATCCGCTTTGCACGGGAGCTCAGCATGAAATACGACTTTACCTCGCTTATCGACCGCCACGGTATGGACGCCATCGCCGTTGACTCCTGGGGAGAAATTCCCGACATGGCTCCGAACGCACCCGACGAGGGCTTCGACCGCATCCCCATGTGGGTGGCGGATATGAATTTTGCCACGGTGCCCACGGTTCAGGAACACATCATTCAGCGCGCCCAGCATCCCATGTTTGGCTATTTCAATCCGCGTGACGAGTACTTCGACCGCATCATCGAATGGCAAAGCCGTCGCAACGGCGTTGAGGGCTTGGCGCCGGAGCATATCGGCTACGAAAACGGCGTGCTGGGCGGTGTCGTGTCGACGCTGCGCGCATATGTCCAGCCGGGCGATGCGGTACTGGTCCACAGTCCCACCTACATCGGCTTTACCAAGTCTATCGAAGCCGCGGGCTATCGCATTGTCCACAGCCCGCTTAAGCTCGACGATCGGGGCGTGTGGCGCATGGACTTTGAGGACATGGAGCGAAAGCTCGCCCAAAACCACATCCATGCCGCGGTGTTCTGCTCGCCGCACAATCCCTGCGGCCGCGTATGGGGGCGCGACGAGATCGAGCGCGCCATGGACATCTATCGTCAGCACGATTGCGTGGTGATCTCGGATGAGATTTGGTCCGATATCATC
The DNA here is from genome assembly GCA_958453935.1 of uncultured Collinsella sp. Taxonomy (GTDB): domain Bacteria; phylum Actinomycetota; class Coriobacteriia; order Coriobacteriales; family Coriobacteriaceae; genus Collinsella. Next base: position 16,845 of record CAUDZT010000003.1, on the reverse strand, counting down.
CTGTCGGGTCACAAGCATATCCCGACGCAGTCGGTGAGCGAGGACGCCCACATGCGCACGGTTGCCCTCTACGCGCCCAGCAAGACGTTTAACCTGGCGGGCCTGGTCGGCAGCTACCACATCATCTATAACGAGACGCTGCGCGACCGCGTGTGCGCCGTGTCCAACAAGACCCACTACAACGAGATGAACGTCCTTTCGATGCACGCGCTTATCGGTGCCTACCAGCCGCAAGGCTACGAGTGGGTTGATGAGCTCAATGAGGTCATCGAGGGCAACGTCGACTACTTCTGCAATTACGTGGACAAGCATTTTGCGGGCGTGTCCTATTCGCGTCCGCAGGGCACCTACATGGTGTTTCTGGACTGCACCGAGTGGTGCCGCGAGCATGGCCGCGATATTCAGTGGCTGCTCGACGAGGGCGCTCGTGTGGGCGTGGGGTATCAGGACGGCCGCCCGTTCCACGGGCCCTGCCACATTCGCGTGAATCTGGCACTGCCCCTTTCGCGGGTAAAGGAGGCGTGTGAGCGCCTGGACCGCTACGTTTTTGGGGTATAGGGGGGGGCGCTCGATTCGAGTGCTGCCCCATGCGCCCACGCCGTCAAAATGCGTGGGCGCATGGGGCGCAGAGGGTAGCGAGCGCGTTTTTCGCATTCGCTACTTTTCCTGAATCTGCTTGCCGCAAAGATGCTCAATTGAAATCTCGTAGAGTTGGACGCCCTTGATGTCTTTGGCGATTTCTTCCTCGACTTCTTCGGCAGAAGGGTAGTACTTAAGCGCGAGCTGGCGGACTTTGTCCTCGATAAACGCAGGCGCTTCATCTACCAGGCGGCAACGGCCAAAGACCACAGTGCTCATGACGTAAGGAGCCCAGTCGCCGTCCTTGTACCACTCGTTGCCGTAAACGGTAAAGCAGACTTTATCGTCACGCCTGAGCGAATCGACCTTGTGGCCGGCCTTGGCGCCATGGAAATAAATCTTGTCGTGCTCGGCGTCAAAGAAGTAGTTGACGGGAATGGCATAGGGGTAGCCATCATCGCCGTTGACGGCAAAGACGCCGCGCTTACAGGTGGCGAGCAACTCGCGCGCTTCCTCGTCAGTGATGGCGCGTTTCTTTCGACGTAAGGGCCTAAACATCGTTGGCTTCCTTTCTGGCTGTGCATGGTGGTTAAACGCAAACTATAGCGAAACAGTTCCGTTTTTCTTGATGCGGGCGAGTATGTTTTTGAGCTTGTTAAAGTCGAGCGGTTTGGGCAGATGGGCGTTCATACCGGCATCGTGTGCCGCCTTGGCGTCCTCGTTGAAGGCGTTGGTAGTGAGCGCGATGATGGGGATGTCGGCTGCATCGGCCTTTTCGCTCAGACGAATCGCGCGGGTTGCCTCGTAGCCATCCATGCCCGGCATCATGATGTCCATCAGGATCGCATCGAAGCTGCCGGCGGGACGACTAACGTATAGGTCGACTGCTTTGTTGCCGTCGGCGGCGCGCGTTACGACGATGCCTTCGCTTTCGAGTAGAGCCTGGGCAATTTCGGCATTGAGCTCGTTGTCTTCTGCCAAAAGGACGTTCATGCCGGCAAGCGAGCAACTGTATGTCTGCTTGGACGCACGTTCTTTTGCCTGAGGGTTCTTGTCGATATCGAGCGGTATCTGGACGTTGAACGTGCTTCCCGCGCCAACCTCACTCGAAATCTCAATCGTGCCGCCCATCATATCGATGAGCGATTTGACGATAGACATGCCAATGCCGGTTCCTTGGAACTTGCTACGCGCATCGTCGCCTTCCTGGGCAAACGGCTCGTAAATGTGCGTCAAAAACTCGGGCGTCATACCAATGCCGGTATCCGAGACGCTAAAGCAAAACACGGCGTGCTCGTCGTCGACCGGTTTGATGGTCGATGAGAACGTGACGGTGCCTCCGTGCTTGTTGTACTTGATGCTGTTGTCGAGCAGGTTGACAAGGATCTGCCGAATATGGGTGGGGCTGCCGATCATATATTGGTCGACAGCGTAGGGCTCGCTGGTGTCGAGCATGGTTATGCCGCGGTCCGATGCGCGGAGCTTGCACAGTACGAGCGCATTGTCGCACAGCTCTTTAAGGTTGAATGATTCGTGCTCGAGCGTCACTTTGCACTCCTCGATCCTGCCCATCTCGAGGATGTCGTTAATCAGTGACAGCAGGTGATTGGCGGCAACGCGCGCCTTGGCGCGGCTTTCGCGGGCGACCTGCATGTCGCCTTCTCTCAATTCCTCAATTTCGATAAGGCCTAGGATGCCGTTGAGCGGCGTGCGGATGTCGTGGCTCATGCGCGTGAGGAAAGCGGTTTTGGCGGCGTTGGCGGCATCGGCTTTCTGCCGTTCCTCCTGTGCGCGGTAAAGCGACCAGACAAGGATGACGATGCCGGTGAGCAAAATGCAAATGACGACTGCCGCAATGACGATGCGGTTGCGGTAGAGAAGTCGGAACGCATCCGATTCTTGCGCCGAGTACGATGTGGGGAAATAGCTGTTTGCAGAGAGCGATTCACCTGCATTGACGATGCCCTTATTGATGATTCCCAGCAGCTCGGGCTTGCCGCGCGAAATTAAACACGATAGTTGTGCCGTGTTGGTGAGTTCCTGTGTTTCGAAATCCTCGATGTCGTAGATGTCGCGGAGAGTTTCCAGGCGCGTGCTGGGGACAATGATGCAACGTGCCTTCCCCTCATCGAGGGCTTTGAGCACCTCGCCGTCATTCGAATACTCGGTTACCGTTGCGTTCGGAAAGAGACTTTCGAGCTCAAAACGGTTAACGATTGTGCTCTTTGTACAAGCGATGTTCTTAAGGTCGCTGTTCAGGTTTTTGCCACTGTGAATGGCGGTCAGCGAAACCGTTCCCATCGAGTTTGACTGGATGACCCCTGTCTGCTCGGCGAGCCAGTAGTCGCGAAACAACGGCAGGGCGACATCGATGGTCCCGTTGGAAAGGGCTTTGATCATTTGTTTGTTGCTCGAGAGTGCGATTGTTTTGACCGTAATGCCAAACTTGTCGTGCAACGTCGTTGCAAGCGAGGCGAGCGACCCTTCCATCTCGCCGTCGTCATTTTGCGTACAGTAGGGAAGTTGGTTTTTAAGATAGCCGATCGTGATGGTATTACCGTTTTCTTTGAGCCAGGTGGTCTCGGGGCCGGTGAGCGATGACGAGCCACTGTTTTGGGTCGAGTAACTCGATTTGACTTCCTCGTTATAGCGCGGGTTATCGCGGGCGATGGTCGTCATGGCGGCGTTGATGTCGTTCATCAGATCAGGGCGGCTTTTGGGAACGGCAAAATAGTAGTCGCTCGAGCCTACGTAGAACATGGGTGACGCATCGGGCGACGAAATGGTGTCGTTCATGATGACGGCGTCGACCTCGCCGTCTGCAAGCGCCTCAAAGAGGGCACTGCCGGTGTCGATTTCTTTATAGGTGCAGGTAACGCCTTCGTCGGCGAGCCACTGCTGGCCGACGATAGTTTGCATAACGCCAGAGTTGCAGCCGATGGTGAGGCCTTGGAGCGCCTGGGGGTCACCCTTGGCCAGGTCGTCGCGGTCGGGCCTGGCGTAGATGTAGTAGCGCTCGGTGCCCTCGGGGTTCGAGGAAAAGAGCAGCTTCTGCTCGCGTTCTGCCGAATACGAGATGTTGGGCATGAGGTCGATTTCGCCTGCCTCGAGCATGTCCATAAGCTCGGAGAAGGTGCCGCTAACGTATTCGTATTGCCAGCCCTTTGTGTAATACGAGAGGGTCTGGAGGTACTCGTAGCCCCATCCCGAGAGGCGCTCGCCCGGCGTGCCTTCCTGGAAGCCTTTGTTGTTGACGAGCCAGCCAACGCGAACCGTCTTGACCTGCTGGTCGGAGTCGGCGGCAAAGGCTGGGGTGGGCATGACGGCGCTCAGTAGTGTGAGCGCAGCAAGCGCGACAGCTAGGGTGCGATATAGAGCTAAGCGAAGGACGGCGGAAGGTTTCACAGGCAATCCTATCGAGTCGCGATAATACCGCATAAGGATACCAGCTCAGCTTGCCTAACATCCGGCACTTAGGGACGTTCCCAATCTGTCCGGCAGTTGTAGTAGTCATTGGGGACGTTCTTAAACGACTAGTCGCCGGGGACACTCTTTGCCGGAGTTGGCACTTAGGACGTTCCTTATGTGCCGGCAGTTGGGGACAGTCCCTTTCTGCCAGCACAAAAGGAGCGTCCTCGAGTGTCGAGTGTGGGACAATACCGAACGAACATGATTGGGCGCTTGGGAAAAGGGGTCGCGATGAACAAGTTGAGGACGCTTGCCGACGTGTTGCGCCAGGCTGGCTTTGCGCGCATCACCGGCCTGTTCCTTATCTTCTACCTGCTGTGCTCGACGGCCGTCTGGCTGTCCGACCCTGCGACCCTTACGTTTGGCGATGGCCTCTGGTTTAGCTTTGAGACCGTATCGACGATCGGCTTTGGCGATATCCCGGCCGAAACGCCGGTTGCCCGCGCTATCACCGTCGTTTTGAGCGTCATCAGCATCTTCTACATCGCCATGCTTACGGGCGTGGCGGTGAACTACTGCAATACGCTCATCAAGATGCGCCAAAAGGACACCATGGCGCGCTTTATGGACGATCTTGAGCATTTGGAAGAGCTCGATCGTGACGAGCTCGCCGATCTTTCGCGTCGCGTGCGCGAGTATCGTCGACGCCAGCGCTAGAACGGGCGCCGTGCGTCACGATGAGGGGGACTGAATATGAATATCACCGTGTATCTGGGTGCCAGCGTCGGTAATGACCCGGCGTTTCTGCCCGCGGTGCAGGAGCTGGGCAACTGGATTGGCGCTAACGGACACGCGTTGGTATACGGCGGGTCCAAGTCGGGCTTGATGGGCGCGCTCGCCGATAGCGTGCTCGATGCCGGTGGACACGTGACGGGCGTGGAGCCGAGCTTTTTTATCGAGGCCGAGTTTCAGCACGATGGCATCGACGACCTCATCGTGACGAGCGACATGGCCGAGCGCAAGGCCAAGATGATCGAGCTTGGTGATGCCTTCATTGCCTTTCCCGGCGGGACGGGTACGCTCGAGGAGATTGCCGAGGTCATGTCGGCCGTGTCGCTGGGGCATCTGAGCGCGCCGTGCATCCTGTATAACCTGGACGGTTACTACAACGATCTCAAGGCGCTGCTCGGACGCATGATTGATAAAGGGCTTTCGAGCCCGAGGCGCCAGCACGGCATCTACTTTGCCGACGATTTGCGCGAGATTGCCTCGATTATCAACGGATAAGTCTTGAGCCTGCCCCACTATGACTCCCAATGGTGCCGTTTGCGGCGCAGACGGTTGGCTCGTTCGGGTAACGCTCGCTCTACAATAAAACGTATCTTTGCCGAATTTGACCACGGGAGGTCCCGATGGATAGTCTTGCAAAACCCAAAAACCGTGCGCTGTTTTTAGTTAGCGTTGCCGTGACCGGTGCGTTCGCAGGCGCCGCGGTCTGGCTGTTCTTTTTTGCGATGGAGCACGGTGTCGACTATCTATGGACCGAGATTCCGCACGCGCTGGGCGTCGCTTCGCCTGAGCTCGCGAGCGGCCCGTTCGGTTTTCTGCCGTACCCGTTTTTTGTCTGCTTGCTGGGCGGCCTGCTGATCGGTCTGTACGAAAAGATTACGGGCACCAAGACCGATGACCTCAACCAGGTGATGGCCAAGGTTAAACAAGACGGTCGCTACCCGTACGACAACCTCGGCAAGCTTTCGCTTGCGGCATTGCTGCCGCTGCTGTTTGGCGGAAGTATTGGACCGGAGGCCGGCCCGACCGGAGTTATCGCGGGTCTGTGCAGCTGGGTCGGCGACCGCATGCGTCGCTTTGGCGCCGAGTTTAGGGAGCTCACGCTGCTGGGCACCCAGGCTGCCCTGACGGCGCTCTTTACCGCGCCCGTGTTTGGCTTTGTGGCGCCGCTCGCCGGTAGCGCCGACGGCCAGGGCGCTGGCGAGGACTCCGCGTCCGATGAGATCACCATCAAGCTGCCCAAGGCGCAAAAGACCGTGGTCTACGGCATCGCGATTGCCGGCGGTCTGGGCACCTATCTGCTGCTCGGCCAGCTTATGGGCGGCGGCATGGGCATGCCCAGGTTCGAGGCCGCCCAGGTGGGTAACCTGGAACTTGTCTGGCTCATTCCGCTGGCGTTGGTCGGCACCGTATGCGGTTGGCTGTACTTTGTCTCTGAGCATGCAAGCGAGGCACTGTCCCATGCAATAGGGGAGCGCCCGGTCGTCAAGGCCATGCTGGCCGGCCTGGCGCTCGCCATCTGTGGCACGGTCCTGCCCTACACCATGTTTGCCGGCGAGACCCAGGCCGATGTGCTCATGGAAACCTATCTGACCATTCCCGCTGGCGTGCTTATCGCGACCGGTCTTGTTAAGGCCATGCTGACGCCCGCCCTCATCAACCTTGGTTGGCGCGGCGGCCACTTCTTCCCGGTTATCTTCTCGGGTGTGAGCCTGGGCTATGGCCTTGCCATCCTCACCGGCGCAGATCCGGTCTTTTGCGTCGCCGTCTGCACCGCCTCGACGATGGGCGCCGTCATGCGTCAGCCCGTCATGGTCGTGGGCCTGCTGCTCATGTGCTTCCCACTCAAGGGTATCGTCTGCATGATCATCGCCGCCGTCATTGCGGCGGGCATTCCGCTGCCCAAGCCGCTGCGCAAGTAGCACGGGAGCGCAACCCGGGGACATGCCGTTTGCCACGGATTTGCGGGGAGGGGACGACCGCGTCCTTCGTGGATCGAGGCTCGCGTGGCTACAGGTCGCGTGTTCGGTAGACCTTGGTGCTGATAGCGCAGCTCAGTGTAAATAGCACGAGGGCCAGGACGGCAATTCCTGCGCACAGGCAGCCGAGGACGGCGGGATCGGGATTTGCCCCGGCAATCGACATGAGCCAGTTGCTGATGGGGTTGGAGGAGCTCAGCGTGGCCATGGCAAGGCATCCGAGCAGGGCAAACAGGCCGACGGAAAAGCGCAGCGCCTCCATGTGTCCAAATCGGAAGAACAGCGGCTGTGCCAAAAACACCATCATGAGGGAGATGAGCATCGATGCGGCGGAGGCTATCGTGGTCTCAAAGACGATCTGTCCCGTCGAGGGCATGCCCATGTGATCGAAGAACGGAAAGGTGATGATGCTCAAAAGCGCGGCGGCGCAGGTCATAACGGCCGAGAAGGCAATGATGCTCAGGTAGCGTGCACAGATGATGTCTTTGCGCGAGATGGGCAGCGTCGCCCGATAACGCTCCCATCCGTTTTGATTGTCGAAGCCGGCCAGCGAACTCATGACCATGATGGGCGACATGGCACTGACCGCGCAGGCGCCGGCGCTCATACCGGAATCGCCATCCGATGCGTTGGCGAGGGTCAGTACGACGAAGATGAACAGGCCGACGCCCGCGATGCTCGGGGCGAGCGTGCGAACGATGGCGAGCTCGGACATAAAGGCGCGTTTCATTTCGAAGCCCCTTTCAGCATGAGGCGAAGATAGTCATCAATGGTTGCCCGATCGCAGGGAATCTCTGGAAAGGCCTCGAGCGTTTCGCGACGGTCGGGCACGAGCACGTCCACGCTGTAGGCGTGGTGGGCGGCGCGGGCGTCTTCGACGCAAGCCATAAGCTCGGCGGCCTGTGCCTGAGTGCAGTGAGCGATGCCAGCACGGTCAGTAATGTCCTCGCGCGGCAGGTCAAACACAATCGAGCCGTTATCGATGCAGATGACGCGGTCGGCGGTGTGATCGAGGTCGGACGTAATGTGGCTCGAGAGCAGCACGCTGCGCTGGCCGTCGGCGACAAAGGCAAGCAGCTCGTCGAGCAGTTCCTCGCGCGCCATGGGATCAAGGCCTGCGGTGGCTTCGTCCAAAACGAGCAGCTTGGCATTGTGACTGAGTGCGCAGGCAAGCTGCAACTTCATGCCCATGCCGCGGGAGAGGTCCTTGACCTTCGTCTTGGGATCGAGGCCAAATCGGTCGATGAATCCGGCGAACGTTTCGCAGCTCCACGTGGGGTACGCCGGGCCTACGAGCCTCTCGACCTGGCCCACCTTGAGCGTGGAGGGGAAGGGGCATGTGTCCAGGACAAGGCCGACGCGGGAGCGCAGGTGGCGCTGTGCCTCGTCGGGCGCGTTGGCGTCGCAGCGCTGTCCAAGCAGATGCGCCTCGCCGGCATCGAGCTTTATAAGCCCGAGCGCGGCGCGAATGGTCGTCGTCTTGCCGGCGCCATTTGCGCCCACAAAGCCAACGATCTGGCCGGGCTCCACGGCAAGTGTGACGTCTCGCAGTGAAAAACGGTCGCTCACACGGCGTGAGATGCCTTTGAGTTCTAGAAGGTTTTGCATGGTATAGCCTTTCTTGCAGATGGCTACTGCATGGTTTCGGGGGCTATCAGGTCGAGCATCTCGTGCAGCTTGTCGCGCGTAACGCCCAGGGCTTCGGCTTGGCTCGCCGCTTTCGCAAGCAGTTCTTCGATATGGCAGAGCTGGTTTTCGCGCAAGAGCTCCTGGTTGCCCTCGGCGACAAAACAGCCCTTGCCCTGCACGGTGCAGATAAACCCGAGCTGCTCCAGGTCGGCGTAGGCGCGCTTGGTGGTGATGACGCTCACGCCAAGATCGCTCGCGAGCGCGCGGATGCTGGGGAGTTTGGCTCCCGCAGCGAGTGTGCCCGAAAGGATCTGAGCTTTGACCTGTGAGGATATCTGTTCGTAGATAGGCTTATCGCTCGAATTGGATAGGATGATGTCCACAGCGGCTCCTTAGCTGTTGGGTTACACGTGTATATAACCGGTAAGCACAGTATATATACACTATGCACAGTTATGCAAGAGCTAAATGTGGAATAGCCCATCGGCGCCGCGCTTGCTCCAAAACAATCTCAATCTGTAACACCTGGGTCCGTTTTGGGTCGCCTGCTGTTACAGATCGAGATCTTATTTGCCCGCTTGCCTATTTGTCTCAGTCTGTAACAGTAAGAGTCGATTTGCGCGGCTAGATGTTACAGAACGAGACATTGGCGGCTCGCCTTCCCGTTTATCTCGATTTGTAACAGCTAGACCCAATTTGGGCGGTCAGATGTTACAAATCGAGATTGTGCCGGCGGGCCTGCCGGTTTGTCTTGATCTGTAACAGGTAGAGGCTCAAAACCCGTCTTACTGTTACAGATCGAGACAGTCCTTGAGGCGACTGCCAGGTGCACAGCGAGCTTGGCTAATGAATTTGTCCTGATAGGTGCCCTATGGCGGGATTTCGCGGCTACAATAGTGCGGTTACATCGACGTAATGCACTCAATGCAAGAAAGGATCCGCATGGCAAGCCTGTCGGATGAAATCTCGTCGCGCCGCACATTCGCGATCATCAGCCACCCGGACGCCGGTAAGACCACGCTTACCGAGAAGCTGCTGCTCTATACCGGCAGCATTCAGACCGCCGGTTCGGTCAAGGGTAAGAGCTCGGCCAAGCATGCCGTCTCGGACTGGATGGACATCGAGAAGGAGCGCGGTATTTCCGTTACCTCCTCGGTGCTGCAGTTCACCTACAACGGCGCCTGCGTCAACATCCTCGATACCCCCGGCCACCAGGACTTCTCGGAGGATACCTACCGTACCCTTATGGCCGCCGACGCCGCAGTCATGGTCATCGACGGCGCTAAGGGCGTCGAGGCCCAGACCAAAAAGCTCTTTAAGGTCTGTACGCTGCGCCATATTCCCATCTTTACCTTTGTGAACAAGCTCGACCACGAGGCTCGCGATCCGTTTGAGCTCATGGAAGAGATCGAGAACGTCCTGGGTATCAATACGTATCCCATGAACTGGCCGATCGGCAGCGGGCGCAACTTCCGCGGCGTGTTCGATCGTCAGACCCGTCGCGTCATTGCCTTTGAGGGCGACGGCCACGCCAACGCCACCAAGAAGGTCGCCGAGGTCGAGGCCGAGCTGGGCGATCCGGCCATGGACGAGCTTATTGGCGAGGAGAACCACAAGAACCTGATGGACGACATCGAGCTGCTCGATGGCGCCGGTGACGAGCTCGACCTGGATGCCGTGGCCTGCGGCAAGCTGAGCCCGGCGTTCTTTGGCTCGGCACTCACCAACTTTGGTGTGGAGCCCTTCCTTAAAGAGTTCCTGCGTCTGGCCCCGACGCCGCGCGCCTATACCGATACACTCACCAGCGAGCCGGTCGCGCCCGCCGAGAACGACTTTAGCGGCTTCGTGTTTAAGATCCAGGCCAACATGGACAAGAACCATCGCGATCGCATTGCCTTTGTGCGCATTTGCTCGGGCAAGTTCGAGCGCGGCATGGATGCCTTCCATGTGCAGGGCAACCGCAAGCTCAAGCTGGCTACGGGCACCTCGATGATGGCCGACGATCGCGCCATCGTGGACGAGGCGTACGCCGGCGACATCGTGGGCCTGTTCGATCCCGGTATCTTTAGCATCGGCGACACCGTGTGCTCCGGCAAGCGCCACGTGCAGTATCCGCAGATCCCGACGTTTGCCCCCGAGATGTTTGCCCGCATTACGCAGGTCGACACGCTCAAGCGCAAGCAGTTTGTGAAGGGCATGGAGGAGCTTGCCCAGGAGGGCGCCATCCAGATCTTCCGCGAGCTGGGTGCCGGCATGGAGAGCGTCATCGTGGGCGTGGTCGGCGTGCTGCAGTTTGAGGTACTCGAGCGCCGCCTCAAGGCCGAGTACCGTGTTGAGGTTCGTCGCCAGCCGCTGCCCTATACGGACATCCGCTGGATCCAAAACGACCCCGACACCATCGATATCCCGGGCCTTTCGCTCACGCGCGATACCCTGCGCGTCGAGGACATGCGCGGCGGCAAACTGCTGCTGTTCACGAGCCCGTGGAACGTGGACTGGGCTACCGACCACAACCCCGACCTTGTCCTGTCGGAGTTCGGCAACGTAACGTTTTAGCGCACCGGCGCGGTGATCCTGTGGGGCCGCCGCGCCGTTTGCTTGCCTGCCGCCGCGTGAGCGGCTATCATACCCACCGTCGCCTCAAGACCGTGGCGGCCGAGCAGTTCGGGTCCGATATCCTGCTCGTTAAACCTAAAACCAAAGGAGTACATAATGATCAAGAAGGTCATGGAGGACTACAAGGTCCTGTTGCGGAGCATTCCCGCGGCAACGGTTTCGCTGTTTATCGTGAGCGTTATCATGATGAACCTGCTGGCCAACAAAGAGCTCATCAGCCTGCCGTATCTGGCACTCGATTGCGGCTTTGTGGTGAGCTGGGTTTCGTTTTTGTGCCAGGACATGATCTGCAAGCGCTTTGGCGCCAAGGCATCCATCAAAATCTCTATCCTCGCACTGCTGGTCAACCTGGCTGTGAGCCTGTGCTTTTGGGCATGCTCGCTCACGCCCGGCATGTGGGGCGCCTACTACGACACGGGTATGATCGAGGTCAACACCGCCCTTAACGCCACCATCGGCGGCACCTGGTACGTGGTGTTTGGATCTTCGCTCGCCATGCTCGTCTCTGCCGTCGTTAACTCCACGCTCAACCAGTCGCTCGGCCGTATGCTCAAAAAGAATAACTTTGCGAGCTTTGCCTTCCGCTCCTATGTGTCTACAGGCGTTGGCCAGTTTATCGACAACCTGGTCTTTGCCATTGTGGTGAGCCACACGTTCTTTGGTTGGACCTGGGTGCAGGTCCTTATGTGCTCGCTGACCGGCGCTGTTGCCGAGCTGCTGTGCGAGGTCTTCCTGAGCCCTGTGGGCTACAAGGTCGTGCGCGGCTGGGAGCGCGAGAATGTGGGCGCCGAGTACCTCGAGCGCCACGCAACCGCCTAAGGAGCAAATATGCGGGTTTTGATCACGGGCGCTTCGGGCGGTATCGGAGCCGCGTGCGTGCAGCGCTTTTTGGACGAGGGCCACGAGGTCGTGGGCTTTGATTTGCTGCCGGCAGCGATCGAGCACGAGCGCTATCGCCATCTGATCGTCGATGTCCGCGAGCCGGACTCGTTTCCAGGCGAGCTTGAACCCCAGGTGATCGTGAATGTTGCTGGTACGCAGGACTCGGCCGACGATATTGCCGCCAACCTGTGCGGCACCATCAACGTGACCGAGCGCTACGCCTTTGTGGGGGAGGGGCTTGCCGCCAAGCCGGCGCCGGCTATTACATCCGTGGTCAATGTGGGGTCGGCGAGCGGGCATACGGGATCGGAGTTTCCCGCCTATGCTGCCAGCAAGGGCGGCGTTATCGCCTACACCAAGAACCTTGCAAACCGCTTGGCGCCGCAGGCCATCGCCAACAGTGTGGACCCGGGCGGCGTTATCACGCCGCTCAACCGTTGCGTGATGGAAGACGAACACCTGTGGAACCAGATTATGGAGCTCACGCCGCTTAAACGCTGGGCCACCGCCCAAGAGATCGCCGAGTGGATCTACTTTGTGGGCGTGACCAACCGGTTTATGACCGGGCAGAGCCTGCTCATTGACGGTGGCGAGGCAGACCGTACCCAGTTTATTTGGCCCGAATAGGAAACGCGTCCGATGGAAAGCCGTCGGACGCGTTTTTGATGTATCGATTTTTAGCCGAGGCAAGTCCAGTTGACGGGGATCGAGCCGTGCTGTTCGAGTAGACGATTGGATGCCGAGAAGGGGCGCGACCCCATAAAAGCGGGGAGTTCTGCCGTGGCACGGTTGGCCGAAAGCGGCGAGGGGTGTGTGGAGGCCAGGCAGAACTTGCCGGTTGCCTTGCCCGCGCCGATCGCGTCGAGCTTGCCCTCAACCATTTGCTGGGCAAAGCGGCCCCATGCCAAAAAGACGACCGGCTGGGGCAGCTGACAGCAGCGTTCGATAATATAGTCGGTGAGCGTGCTCCAGCCCAGCTTGGCGTGCGAATTGGCGGCATGCTCGCGCACGGTGAGCGTGGTGTTAAGGAGCAGGACGCCCTGTTGTGCCCATGGGGTTAGGTCTCCCGTGGCAGGAAAGGGGCAGTCCAGATCGGCTTTGAGTTCCTTATAGATGTTGCGCAGGCTCGGCGGCAACTTGGTTTGCGTCGCGGGGACCGAGAACGATAACCCCATGGCCTGGTTGGGTCCGTGATAGGGATCTTGACCCAAGATGACAACCTTGACCTGGTCGGCCGGCGTGTAGGCGAGGGCATTGAGGATGTCGTCTTGTGCCGGGTGGATGGTCTGCTCGGCACGCAAAAGGGCGATGCGCTCGAGCAGCTGGTTCGTAGTGTCACGTACCGGCTGCGGCGCATCGCCCAACCAGGTTGCTATGTTGCGGTCGCGAGTTGCGGTGTCCATGGGGCTCCTTTATGGCAGATACTCTGTTGGTATCTATTGTAAAGGCGCACCGGTTGCCTTTATGCCGCGGCTGTATGAAGAGTGGGGTCTACGAGACGCGCTCGGGCGTTCCTGCCATACGAGCCTGTTCATGCGCGCGTAGGCGCGGAAGCTCGACGGTTGCCACCATGACGCCGGTGAGGATGAGGGCGGCGCCAAAGAAGGCGATGGGGCTCAGGACCTCGCCGACCAGGAAGAACGAGAAGACAGCGGAGCAGACCGGCTCGAGCGAGAAGGCGAAGCCGGTGGTCTCGGCGGGCACGTGGGGCTGCACGAGCGTTTGGGTGATAAAGCCATAGGCAGAGCAGATGAGCGCGAGTGCGACGACGACCGCGACCTCGCTCGGCGTGCTGGGAAGCGTAAAGCCGCCAAAGGCAAATGCGGCGATGCCCGAGAACAGGCCGCCAAAGCCCAGCTGCCAAACGCCCAGAGCCAGCGGGTCGACATCTTCGACAAAGCGCTTCGCCACAATGATATGGCCGGCATAGACAAAAGCGGAGAGCAGCATGATGATCGCGCCGGGATTCAGGCCGGTAAAGTCGGCGCCCGAGAGCAGCAGCATACCGCAGGTGACGATGGCGGTTCCGATGAGCACCTTGCGCTCGGGGGCGCGACGCAGCAGAGCTGCGTTGGCAAACGGCACGATTACGACCGTCAGGCTCTGCAAAAAGCCGGCGGTTGAGGCGGAGGTGAGGCTGGAGCCCAGGCACATGCAGGTGAGCTCGGTTGCCATGATGGCGCCGATGATGGCGGCGCGAACCATAAGGTCGCGGTTGATGCGCAGCGCGTGCTTGTGGAAGAGCAGCAGGCAGGCCACAAAGGCGATGATGCAGCGCAGCGCAACGATGCTCGTGGCGTTCATGCTGTCCATGCCGATCTTCATGAGGGGGTACGAAAAGCCCCATGCGACGGGAACGGAAAACGAGAGCGCGATTGCTTTTTTGCGATCCATGGGACTCCTTTTGTTACAGAACGGTTTCGCAAAAAGGATTCTGCTCCCAGATATGGATGTAGTAAAGCGAATGTATCTTCAGTATGATTAAGAAATACTAATGCTAGTAGAAAAAGCCCTGGCAAAACGTTTTACGGCTATACCGATGTGGAGGCACGATGGCATCGCGATATCAGATTGTATGTATGGTGGTCGATTGCGGCAGCCTGAAACGCGCGGCCGACGAGCTAGGCTATACGCAAAGTGCGGTGAGCCAGGCCGTCAAGGCGCTCGAGCGCGAGCTGGGTACCACGCTTATCGAGCGCGGTAAGCAGGGCGTTTCGCTTACGCGCGACGGCAAGCAGTACCTGCCGTATCTGCGCCAGATTGTAACTGCCGAGGCCGAGCTTGAGGGCAAGCGCCAGGAATTGCTGGGACTCTCCTCGACTGATATTCGTATCGCAACGTTTACCAACGTGAGCCGCACCGTGTTGCCGCGCGTGATCCGCGACTTTGGTGCCCTGCATCCGGGTGTACGCTTTACGCTCAAACAGGGCGATTACACGCGCAATGCCCAGTGGGTGCACGATGGCGTGGTTGATTTTTGCTTTACGGCACGCGGATTTACTGCTGGGCTCGAGAAGCGCGTGGTCTATCACGATGAGTTGGTGGCACTGTTGCCGGCCGCGCATCCGCTGACGGCAAAGGAAAAGGTGACGCTCGCCGACCTGGCGTCCGAGCCGTTTGTGCTGCTGGATGAGGGCGAACAGAGCCTGGTGCTCGATGCATTCGCGGCGCATGGGCTGTCGCCGCACGTGACGAGCGAGGTGACCGACGACTACACCATCATGGCGATGGTGGAGGAGGGCCTAGGCGTGAGTATGCTGTATCGCCGTACCGTCGAGGGCATGCAGGCCGATATTCGCGTGCGTCCCATCGTGCACGCTCCCTCGCGTGACGTAGTGGCAGCCTGGCGCAGCTGGGACACCATGCCTATCGCCACGAGGCACTTTATCGACTATATGAGCTCGCATATTGTCAATTAATGACTGGCATGGCGTTGAGTGCGGTGTTTAGCGGGCTGTCGCTTTGGCTTGGGCGGCGCGATAGGTGCGTGCCGGGTGGCAGAGTAGTACCGCCACGACCATAAAGAACGCCGTGGTGCCCAGGCTGATGGGGTAGACCATCATGATGTTCGCAAAGGTGCGGAAGTGCGGGAACACGCAGAATACCCAATAGAAGCGAATACCGCAGACGCAGATCATGGTGATGAGGGCGGGCATGAGCGAGATGCCAAAGCCGCGCAGATAGCCGGACATGTTTTCGTAGAACATGCTAAAGGCGTAGGCAGGGAAGATCGAGCACACGCGGATATAGCCGATCGAGACGATGTTGGGGTCGCTATTAAACAGCGCTAGGATCTCGCGCCCCAGACCGACGATGATAACGATGGTAGTGAGCGCGACGATGCCACCTTCGACCAGGCAGACCTTAAGGGTCTTGGTGCAACGGTCGATCTGGCGGGCACCGTGGTTTTGCCCCACAAAGGTGGTGCAAGCCTGGCTAAAGCTGTTGAGCAGGTTGTAGCACACGTACTCCAGGCTCATGGCGGCGCTCGATGCCGCCATGACCTCGGTGCCCAAGCTGTTGATGGCGGACTGGATGATGATGTTGGCGACGGCAAAGACGGCGCTCTGGATGCCGGCGGGCAGGCCGATCTTGACGATGCGCCTGAGGGCGACGGGGTCTAAGCCTAAGTCGCGTGGAGTGACGCGGACGACGGAGTCGGTCTTGAGCAGACGGATAAAGAGCGTAGCGGCGCTGACGGTGTAGGCGATGGCGGTGGCGATGGCGACGCCCGCGACGCCCCAGTGGAGTACGGGGACAAAGATGAGGTCCAGGCCAATGTTGAGGACGGTGGACACGGCAAGCGCCTGCAGCGGCATGCGGGTGATGCCGACGGAGCGGAAGATTGCGGCCTCAAAGTTGTAGAGCAAGATCGAGGGCATGCTGAGCAAAAAGACGCGCAGGTAGAGCGATGCGAGCGGCATGGTTTCGTCAGGGACGTTGAGCGCGGCGAGCATGGGCTCGGCAAAGATCTCGCCCAGCGCGATGACGACAAAGCCCACGAGTGCCATCATAATCGAGGTATGGACGGCGCGCTTGACCATGTTCTGATCGTTGCGGCCGATGGCGTTGGCGATGACCACGTTGGAGCCAAGCGACAGCCCAATAAACAGGTTGATCATAAGACTGGTAAGCGGAACATTGGAGCCGACCGCCGCCATGGCGAGGGTTCCCTGGTCGCCCGAGAAGTTACCGATGATGACCGTGGCGATGAGGTTCGATAGCTGCTCCAAGATGCTCGTGGCGGCCACGGGGAAGGCGAACAGGGGAATATTGCGCCACAGTGAGCCGGTGGTCATGTCAATGTGCTTGGACGCGGTATCAGTCATACGCTCTCAATCTCTGCTATGCGATTCGCTAGATATTTGCGCAGACGATGATACTCCTAATGCAACTAGTCGGCACTTAGGGACGTTCCTTTTAATATGAGCAGGACATTGTCAAGAGGCAAAATCGGGCCTGG
>CAUDZT010000002.1 GCA_958453935.1 uncultured Collinsella sp. | reverse complement strand
AGGACGGCAGGACCCCCGCCGCACGAAGTGCGCAGCGGGGGTCCTGCCATGTCCGAGGACGATTTGGGGGCAAAGCCCCTGGCCTCCCCGGCGGGTATAAGGTACGGCGACTACAGGTATTCGATCTGGGCGCCTTCCGTGTCGCACGTCAGAATGTGCGTGTCGCATTTGGGGAACTGCTCGCGCAGCTTGACCTGCAGGAACTTTGCCACGATGGTGTCGTCGGTTACGGCCATGAGGGTCGAACCCGAGCCGCTGATCCAGATGGTCTTAGCGCCTCCGTTAAGGCAGGTGTCGCGCACGGCGTTGTAGTCGGGGATGAGACGGCGGCGATAGGGCTCCTGGATGCGGTCGTCATTGGCGGCGGCAATCAGGTCCAGGTCGCCGGTCTCCAGGCCGCGCGTCATGCCGGCGATGCGGCCCATTTGCCACACGGCGGTGGAGAGCGGAATCTCCTGCGGCACGACTTTGCGCGCCTCGCTCGTATGTACCTCGTAGGGCGGAATCACGGTAATAAAACGTAAGCGATCGCTCACCTCGTAGCGCAGGCACTGGGGCAGCGAGTCGGTCGGCGTAAAGGAGCAGACGGCGCCGCCCAGGATGGCGGGGGCGACGTTATCGGGATGGCCCTCGACTTCGGTGGCAATGCGAACCAGCTCGGCGCGGTCGACGGTGTGGCCTGTCAGTGCGGCGGCGGCCATAATGCCGGCGACGACGCAGGTGGAGCTGGAGCCCAGGCCGCGGGCGACGGGAACGTCAGTCTGAATGTCGATGGCGACGGGGAAGGCCGGCTCGCCCCATGCGGCCAGTGCATCGACAAAGCTGACGTAAACCAGGTTATTCTCGTTTTGGAACTCTTCGGGGCAGCCCGTGATGGTGAGTTTGTCGGCGCGCTCAAAGGTAAAGTGCGAGTAGAGGCTGACGGCCATGCCGAGGGTATCGTAGCCAATGCCCAAGTTGGCGCTTGTTGCTGGGACGGTGATCTGGATCATGGGAATCTCCTGGGCGGTCTGCCTGTTTAGTTCGCTGCTCGGGCAGTCCTGGCTCGCTCGGAAAGCACATTAAGTGCTTTCCGGCTCGTGCGGAACTCGCGACGAACTAAACAGGCAGACCCGCATGTCAGTTCGTCATCATCCCAAGGGTTATCTGATGAAAGAAGGTGCGCCGGCTTTCGCCGGCGCTTAATAAGGGATCTAGTTGGTGCTCATTCGTTTTGCTACAGACTCGACGTAGCTGGTCATCTCGTCGACGTCGCAGACGTCTTCGAAGCGGACGGGTTTGGATTCGAGTTCGGCGAGCTGAGTCGGGGCGACCGTGTTGGTGGCCTGCTCGAGCACACGCATAGCCTCAAAATCGTCCTCGGGCACGTCGAGGCCCAGGGCATCGCAGCAGGCGCGCGGGAACTTGTAGGGGCTGGCGGTCGAAAGCAGCACGCGGGCCTTGGCGCCCTCGGCGGGAGCGACCTGCTCAAAGACGTGATAGCCGCAGGCGGTGTGCGGGTCGATCACGTAGTCGTTCGCATCCCAACAGCTCTTGATGGCGGCGCGAACCTCGTTCTCGCTGGCCCAGCCGCAGCCAAAGACGCCCTGAATCTTGGCCAGCAGCTCGGCGGGCACCTCGTAGCGGCCGGTCTGGGCAAGCTGCTCCATAAGGCCGGCAACGAGCTCGCAGTCGCCGTCGGACAGGAAGTACAGCATGCGCTCCAGGTTGGAGCTGATGAGGATGTCCATCGACGGCGAGATGGTCGTGAAGAACGGACGGTTGCGGTCGTAGACGCCGGTGGTCAGGAAGTCGGCAAGCACGTTGTTCTTGTCGCTCGCGACGATGAGCTTGGCGACGGGCAGACCCATGCGCTTGGCATAGTAGCCGGCCAGGATATCGCCAAAGTTGCCGGTCGGTACGCAGAACTCAACGGCGTCGCCTGCCTCGATGGCGCCGGCGCGCAGCAGCTGTGCATAGGCGGCAAAGTAGTAGACGACCTGCGGCACCAGGCGGCCGACGTTGATGGAGTTGGCGCTCGAAAGCACCGTGCCGGCGGCCTCCAGGCGCTTGGCAAGCTCTTTATCGGCAAAGATGCGCTTGACGGCACTCTGGGCGTCGTCAAAGTTGCCGCGGATGCCGCAGACGGCGACGTTATCGCCCTCCTGTGTGGACATCTGCAGATTCTGCACACGGCTGACCTTGCCCTCGGGATAAAAGACGGTAATACCCGTGCCCGGGGCGTCGGCAAAGCCGGCGAGTGCGGCCTTGCCCGTGTCGCCCGACGTGGCGGTGACGATCATGATGCGCTCGGCGCCGCCGTCCTTGGCAGAGGTACGGGCCATCAGACGGGGGAGCATCTGCAGGGCGACGTCCTTAAAGGCGCTCGTGGGGCCGCCAAAGAGCTCCATCACATAGGTCTGAGGGGCGTCGGCGCCCGGTGCGGCATCGAGTTTGACGAGCGGCGTAACCTCTTCGCTCGCGAACGTGCCGCGGTATGCTTCGTCGACACACGCCGAAATTTCTTCGGTCGTGTAATCATTCAGTAACATTCCCAACACATCTTGAGCGATTTCAAAGTACGATTTATCTGCAAGCGAGCTGATATCGACCTGCTGGGTGCCGAGCTCGTCCGAGACAAACAAACCCCCGTCGGGAGCGATACCAGTACGGATTGCCACCTTACTTGAGCACGATAAAGTGCGTCCTCGTGTACTATGATAAGTTCCCATATAACACTGCTCCTCGGATGCCTTGGTCCCAATCGGTGAAACCATGGTATCAGAGCGCGCAAAATAGGTTCGCAGAGGCTTTTTAGAAAGGTAACCTCCAGCCCATGATTAAGATTGCCAAGTTTGGCGGCTCGTCGGTCGCCGACGCCGAACACTTCAAGAAGATCAAGGCCATCGTCGATGCCGACCCGGCTCGCCGTTTTGTGGTGGTTTCCGCCTGCGGTCGCCGTTTTAAGGGCGACACCAAGGTGACCGACCTGCTCTATCTGGTCAATGCGCACGTTAAGTACCACGTGTCGTGTGAGGAGCTGCTCGAGGACATTGGCCAGCGCTATTTTGATATCGCTGACGAGCTGGAGCTCACCTATCCCATCCGTGAGGAGTTCGCGGCCTTTGCCGAGCGCGCCCGCTCCGGTGGCTACTCTACTGAGGAGCTCGTAAGCCGCGGCGAGTACTTTACCGCGCGCCTGATGGCTGAGTACCTGGGCCTACCGTTCCTGGACGCCGCGACGGTTGTGGCGTTCCATCACGACGGTACGCTCAGCATGAATCGCACCTCCGAGCTGGTGCAGGAGTACGGTCAGCAGGGCGGCTTTGTTATGCCCGGTTTCTACGGCGCGACGCGTGAGGGCCAGATCAAGCTGCTCGATCGTGGCGGCGGCGATATCTCGGGCTCGATTCTGGCCAAGTGCCTGGGCGCCGACCTGTACGAGAACTGGACCGACGTCTCGGGCTTCTATTCTGCCGACCCGCGTATTGTTCCCGAGGCTCAGCCCATTGCGCGCGTTACTTACGAGGAGCTGCGCGAGCTTTCGTACATGGGCGCAAGCGTCCTGCACGAGGAGGCCGTGTTCCCCGTGCGCGAGGCGGGCATTCCGCTGGTCATCAAGAACACCAATGCGCCGCAGGACCCCGGCACCATCATTAGCGAGACGGCTGATGAAGGCGAGGCAGAGCCCATCATTACCGGCGTGACCGGCAAGCGCGGTTTTGTCGCCATCAACGTGGCCCGCGACCGCACCAAGCCCCGCGTTGGCTTTATGCGCCGTGCGCTTTCGGTCTTCGAGCGCTATGACGTTTCCGTCGAGCATATGCCCACCGGCGTCGACCGCTTTGGCGCCGTGGTGCAGGAGCAGGATGTGCACGATTCGCTGTACTCACTCGTGGGCGACATCCAGCAGGAGGTCGAGCCGCTCGAGATCGAGGTCGTTGAGGGTCTGGCGCTTATCGCGACCGTCGGTCGTAACCTGCGCGGCCGTGCAGGTATCTCGGGCCATCTGTTTGGCATGCTTGGCCAGGCTGGCGTGAGCGTGCGTATGATTTCGCAGAGCTGCGACGAGATCAACATCATTATCGGTGTCGAGGAGAAGGACTTTGACCTGGCGATTCGGACCATTTACCGTGCCTTCTCCGACGAAAATGGCATTGTGAAGGTCTCCGACCTGGAGGCTTCCGCGCCGGTTGATCCCGCTCTGGCCGCGCTCAAAAAGTAGCGACTGCTCGGTAGATTTTTGGGTCATGTCAAAAAATCTACGGCGGGGCGTTTCGTTTCGGTTTCGTTTCGACGGGGCGGGTTTCGTGCCTGCCCCGTTCTTGTATACACTGGCAACAATAATCGGCCTGCTTGGCGTGCGGGCGATAGCCACAACCTTTAAAGGGGGAAGCATGAAACAGTACACGGTTGCTATTTTGGGCGCGACGGGAGCCGTGGGCACCCAGATGCTCGAGTGCCTGAACGAGCAGGAGTTCCCGGTCGGCAAGCTCAAGCTGCTGGCGAGCGCACGCTCTGCGGGCAAGACCGTCGAGTTCCGCGGCGAGCAGGCTGTGATTGAGGAGGCTTGCCCCGAGGCTTTTGAGGGCTGCGACATCGTGCTCGGCGCTGCCGGCGACGATATCGCCAAGGAGCTGCTGCCCGAGGCCGTCAAGCGCGGCGCCGTCGTGGTCGACAACAGCCATGCCTTCCGTATGGATCCCGAGGTACCGCTGGTCGTGCCCGAGATTAATGCCGACGACATCAAGTGGCATCACGGTCTTATCGCCAATCCCAACTGCGCGACCATTATCGGCCTGGTTCCCACGTGGCCGCTGCATCAGCTCGCTGGCGTGAAGCGCATGATCGTCTCGACGTACCAGGCGGCTTCGGGCGCTGGTGCCCCCGGCATGGCCGAGCTTGAGGCCCAGCTGGCCGCCCTGGGCCGTGGCGAAGAGATTCCCGAGCCGCGCGCGTTTGCCGCCCAGCTGGCGAGCAACCTGATTCCGCAGATTGGCGGCGTCAAGGAAGAGGGCTTTACCTCCGAGGAGATGAAGCTGCAAAACGAGGGCCGCAAGATCATGCACCTGCCCGAGCTGCGCGTGAACTGCACCTGCGTGCGCGTGCCCGTGCTGCGCTCGCACTCCGAGAGCATTACGCTCGAGTTTGAGCGCGACATCACGGTGGAAGAGGCCCGTGCTGCGCTGGCTGCCGCTCCGGGCGTCAAGCTGGTTGACGACATGAGTGCCGAGGATGCGCACGATCGCTTCCCCATGCCGATGGACACCTCCGACCAGGACCTGATTTGGGTCGGTCGCGTACGCCGCGACATCTCGAACCCCGAGGCCGCACGTGGCATCACCTTCTGGTGCTGCGGCGACCAAATCCGTAAGGGCGCGGCAACCAACGCCGTCCAGATCGCTAAGCTGCTCTGCGAGTAGCGGTGGACCTGTCCGGCGGGGGCCGGGCTTGGTTTTCAGAACGTCCTCGACCATGTGTGGCGCCTTGTCCTGCTCCTTCGGAGCTGCGGACAAGGCGCCACACTGGTCTGCGGAATGTTCTGAAAACCAAGCCCGGCCCCTGCCTGCGGTGACTCGGCTGCGAGCGGCCTGCGATGGGGCCGTTGCTGGTTGGGGCCGCTGGGCTGATGTGGGGGCACGTGGTTGTTGCGGGCCCTAGTCCCGGCGGCGGCCTCGGCGCTTCGCGCCTGCTGCCTGGGGTGACTTTGGGCTTGGTGCGAATTGAGGTCTAATACTTTTCCCGTGAAGTGAACGCCCTTATTTGGACCCCAGAAGCATTGGCATTTTTTGATTGCTATGTCCTGCGGTTTTGCAGCGCGAATCCTGCGGTTTTGCGGTCTAAAGGTGTGGATGCTCCGGGACTTCGTTTTTACTCGTTCACTTCTCGGGAAAGTATTAGAGCTCAGCTGGCGGGGGTACCGCCCTGGCGTCGAAGCCCTGCGTCTTTTTCGCTTGATTAGGGAAAACAGTCTCGCTGAAGCAATTGCGAGCCCGCCCGGACGTATCTGCGGGGGTTGTCTGCACAGTTCGCGGTATTATGTTGCGGAGTTTTGAAAGGAGCCGCTGGTGGTCACGACGACGTTTGCTTCGCCTTTGGGCGAAATCCTGCTTGCCGCTGATGGCCGCGGTCTGACGGGGCTTTGGTTTGAGGGGCAGGAGCACTTTGGCTCCACGCTTCTCCGTGAAGACTCCGAACATGTTGAAGGCGTCGATGCGGTTTCCGGTACTGGTGGCATGTCGTCGGTGAGTCCGGCAAATGGTGCGGCCTCTTCGGTGCTTGAGCGTTCCTGGGCTTGGCTGAATGCTTATTTTGCAGGGCAGGAACCTCGGTTTACGCCGCCGTTGCATATGATCGGCACGGCGTTTCAGCGTGAGGTTTGGTTTGAGCTGCTTTCGATCCCGCGTGGCGAGGTCGCTACGTATGGCGAGATCGCCCAGCGTGTTGCCGCTCGACATCGTGTGCCGGGAAATGAAGCGCCCGTTGTATCTCCTCGCGCGGTGGGGGCTGCGGTCGCTCGCAACCCTATTTCGATTATCGTGCCGTGCCATCGCGTGGTCGCGGCCGACGGATCGCTCAACGGATACGCCGGTGGACTGGATCGCAAGGAGTGGCTGCTGCGCCTCGAGGGTGCCTATCTATAAGCTGCAGGCGGCCGCAACGCCCATGCGGCAAGCGCGCTCGCTGTACGGGCGTTGTTTGCAGGGCGAGATGTGAAGCCGCCCGTTCCTTAAGTCCGACTAAGCTATAACCTTGCTTTTTTAAATATGCTCACCGACCTGCTAAGGCAGCACTAAGGCGAGTGCGGGTGCGCTATTATCGGCGCTCACGGAGCGCTTGGTGTTCTTGGCACGCATGGACGAGGGCTCGGCGGGCTTTACCATGGCGTCGATCGATCTTTCGGAGGCGGTGAACAAGGCGGCGGCGCCGTTTAAGTCGGTGGCGGTCTCAGGCGGTAAACGCCTGTCGACGTCGATTGCGACCGGCGTGCGGACCCATGCCGATGCCGCGGCGGTGGCGCAGGTGGTTGAGTTGCTACTGGACAACGCCACGCGCTATGCGAGCGAGGGCAGCGTGATTGAGCTGAGCCTGTGCGCCGTTTCGCACGGCAAAGGCAAGGGCGCCGCCGAGCTTGTCGTATCGAACGCCGTGGACGAGCTGCCCGAGGGCGACCTGGACCGATTGTTCGATCGCTTCTATCGTGCGGATGCGTCGCGCAGCTCCAAGACGGGCGGCTCGGGCGTGGGCCTGTCCGTGGTGCGTGCCATCGCCGAGGCCCATGGAGGCGCCGCCACCGTATCCGGTCACGGCAACCAGATCACCTTCACCGTTTGCCTTTAAAACCTGCCAAAAAGGAACAGGTTTATTTTGGCAGGTTTTATCTGGGGAAACGTCCGCAGGAGAGGGCATGGGCGGTGTGAACATATGCATCTCTACCTGCTAAAATATAGGCATCGTTATTCGGCTCCTGAGTGGAAAGGAGACGGTCATGCAGTACGAGATCGGCGGAGGGGCTTTCCCGGTTGTTACGTGCAACCTTAGCGATGGCGAATCCATGATCACCGAAAGCGGCGCCATGGCTTGGATGACCCCCAACATGGAAATGTCTACCTCGGGCGGTGGCATCGGCAAGATGTTCTCCAAGGCTTTTTCGGGTGAGGCATTGTTCCAAAACATTTGGACCGCGCGTGGCGATGGCATGATCGCGTTTGGCTCCTGCTTCCCCGGCCGCATCGTGCCAATCGAGATCGGTCCGGGCAAGAGCTGGATTTTGCAGAAGCGTTCGTTCCTTGCCGCGGAAAGTGGCGTCGAGTTGAGCATTCACTTTAACAAGAAGGCAAAGGCCGGCGTCTTTGGCGGCGAGGGCTTTATCATGCAGAAGCTCACGGGCTCGGGTGTTGCTTTTGCCGAGATCGACGGCGACCTGGTTGAGTACGAGCTCGCTGCTGGCCAGCAGATGATTGTGGATACCGGCAACGTGGCCGGCTTTGAGGAGACCGTGAGCATCGACGCTCAAATGGTCAAGGGCGTCAAAAACATCATGTTTGGTGGCGAGGGCGTGTTCAACACCGTGCTCACCGGTCCCGGTCGCATCTGGTTGCAGACGATGCCCATTTCCAATCTTGCGGCAGCAGTGGCCTCGATGACCAACAACAATAACTAGTCCGCATAGGATAGCGCGCGGCGGGCTTACCCTGTCGCGCGCTTTTTTGCTGGCAAACGCCTCGCTTATAGAGTGTGGCTGCGCTGCTACAGCGAGCGTCGTCATCTCGTCACCCTGATAGCTTGCGGCAAGCGTGGCAATGAGGAGTGAGAATTTGAGTGCTCAGTCCCAAGGCATAATGGCGGCCATGCCAACAAGCAAAAACGAGTTGCCGGTGTCACGGAAAGGCAGGCGTCGGTCGATTCCACGTGAGACGGCTGTGCCGATCTGCACGGCCGCCCCTGCGCGTCCCGCGCTGCCCCCAAAGAGGTACGTTTCCCCTTATAAAACCTGCCAAAATGAACCTGTCCCTTTTTGGTCGGTGGGAAATGGGTAATACTAAAGAGTTATCCGACCAGATGGGAATTAATCGATGGCCTATATCGAATTCAAAGACGTCATCAAGGCATACGGCGAGGGCGATGCCCGCATCCACGCGCTCGACGGCGCGAGCTTTACGGTCGAGCGCGGCGAGCTCGCCATCATTTTGGGTGCTTCGGGTGCCGGCAAGACCACGGCCCTCAACATTCTGGGCGGCATGGACACGGCGACTTCTGGCACCGTGACGGTGGACGGGCGTGACGTGAGCGCTGCCAACGAGGCACAGCTTGTGGAATACCGCCGCGCCGACGTGGGCTTTGTCTTTCAGTTCTACAATCTGGTTCCCAACCTGACGGCCCTCGAAAACGTTGAGCTCGCAGCTCAGATCTGCCCCGATTCGCTCGATGCCGAGCAAACGCTTCGTCAAGTTGGCCTGGGCGACCGCCTCGCTAACTTTCCGGCGCAGCTTTCGGGCGGCGAGCAGCAGCGTGTGTCCATCGCCCGCGCGCTGGCCAAGAACCCCAAGCTGCTTTTGTGCGACGAGCCCACGGGTGCACTCGACTACAAAACCGGCAAGCAGATCTTGCAGCTGCTGCAGGACACCTGTCGCAAGCAAGGCATCACGGTCATTATCATCACCCACAACTCCGCGCTGGCGCCCATGGCCGATCGCCTGATCCGCTTTAAGAACGGCCGCGTGGAGAGCGAGACGGTCCAGCAAAATCCCGTGCCGATCGAGACGATCGAGTGGTAGCGCCCATGAATCAGGACCGCCAAAACAGCCAACGCCGCGACGCGCAGAACACGGAGCGAGAGCAGGATTTTACGACCTACCGCACTGCCCAAAGCTCAAACGATATGGTGCCGGCGGTGTTTCGCCGTGGCATCTACCGCACAATCCGAGGCAGTCTTAAGCGCTTCTTGTCCATCGTGGTCATCACCGCGCTCGGCGTGAGTGTGATGTGCGGTCTTAAGGCGGGCTGCGAGGACCTGTGCGATTCGGTTGACGCCTATTTTGACCAGCAGAATGTCTATGACATTAATGTGCAGTCGACCTATGGTCTTACGCGTGACGATCTTGCGGCCATTCAAGAGGTCGACGGCGTCGAGACGGCCGAGGGTATCTACACCGAGACCGCCTACACCGCCGTGGGCACAACGCGCGAGCGCGTGGTCGTGCAAAGTCTCTCCAAGGAGAACATCGATCAGCCAGTGCTCGTGAACGGCGATTTGCCCGAGGGCGCCGATGAGGTCGCGGTGACTTCGAAGTTCCTGAAGGCTTCGGGCAAAAAGCTCGGCGATACGGTGAGTTTTGCCGCCAATGACGCGAGCTCGTCGAACCAAAGCGCCAAGGATCAGTTTGCCGCGGGCGAGTACACCATTACGGCCGAGGTCCTCGATCCTACCGACGTGAGCTCCGACTCGACAGTCAACGCCTTTCGCGCTGCTTTGGCGGCGGACTATAAGTTCTATGTGAGCGAGGATGCTGCGACATCTTCTTCCTACTCCGCGGTCCACGTGGTCGTCGAGGGAGCCAAGAGCCTCAACTCCTATTCGGATGCCTACACGACAAAGATCAACGAGGTCAAAGGCAATATCGAGAAGATCCGCGAGGAGCGTGAGAAGGTGCGCGTCCAGGAGTTGACGGTTGACACGCCGACAAGCTTGGATACGGCCGAGCGTCAGGCCGCCATGCTCTTTGGGATCGAGCAGGACAACATCAATCGCATGGCCGAGGGCAGCGACGAGCGTGCGCAGGCGCAAGCCGACCTGGACCAGCGCCGCGCCGCCGCCGACCAGCAGTTTGCCGATGCCCGCGCCGAGCTCTCCGACCTAGGCGAATGCACCTGGTACATCCAGGACCGCGGCAATATCGCAAGCTACTCGAGCGTCGAGAGCGATAGTTCTTCGATCGAGGCCATCGCCACGGTGTTCCCGTTCATCTTCTTTATCGTCGCCGTGCTTATCAGCCTCACCACCGCCACCCGCATGGTCGAGGAGGAGCGCACACTAATTGGCCTGTACAAGGCGCTCGGCTATTCACGCGGGCGTATCCTGTCCAAATATGTGGACTACTCGCTGTGGGCGTGTCTGATCGGTGGCGTGCTCGGCAATATCATCGGATTTGTGGGTCTGCCGCTGTTCTTGTTTACGGTGTTCGACGACATGTACTCGCTGCCCCAGATGCTACTTTCGTACGACATCGTGTCCTCGATCGTTTCGGTGGCGCTGTTTGCCGTGGGCGTGGTGGGAGCCACGATTATCGCCTGCCGCCACGAGATGGCCGAGACCCCTGCCTCGCTCATGCGCCCCAAGGCTCCGCGCGCCGGTTCGCGCATTCTGCTCGAGCGCATCGGCTTTATCTGGCACCGCATGGGCTTTTTGAACAAGGTCGCTGCACGCAACCTGTTCCGCTACAAAAAGCGCGCCTTTATGACCATCTTTGGCATTGCGGGATGCACGGCGCTCGTGATCTGCGGTATGGGTATCCGCGATACGTCGGTCGCGCTGTCGCCCAAGCAGTACGGGCACATCACGCGCTACGACTTGCTGGCGGTCGCCAACCCCGACGATTTTTCGCAGACGTGCGCAGCACTGGATGAACGCAGTGCAGCCAAGGATTCCAACGTGACCGTGACTTCGACGCTGCCAATTATGACAGACAACGTCACCTTTACATTTGGCGGTAAGAGCGAGACCGTGCAGCTCATCGTGATTCCCGACGACCGCACGGGTGACTTGGGCGATTACGTGCGCCTGGAGGATGAGTCCAAAGAACCGCTCGCCCTGCGTGACGGGGATGTGTATTTGAGCAAGAGCTCTCAGCTGGTGCTGGGGATCAAGCCGGGTGACACGGCTCACGTCCAGGATTCGTCGCTCAATGTTGCCAAGGTCAAAGTCAGCGACATCTCGCTCAACTATCTGGGCAATACGCTTTACATGACGCAGGGCACCTATGAGCGCGCGTTCGGTCGAAGCGCGCGCCTTAACGGCATCCTTGCGCTGCTTAAGGGTTCGTCGGCCGATCAGATTGCGTTTACCGACCGTCTTAAGAGCGATGGTTGGATTACGCTGTCGAGTACCGCCGAGCATTGGGAAAACTATGAGGCAAACTTTACGATTATCAATTCGGTCGTGGTGCTTGTGACCTTTATGGCGGCGTGCCTGTCGTTTGTGGTGGTATTTACGTTGTCTAACACCAACATCTCGGAGCGCGAGCGCGAGCTGGCGACTATCAAGGTGCTGGGCTTCCGTCGCGGCGAGGTGCACCACTACGTCAACAAGGAGACGTTAATCCTCACGGCGATTGGCGCCGCGTTGGGCGTGCCGCTGGGTAGCCTGCTGGCCGAGAGCTTTACGTACATTCTGCAGATGCCGTCGCTCTACTTTGACGTTGAGGTCGAGCCGCTGAGTTATGTGCTCGCCGTAGTGCTTTCCTTTGCCTTTACGTTTATCGTCAACCTCGCTACCAATCGCACCCTCAATAAGATCGACATGGTCGGCGCCCTCAAGAGTGCCGAGTAACCTGCCAAAAAGGGACAAGTTTATTTTGGCAGGTTTTATCTGGGCAAACGCCGGACAACCATTAGGTGGCCCGGCGTTTGCCCCGTTTTGCCGGGGATGTCTGTCGTTCAGTGCTCTTACTGGCCAATCCAGTGTTGCGCATAGCTCTTAATGTCCTCGGTAAAACCGTCAAGGTCGTCAAGGGTGATCACGCTGTCGATAAGCAAATTGGCTATCTCGCGGTGCATTGTGCTGCGGCGAATGTCGTTTGCAATTACGCCTGAGGACAGCTTGTCTCTATTGAGGTGCTCTTCTAGTGCCCAAAATCTACTGGACGCTTCACTGTCGCCGTTCAGTATCTCAACATACTGGCCGATGAGCTTTTCCATATAACGTTCTTGCCATTGAGGAAGCATTTTCTTAAACAGCTTCCAGTCGCTTTCGGCTACGTCGCGCATATGTCCTCCGCTCGTTAAACGGGCGTTTCCATTTGCCTTTCATTCTATTTGGTTTTCGCTCACAGGCGTGGATGAGAGGCTCTCTTTAGCCTTCGAGATTGAGCTTGAATGGGTCGTATGTCATAAAATGGGCCTATCTATTACGTTTGCTACCACACCCTCGACCATGACAAAGATTATGAAATTAAAACCGCAGGTAGAGGGCTTGCCAATTATCGGAAAAGGCGGGTATGGTCGGCCCTCTCGAGTTAAACGTAGTAAATGGGCCCTTTTCTTGGTGTGCGGTCAGTTCAATGCTAATCTCCGTGCCGGAACTGACCCAGTTGTTTGTAAGTTGCGGTGATATAGGGACTGTTTGGCGCTTTGGAGCTTCAAAACAGTCCATATTTCACCGCAACTTGGAAGGGGCGGGCGGTGTCGGATGAATGGCGCTGGCTGGTTGGGGCGGTTTAGGCCTGTTTGCGGCACTTCCATTGTTTGCGACACCAGCGCATGAGCGCCTTTACGATGGGAATCGTGATGAGGATGATCCATGCAGGATGGGGCTGTCCCAAACAGAGCCACATGTAGAGGAACCAAGCGATGGCGGCTGCCGGGTAGATGACCTCGATCAGCTTAGACAGGTGGCGTCGATCGATGAAGTCACCAATCGCGTAGTAGACGGGAACCAAAAAGACGAGGAAAAGCCCCATGCCCCATGTGCCGTAGACAATGCCGAGCACCAGATAGGCGAGAGTGACAAGTGCGGGGAAGGGGAATTTGTTCCATGCACGTCCGACCTTGGTGTGGAAATGCTTGCCATGATGGTCGAGCTTGTCGTGTGCTTCTTTCCAGCTGGAAAACGTCTCGCCGTCGATGGTGACGGTGCCGTCGTCATTGGTGCGCACGCTATGTCCATCGTCCTCAAGCGTATCGATATGCACGCCGCCCGGTCCCACATGCACCTCTTCGCCCTTGCGCTCGTTGGTCACATGGATGCCGCTCCAACCAACATGGACTTCCTCGCCTTTATTGGGATCAATGACGTGGATACCGCGCGCGAGGGAAATATCGACAAGTGGTTTGTCGCCGCAATCGGCGTGCTCGGCAGAATCCTCAGCTTCGTCAGCCACATCCGCCGTCTCGGTGTCGGCGCTACCGTCCTCCAGGTCGTCGGCATCGTTGGCCGCCTCCCCATATAGCAGCTCATCCAGCGACACGCCATACAGCGAGGCGAGCGCAATAAGGTTATCGGTATCGGGTGAGGACTCGCTGCGCTCCCATTTACTAACAGCCTGGCGGCTTACGCCCAGCTGGGCAGCAAGCGCCTCCTGAGAAAGCCCGGCAGCCTTGCGGCGGTCAACGAGCCGCTGTGCCATTGCAAGATCCATAGCAGTTCCTTTCATGTAGTGACCGTAATCGAATGAGCCGAGTATGCCGAGAACAACCGGTAGCGACCACCATTTCTAGTTAGAATCTGCTCCGACCCTACCGCAACTACCGGTAGCAACCCCTAACGACCAGCCATTTTAGGACAAATGTCAGTGCTACTCTCAGCTAAGAGCTTGCAACATCCCAAAATCTCAGCCCACGCACTTGCAGCAAGAAGACGAATAGCCTCGGCCTCCCTAGTTACCGCAGGAGGCCCCAGAGCTTACCTCCCAAATCTTTCCGCAGGACGGAAGGATCCCGCCGCGCGAAGCGCACGGCGGGATCCTGACATGTCCGAGGACGATTTGGGAGGTAAGCCCTGGGGCCTCCGATGAGAGCAGTTTCGGCCGAGGCTATTCGTCGCCGAAGCTGATGCCCAGCGCTTTGGCCTCGCGCACCAGATCGCTCTGGGGATCGACGTACTTGAGCTTGCCGGCGACATCCTCGAGCGGCATATGGCACATCTTGCCGTCGCGCAGGGCAATCATGTAGCCAAACTCGCCGCGCAGGCAGCCGAGCGCTGCCTCGACACCGCACTGGGTCGCAAAGATGCGGTCCTGGGCGTCGGGCTGACCGCCGCGCTGCGTGTGGCCGGGGATGGCGACGCGGGTCTCGCGACCGGTCTTGGCCTCGATTTCCTTGGCGATGTCGTAGACGATCGACGGGCTCGTGCGCTCGGCAAGCTTCTTCTTGTACTCCTTCTTGGACAGCGCCGCGTCCTCCTTGGAGATGGCGCCCTCGGCGACGGCCACGATCGTAAAGCGGCTGCCGGTCTCCATGCGATGCTCGATGGTCTTGATGACGTTATCCATGTCGTAGGGGATCTCGGGGATCAGGATAACATCCGCGCCGCCCGCGACGCCGGCATACAGCGGAATCCAACCGACCTTGTGGCCCATGATCTCGATGACAAACACGCGACCGTGGCTCGAGGCGGTGGTGTGGATGTCGTCGATGCACTTGGTGGCGACGTCGATGGCGCTCGTAAAGCCAAACGTCATCTCGGTGCCCCAGGTGTCGTTATCGATGGTCTTGGGCAGGGCGATAACGTTGAGGCCCTCTTCGCGCAGGCGGTTGGCAGTCTTGGTGGAGCCGTTGCCGCCCAGCATAAACAGGCAGTCGAGCTGCAGCTTGTGATAGGTGTGGACCATCGCCGGCACCTTCTCGACGCCATCGGCCTCGGGAACATCCAGGCGCTTGAACGGCGTGCGGCTCGTGCCCAGGATGGTGCCGCCGCGGGTGAGGATGCCGCTAAAGTCTGCCGGCGTCATCACGCGAAAACGGCTGTAGATAAGGCCCTGGTAGCCGTCCTCAAAACCGTAGATCTCGATAGGCTCTTCGCTATTGGTCATGAGCGTTTTGACGATGCCGCGCATGGTGGCGTTGAGCGCCTGGCAGTCGCCGCCACTGGTAAGAAGACCGATCCTGAGCATGATGAATCCTTCCGGGCAAGTTACAACATGCGCATAAGTTTACCCCCGCACACTGTTGATGCGGAGGTAAAACGTGTTAGCTCAAATGTATAGCAATGTAAGCAACGTCAGGCGAGCGTAAGGACGACGGTGCCAGCTCCTTACAGCGCGAAGGCGTCGACGTCGCCCCAGTGGCGGCGCAGCGTGATGGCGGCAGCGGGCTCGGTGTTGTCAAAGACGACCGACCACTGCGTGTTGCTGGTGATGTCTTCCGGATTGGGCTCTTGCGCCGCAGCGCGTAGAGCCTTCCAAGCGACTGCCTCGTCTTGGGCGCCGGCATGGGCGTCGAGGACATCGGCGATGGCGATGGCGCGTTCCTTGCCATGGCCCAGTTCGCCGTTCTTTTGGTTGGGTAGCACTTCGGCACCATAGCAGGCGTAGAAGTTCGTAACCTGGCGCACGGGCGTCGCCTTGCATGCGCGGTCGGGGTCGCGCGGATCCCACTCCACCACCCGCGCGTCACCGGCGGCGTCGTTGATAAAGAAGTGGTAGTCGCGTCCGGCCATGGCGTGCATGTCGTAGGCAGAAAGCAGGTCGACGGCCTCCTGCGTGGTGGCGGCACGGTCGAGCACCAGACGGATGGCGAGCGAGGTATTGATGACGGGGCGCTGTGTGTCCTGGTCACAGGGCTTGGAATCCAGGGTGAGTACGGCAATGGACACACCGCATTCGTTAACACCATCGAGCTGGGCAAACGGGCCCATGAGTGCGGCGGCGCGTCCGGCG
Source organism: uncultured Collinsella sp. (assembly GCA_958453935.1). Lineage (GTDB taxonomy): Bacteria > Actinomycetota > Coriobacteriia > Coriobacteriales > Coriobacteriaceae > Collinsella. Next base: position 48,211 of record CAUDZT010000002.1, on the reverse strand, counting down.
ACGGAGTCAAGTGGAGTGTTGGCGCCCAGGTTGTTAAGGGCGGCAAAGCCGATGGAGGCATAGCCGTCGCGCGGGTGATTGCGCACCAGCAGCGCCGAGGTGTCGTCCTTAAAGTCGTAATTGCGACCGGTGCGAACACGGCCTTCGGCATCTACGGCGACAAAAGCGCTGCAGGCAAACTGGGGCGCCTGGACATGTGCCGGCACACCGGGCAGCACCTGCGCCACCACGGCATTGATGTAGGCCTGGTCGTCGCGCACACCAGCGGCGATGATGCGATCAAGATCGTAGTCGTAAGCGATGTCGATTGCGTACAGGTCATAGCCATCCGCATAGTCGGTCAAGCGTTTGAGCGACGCGACGGACTTGATTTGCTTGTGATAAACGATACCGGTGGCAGCGGCAAGGCCGACGGCGGCTCCCGCGACACCGCAGGCGATGGCAATGTTACGTGGCTTCATGACGACTCCTCTCGTCCTGTTAGTGCAATTGTCGCAAAAGGAGCGCGGGCATGATGACTCAACTTGGTGAGCGGCGCGGAATTAAGCACGGAATGAAGAGTGCGGCGCTGGCGCGGCGGGGTATGCTGGAGGGGACCATCAACCCAGCGAAAGGGGAGAGCATGACGGATCAGGAAACGCCCGAGCGCGCGCATGTGACGGCCGACGATATCGAGGCCGCCAACGACCTTATCGACTTTATCGAGACATGCCCCAGCATGTTCCATACGGCGGCGACCATTATGGCCGAGCTCGACGAGGCGGGCTTTACCTACCTGCCCGAGAACGCGGCGTGGGATATCGAGCCGGGCGGGCGTTATTACACGCAGCGCAACACCTCGAGCGTTATCGCCTTTAAGGTGGGCGAGGACCTGGCCGCGACGTGGGGCGAGGACGGCGTTGCCGGCGACTACCATTTTCAGCTGACGGCGTCGCACAGCGATTCGCCGACGTTTAAGGTCAAGGCTGTGCCCGAGCTCGATGGCGCAGGCGAGACATTGCGCCTGAACACCGAGGCCTACGGCGGCATGATCGACTACACCTGGTTCGATCGCCCGCTGGCGCTCGCGGGCCGCGTGCTGGTGCGCGAGGGTGACCGCATTGAGAGCCGCCTGCTCGCCACCGAGCGCGAGGTCGCTATTATCCCGAGCCTTGCCATCCATATGAACCGTGGCGTCAACGAGGGCTTTGCTCCCAACCGAGCCGTCGATCTGTGCCCGCTCATCAGCGCCGGTGACCTTAAGCAGGGAGATTTTGATGCCCTGATCGCTGATGAACTGGACGTTGAGCCCGAGCAGATCCTGGGCCGCGATCTGTTCCTGGTCAATCGTCAGGATGCGCGCATTTGGGGCTGGGCCGACGAGTTTATCTCGACGCCCAAGCTTGACGACCTGGCCTGCGCCTATACCTCGCTACAGGCTTTTTTGGGCGCCGAGAACGCGCACGACGTCTCGGTCTTCTGCTGCTTCGATAACGAGGAGGTTGGCTCCGAGACCAAGCAGGGCGCCATGTCGACGTTCTTGGCCGACGCGCTGCGCCGCATCAACGGATCGCTGGGCTTTGATGACGAGTCGTATCATCGCGCCCTTGCCGCATCGATGCTCGTGAGCTGCGACAACGCGCATGCCGTGCACCCCAACCACGCCGAGAAGTGCGATGCCCGCAACCAGGTGGTGCTTAACGGCGGCATCGTCATCAAGGAAGCCGCCAACCAGCACTACTGCACCGATGCCTTTAGCCGCGCGGTGTTCCAGGCTATTTGCGACGACGCCGACGTGCCCACGCAGGCCTTCGCCAACAAGAGCGATATGGCGGGCGGCTCCACGCTCGGCAATCTGTCCAATATGCAGGCGAGCATGCATGCCGTGGACGTGGGCCTGCCGCAGCTTGCCATGCACTCGAGCTACGAGACCGGCGGCGTGCGCGACGTGATGTACGCCATCCGCGCCCTCACGGCTTTCTACGAGCGCAACCTAACCATCAACGGCGCCGAAAGCGTGGAGCTCTAAAACCTACCAAAAGGGGATGTTAATTTTGGTAGGTTTTATCTGGGCGAATGCAAGGGGTGAAACCGAACTAGATCGGTGATACGTGGCCGCCGAGGCGCAGTGTGCCTCGGCGGATTTTTGTGTACAGAGTACGGCTAATGCTTATAAATGCTATACATGCTATACATGCTTTACGTATCTACCATAGAGTTTTATGATAGTTTTGAAGTATTAAGGAGGGGTCATGACCACAACAGCCGCTCAGATCAACGTACGACTCGATGCCGATCTTAAAAGAAGTGGGGACGCCGCTCTCTCTAGGGCCGGTATGACGCCGAGCCAAGCGGTGCGAGCGCTCTGGCAGCTTGCAGCGTCGCTGGCCGATCGCCCCGGTGTGCTCGAGGATATCCTGCTGCCCAGTCGTGCCCGGACGGAACAGCGCGAGCGCGAAAAGGCCGCCAAGCGCAAACTCGAACTCATCGACCAAGGATCGGAGCTGTTCGCTGCTGCTTGCCGTGAGTCGGGAATCGATATGGCCAAGGCTCAGCCATCGGACGACGAAGGGCTCAAACGGAATGCCTATGCGGATCGCTATGGCGAGGAGATGAGCTGGCTCTATGAGTGAGACTCCAAAGCGCATCTTGGTCGACACCAACGTATGGCTCGATTACTTCATTCCCTCACGACGTGGTCGTTCGGTGGCGATTGAGTTTTTACGCGATGCGTGCACGGCGCAGGTAGATTTGCTGTATGCGGCGACATCGTCCAAAGACCTGTTCTATTTGATTTCAAGCGAACATAAGGCATGGTATCGGCGAGAGCACGGTTCGCTTTCCCCGTATGCCGCTGCGGCGGCGACTTCGCTTGCATGGGATTGTCTTAGCGTGCTGTCGCAGCTTGCCACGCCAGTGCCCTGTGACCTGAGCGATATATGGATGGCGAGCAGGCAGCGTGAACTCCATAGCGATTACGAAGACGATTTAATCATTGCGGCAGCAATACGTGCTCAAGCAGATCTCCTGGTCACCAACGATGTCAAGCTCTGTTCGCATGCGCCCGTCGCAGCAATGAGTGTAGAAGACGCAAAGAATTACTTAGCAACGCTCTAGCAATTTGAAGACCCCGCAGGTTGAACAAAAGTCAGCGAGAGCCCGCCGTTTGCGCCAAGGTGCCGTGAAATAAAAAGGCGCTGACCTTCTGGTCGCGCCTTTGAAATTGAACGGCAGATTGGCCAAACGGCGGGCTCGCAGCGTCGGCTCATTACTCCGTTTGTAAAACGGCGTAATTCTTAGTGCTCGATCCAACAACGTAAAGTTTCGCCGGCTTGCAAATGACGCAGATTCTCCGCGGCGATGTTGACGACGTTGTTGAGCGTAGCTGCCAGGTGGAACCAACCGGAGACGTGCGGCGTGATGAGCATGTTGGGCGCATCCCACAGCGGGCTTGTCTCAGGCAGCGGCTCGGGGTCGGTGACGTCGACCGCGGCGCCGGCGAGATGTCCCGACTCCAGGGCGGCAACCAGGTCGTCGGCAACCACAAGGTCGCCGCGGCCGCCGTTGGCAAAGAAGGCGCCCGGCTTCATCGCGGCGAAGAACTCGGCGTTCGCCAGGCCGCGGGTCTCGGGCGTGCTGGGCATAAAGGATGCGACGATGTCGGCCTCGGCCAGGCGCTCGGGTGGGGCGTCCATGCCGTCCATGTCCTCAAACACGATGGGGTAGACGAGCGGATGGCGCTTGATGCCGCGGACGTGTGCACCCATGCTGCGGCAGAGCGTGGCGAAGTGGCCGCCGATATCGCCCGCGCCCAGCACGAGCACATTGGCATTTTTGAGCGAAGTGACCGGCCCCAAATCCTCCCAGCGATGCTCGCGCTGCAAGTCGTGATAGCCAGGCAGACGCTTCATCATGGAAAGGACCATGGCAAACATGTGCTCGCTCACGGCCTGGCCGTAGGCGCCCACCGAGCAAGACAGTTTGGCGTCGGCCGGCACGGTGCCGGCGGCAAGGTAGTCGTCATAGCCGGCGGTCTGCAATTGCAACAGCTGGAGATGCTCGCATGCCGTGAGCATGTCAGGGTCGATGTTGCCCAGGATCACGTCGGCATCGGCGACCTGCTCGCGCGTGGCGGCGTCGGCGCTCGTGTAGATAAAGTCCTCGCCCGGAGCGCTCGACTCAAGAATTGCGCGATGACGGCCGTTGACGGGCAACAAAACCAGGATGTTCACAAGCAGTCCTCTCCGCTCAGCCTACCAAAAAGGGACAGGTTTATTTTGGCAGGTTTTATCGGGCAAAACGTTCAAACAAAAACGCCGGATGCAAGACGAGCGTGCCCGTCAGCATCCGGCGCATCCATGGTTACCAGCTGAGCAGCTCGTAGCCGTCCTCGGTCACCACGAGCTGTACCTCGCACTGGGCCGAATCACTGCCGTCCTTGGTGCGCACGCACCAGCCATCGCCCTTGCTGATCTTAATGTCGGGCGCTCCGGCATTGACCATAGGCTCGATGGTAAAGACCATGCCCGGAGCCATGATGGTGTCCACATCGGGCGCCTCGGTGGTAAAGCCCACAAACGGGTCCTCGTGGAACTCCTTACCGATGCCGTGTCCGCCGTACTCGCGCACCACGCTAAAGCCGGCGTCTTCGACCGTCTTTTGCACGGCCTCGGCCATCACGGACAGCGGCAACCACGGCTTGACGGCCGCCAGACCCGCCTCCACGCTGGCGCGGGTGACGTCGACCAGGCGCTGGCGCTCGGCCGAGACTTCGCCGATGCAGAACATACGGCTCGAGTCGCTAAAGTAGCCGTCCAAGATCGTGGAGCAGTCCACGTTGATAATGTCGCCCTCGTGCAGCACGTCCGTATCGCAGGGGATACCGTGGCAGACCACGTCGTTGATCGAGGTGCACACGCTCTTGGGATAGCCCTCGTAGTTGAGGTCGGCCGGCGTGCCACCGTGCTCGACGGTGTAGTCGTAGATCATCTGGTCGATCTGGTTGGTGGTCATGCCCGCGGCGATGTGCTCGCCTACGTAGTCGAGCACGCCCACGTTGATGGCGGCGGAGCGCTTGATGCCCTCGATATCGGCGGGCGTCTTGTAGAGCGTGCGGGGCAGAACCTCCCAGCCCTCTTCCCACAGGCGCTCGAGGCGCTCGTCGAAGGCGCTGTGGCATTTCTTGTATTTCTTGCCGCTGCCGCACCAGCAAGCGTCGTTGCGGCCAGGCACGGGTCCTTTGTCATACATGGCTAACTTCCTTTCATTCGCAGCTAGTATAGCCCACCCACGCGTCCATAAAAGTTGCGGTGATATAGTTCCGATTTAAGCGGTTTAACAGCACAAATAGGAACTATATCACCGCAACTGATGGAGCGGGATGGCTGACACTAGCTGCTGCGTGGTTTTGCTAGTAGCTCACCTGGCAGGGGATGCCGAGGGCGCGTACACGTGCGGCAATCTTGTCGAGCACCTCGGGCGCCGCTTTAGCAAGGCCGGCGACCGGTGTCTCGCGCGCCACCGTGTAGATGGTCGCTTCCTGCGGACGAATGCGCTTGAGCGCCGCGAGCCAAGGGCCGACGTACTCCTCGCCGGTGTTGTCGATGAGCTTGCCCCGGTGCTCGCCGCTCAAAAAGATCGTCTGGATAATAACGTGACCGTCAAAGCTCGCGAACGTCTCGATCTGGTGCTCGACGTCGTAGGGGCCAACAGGCTGGTCGAGCAGCTGGATAAACGCCGGGTCGACCGTATCGAGCTTAAGAATGTTGTCGTCGACCATCATGAGCGCATCGTGTACCTCGGGGCGGTCGGCGCGCGTGCCGTTGGAGAGCACGGCGATCTTGGAGTTCGGGGCAAGCTCGTCGCGCAGCGCGACGGCACCGGCGATGGCCTGCGGAAACTCCGGTGCGGCGGTGGGCTCACCGTTGCCGGCAAACGTGATCACATCGGGGAGCTCGCCCTCGGCTGCCATCTCGCGCAGCTTTGCCTCGAGCGCGTCGAGCACCACGGCAGCCGTGTTATACGGTTCGTGGCAGGGGCGCTCGGCGTTGAGGCCGTTTTCGCAGTAAATGCAGTCGAACGTGCAGATTTTGCCGCTGGCCGGCATCATGTTGACGCCGAGCGAGAGACCAAGGCGACGGCTGCGCACCGGTCCAAAGATGGGGCTGGCATTTAAAAACGTAGACATAAGCATATGCTCCTCGGGATAGTTGTGCTTAAGCATAGCATCGGCGCCAAAGTCTGGTTTGGGCTTGTGCTGTTCAGGTTTCGTTTTTTCATTCTGCCCTCGTTGCCCGCGTCATGAGAGGTTCGGGTCGGGTAAAGTTCATGTGTTAACAAGGTGCAAGACGATGGGGCACAACATGGATTTTACGGTTGAGAATGCGGGCACCACGATCGCCTGTCGCGAGTATGCCGGCCCGGTTGTATCGTCCGATACGCCCGCCTTGGTGTGCGTGCACGGCGCCTGCGTCGACGGCGTCTTCTTTGACGCCATCGCCCGCGAGCTCGCCTGTGACTACCGCGTCATTGCCTACGACCGCCGCGGTTGCGGCGAGAGCAGCGACGCCGCGGACGGGCGCTACGACCTCGCCGCCCAGGCCGCCGACCTGCAGGCCGTTATCGAGCATATTGGCGCTCCGGCAAACGTGCTCGCGCACAGTGCCGGTACGCTGGTGACCCTGGAGCTTCTCCGTACAAACCCGACCATTGTCTCGAGTGCGATTCTGCATGAACCCGCCGTGACAAGCGAAGGCGCCGGCCTGGGTGCGGCCCCGGTTTTACTCGAGATGATTGCTGCGGGAAAGGTCTCGAGGGCGTTAAGGGCCTTCCTGGGCGCCATTGGCGATTCGGACCCTCAAGCCCCCAAGTTAACCGAGGCGGAAGCCAAGCATGCCCTGCGCAACGGCCGCAGTTTCATGGCAAACGAATACGAGACCACTATGACCTACGTTCCCGATTGGAATCGCGCCCGCGCATCGAAAACGGTGGCCGCCGTATTCCTGGGCGAGCTCTCGATTGGCACGCCCCGCGAGGCGGGCACGAGGACAGCAACTGAGCTCTTGGACTGTCCACTCGTAACGGTTCCCGGCGCGCACAACGGGCTGCGCGATCGCCCGACAGCGACCGCCCAGGCTGTCCGCGGCATCTTGGGGCTCTAGCGGCCGAATCATCAAACGGGCTTCTTTCGTAGACGTTTCGGCTGTGTTAACAAAGGTGCTCAAAACCCAACGTCTGCGGCTTCAGCCCTACCGTCTGCCAGCTCATGAAAAAGAAACGGTATTCACGTGTGTACCTGCATCGACAAGGTGCTAACCTTGTAACATTTGGCACCCACTGCTACCAAGCAAAACTACTGAAAGGGCCCCCTATGCTCAATAATCACGAGGCCAATCTAACCGACGAGGAGGCTGCCGCCGAGGTCGCCCGTGTCGCGAAGACCTACCCCGTGGTACGTTTGCTGTCGGTCGACCAGATTAAGGGCGATCCCAACTGCCTGCTCGCCGGCGATCGGTGTCCCTGTCTGCGCCAGTCAAGTCTTGAGGCCTTGGCGGCAGGTTCCGATGAGGTGTCGGAACAGCTGCTCAACGATGGCGTTGAGTACCGCGCTCGCCTGCGTCCTCTGAAGGTCGAGGGCGAGCCTCACGTCCTGCTGATGGTGCGTCCGATTGATGAACAAGAGGCCGCAGAAGAGGACCTTGTCTACACCGACGTGCTGACGAGCGTGCGCAATCGCCGATATTACGAGGAAAAGCTTCGTAGCGCCCGTATGCAGGCCGGCGTGGCCATGATCGACCTTGATGATTTTAGGGCCTTCAACGATACGTATGGCCGCCATGCCGGCGACCTTGCGCTTGGTGCCGTGGCGACGGCCATACGCAGCGGTGTTCGTTCGACTGACGAGCTTGTGCGTTTTGGCTGCGATAAGTTTGTGGCCGTCATGCCCAATATTCCCTCTGATGACTTTGCCCGTCGCCTGCGTCAAGTATCCGATGCCGTTCATTCCACGATTATTCCGGGGCATGAGCGCGTTAGCTTGACGGCATGCGTTGGTGGCGTTCGCATTAATGGCGAAACGGTCGATGAGGGTGTTAGCCAGGCTGTCCAATTATTGAGCCGCGCTAAGGCAAAAGCCGGTACAGTCGTGACCGATGCCGAATCCATCGAGGCCTTCCAAAGCGAAAAGCCTACGGTGCTTATTGTCGATGACTCCGAGATGAACCGAGCCATTCTCAACGAGATGCTCAGGGACGAGTACTGCATCCTCGAGGCCGATAACGGTCGTACGGCGCTCGACATGGTCGACCGCTATGGCGATGAGTTGTCGCTCGTGCTGCTGGACATTGTCATGCCGGGCATAAGCGGCTTTGAGGTGCTGGCCGATCTGTCGCGCCGAACGGGTATCGACAATCTGCCTGTCATCATGATCTCGAGCGAAGATTCCGATGATATGGTGCTGCGCGCGTATGAGCTGGGCGCCTCGGACTATATCAACCGCCCGTTTGACTCCCGTGTCGTGCGCCGCCGTGTAAGCAACACCATCCGCCTATACGCCAAACAGCGCCGTCTGACGAGCCTGCTGTCCCAGCAGTACAACGAGCGTGTCAAGAACAGTCGCATGCTCATCGACATCATGGCCGGCGTCATGGAGCTCCGCAATGGCGAGAGCGGCAGGCACGTTACGAACATCGAGAAGCTGACCGAGCTGCTGCTTGGCTGCCTGGTCCACCGTAGCGACAGCATCTCCCTCGACAACGAGGAGCGCTCTACGATTGCCCTGGCTTCGGCGCTGCACGATATCGGCAAGATGTCGATTGACGATGCGATTCTCAACAAGCCCGGGCGCCTCACGCCCGAAGAGTTCGAGATTATGAAGACGCATACCACGATCGGCGCCGACATGCTGCATGAGCTGGGCCGCCATCACGCCGGCAATGCGCTTATGGAATATGCGTACCAGATTGCGCGTTGGCACCACGAGCGCTGGGACGGCAAGGGTTATCCCGACGGCCTTAAGGGCGACGATATCCCCATCGCCGCGCAGGTGGTGTCGGTGGCCGACGTGTACGATGCGCTGACGAGCGTCCGCGTGTACAAGGATGCCATCCCGCACGAGGAGGCGATTCAGATGATCCTGGACGGTAAGTGCGGCACCTTTAACCCGCTGCTGCTCGACTGTCTGCTCGAGGTGCAAGACCGTATTGCCGAAACATTGGCGCGCCCTGCCGAGGTCGTTGCGCTTCCTACGATTTAGTTTGACCAAAGGAGTTTGAATCCATGATTTCCATGCGTGAAGCGTATGAGAAGATCGGCGCCAATTATGATGACGCTTGCACTCGGCTGATGGGCGAGGAGATGCTTGCCCGTTTTGCCCTCAAGTTTTTGGATGACGAGAGTATGGACAAGCTGGAGGCTGCCATGGCGGCAGGAGACGCCAAGGAAGCGTTTATGGCGGCGCACACGCTCAAGGGCGTGAGCCAGAACTTGGGATTCGATAATCTGTTCGAGCCGGCGGTCGTGGTGACCGAAGCGCTGCGCGGTGCCGATACTGTTGACGGCGCTCGTGAGGGAATGCATGCGCTGCAGCAGCAATATGCGGCCACAATGTCGGCCTTACGCGAGGCGGCTGAATAAGAGCTTACGTGCATTGTGATGACTATGAGCGTGGATAATCTCCCGTTTTAGGCCCGGTGGCGGTCTCAAAGTGGGAGATTATCCACGCTCGTTCGATACGTGTCCAAAAATCCACGCTCACCCCTTCTGATTAGTGAATGGCCTATGCACACCGGCTGGGCTTCCCACATGCAATCCATATCGTTGTTCGATAAACTATTCCGATAACGATAGATTCGATGAGGGTGAGTGTATGTCCAACAGCGTTCAGCGTATGGCCAAGGCGGGCGAGACTGTAAGGAAGCTTGGCTTTTGCATGGCGGTCGTTTTTGCGGGAATGCTCGTCGCTTTTGCCGCGTTGGTTGTTTACGTGATCTGGTATGCGGTTGCAAACGTTGTTTCTGTCGATTCTTTCGGTGTCGTGACGCTTCTCGATGGCGGGAGCATCGTTATCCCAAGCGGGCTGTGCCTGGCACTCGTCGTGAGTGTTTCGCTTGTCGTTTTGTGCGGAATCAGCCGTGACATTTCGCGGGGCGTATCGCCCTTTACCAGGGCGCATGTGCGGCTTATCCGTGTTCTCGCGCTTGCCTTTGCTGTTAACGCCGCGGTTTCGCTTGTTGGTGCCTATGGATCGGTCAATCTTACCATTGGTGGGCTGGAGCTTTGCGTCGTGCCTCATTCCTTCGTTATCGCGATTTGCCAGGGCGTTGCCTTTGACGCGGGGTCGCTTATCGGCGCGGCCGTCTGTTTGTTTGTCTCGGTGATCTGGAGCTATGCCTCGCTGCTCCAGGAGCAGTCTGACGAGCTTGTGTAGGAGGAAACATGAGCTATCTCATCATCGAGCTTGAGACGCAGCTGCTTAAGACCGGAAAGACCAGCTCTGATCTGATTCGTGCCACGGGGCATACTCCGGCTAATATTTCTAAGCTAAGAAACGGAAAAATTAAAGCTATTCGTCTTAAGACGCTTCTTGAAATCTGTGATGAGCTTGATTGTCAACCGGGAGATATTATTCAGCGCGTGAGCGAGAAAGAGCTCGAGGAACTTATTGTCGAGCGCGCGAAGAATGCCGTGAGGCAGATGCGGGATGGCAGAGGCAATGAGGCGTCGCTTCCGACATCGGTCTTCGCTGTCGATTTGAGCGACGAGTAGCATAAAGCGAACAACTATAACGAAATATCAGTGTAACGGAACCCGTGTCTAACACGGGTTCTTTGTTTATTAATTATCTTGACAAATATAAGTTATCGGCAAAGAATAACATCAAGAACGAACGATAAGAGAAAGGAGGAACGATATGAGCTGGATTGTAAAGCCGAGTCATGTGGACCCCGGTGGTGGGTGCAACGGTTACTGCAAGGCATTCTGTGGAGCACGCACTTGCGTCAATAACTGCAGCAAAAACTTCTGTTTAGTTAATCTCTAGCAGTTGCGGCTGCTGCCAGGCGACAGTCTGGCAGCAGCGGTTTTGTTATCAAGCAGAACGGGAGGCCAATGAGCGCATCAACGATAAAGCTATCAAAGGTGTCAAAGCGCTATGGAAAACGGCGTGTGTTGCATGACGTTTCCTTCGAGGTGGGTCAGTCTGAGCTTTGCGCCCTTGTTGGTGCAAACGGGGCGGGTAAAAGCACGCTTATTAAAATAGTGCTGGGCCTCTGTGGGCCATCGTCGGGGAGTGTGGAGCTCTTTGGAGGCAAGTCGAAAAAAGAGCTGAGTCTGATGCGGACGCGTGTCGGCTATGTGCCAGATTCCAGCGGAGCATACCAATCCCTCAGTGCGGCTGAGAATCTTCGGATCCGATGTGCGGAATGGGGGCTCGATGAGAAACGTGAGGTTCCTCGCGTTTTGAGCCTTGTCGGGCTGGACGTCGATGAGAAAAAGAGCGTGGGCAGTTTTTCTCTGGGAATGAAACGGCGGCTGGATATAGCTACGGCTTTGTTGGGCGATACCGACGTACTAATTTTCGATGAGCCGGCAAATGGATTGGATCCGTTGGGCATCGAGAGTATATGGGCCCTTATCGGTCGATTGAATCAAGAACAGGGCAAAACCATGCTTATTTCTAGCCACGACTTGGATGAGCTGGCATCGGTTGCAACATGCTGCCTGTTTCTTCATGACGGCGAACTGCTGAAAAAGGAATCGATGGACATCATAAGGGATGAGGCGTCGTCCTTAAAAGAGTATTACAGGCGCTTGATGAAGGCGGTCTCGCTATGAAGCGGGCGATCCATCCCATAAAGGCAGATATGATGCGTTTGTACAGGATGTTTCCGGCGAAGCTTGGTCTTGCGCTTATGCTGGCGTTCGGCCTTCTCTTCGGTGTCTTTCTAAAAAACGGAACAACGTTGCTCGCCTTTGGCAATAGCGTTTTTGGGGAGGATATTGGTTTCTTCTGGAATGTAATCGATCCTTCTGCACCCGATGAGTCCCTTGTGCGCAGTGCTTTTGCCGGCACCTCTCTGTTCGTTCCACTCATCGTTTGCCTGGCGATTTTACAGGAGCACGGCTATGAAGAGGGATACCGAATTTCTTCAGCAAGAGGTCTTACCCGCTTTTATGGGGTTCTAGCTCATGCGCTTTCGTCTGCTTTAATAATTGGCGCAGCATATAGTGCGCTTTGCTTTCTTCTGTTTGCAATAGCCATAATACGTGGAGGGCATAGCTACGCGCATGGCATGCTGGCTGCATTTTTGCCTGCAATGATAGTCAACACCGTATTGGTGATATCGGTTGCGCTGGAGACGGTGACCATCTATCGGATTACAGGCAGCGCTGTATTGAGCGGGGCTGCAATAATAATCGGATTTGTCATGAGCTTGACGCTCTACGGAGCCTTCCTTCAGGCACCTATACCATCCTTGCGATGGATCTTCTTCCTTCCTGGGCCGTACCTTGGAGTCGGATGCGCCCTTGGGTATAGCGATATGGGGCAACTGGCGCTTCTGGGCTATGGCGTGGCAGCCAGCTGTTTATCGGTATTGATTTACGCTCTCGTGAGCTTTCGTGCTGGGGGTGTGCTCAATGGCTCGTCAGATTAAAAGATTCCTCCATTCAGAATTGAAGCACGTGAGTAAATGGACGTACGCCTTAATCCCGGTAATTTATGCGTGCATGGTGGTATTGCAGCTTAATTCTTTCCCGATGTGGTTCTGCAGCCTCCGTGAGAACAGTTTCTTGGGCTTCTTCCCAGACCCGACGCTTCGGCTATCGGCGGAGGATGTCCTTCTATTTGGTAATGCAGAGGTTTTTCGCGGTCTGCTGTTCAACGTAGCCCCGTTGGCTCATGCATTGTTCTTTCCGTTCATCGCAGCTTGCATTGTGCCGCGTTTTGTCAGTTCGAGCTTTGCAGAGGAACCGTGGGGGCTGTCGGAGGCTCGGGGCGGGAAGCGTGCGTGCGCTATCGTTGCGCGAGTGGTGCTGTCTTCTTTTGCCCTTTTGGGCGCGTTTATCCTGACGAGTGTCGTTTTGTACTGTCTTAGCTGCGCGATCGTTTTGGATGCTCAGCAGTATTTCAACCTGCATGTATTTTGCTATCGACTTGTTCTTGCTGCCGCCGCCTGCCTTGCATACGTGGTTTCTTGCGTAATCGTTGTTTCCTATTTTGGGTCCGGCTTCGGTCCGATTGGCATGCTGTTGCTTGTCAACGTCGTAGCGATCTACATACAGATCGGGGCCAATTCCATGCTTCCGCTTCCAGCCTCGATGCTCATGTGGATTTGCGGCGTGACCCCGTTGGGGAATGGTCAATGCATTTCGATTTAAATTGACTGCCTCATAAACGTAGCAAGCGTTTTTACCATTTGCTTTACTGTCGACCGATTGCGGTCGAGATTTCTCTGATTGTTTGTGAGGGATAATCATACCGAGCATATCAAATACAGGGGGGGGCGGGCACCGTGGCTGGTGTCCGCCCCCCCCGGCTTAGGAGGCTTTAACCTGAGTGGTTCGCGAGCTAGCGGGCCTGCTTTACCTTGGCCGCTGCTTCGACAAACGACTTCCACAGGTTAAAGTCGGTCTCGAGCGTTTGCCAGGTGTACTCGGGGTGCCATTGCACGCCCAGGCAGAACGGCTGGCCCTCGACCTCGATGCACTCGGGCACGCCGTCGGTTGCCTTGGCGACCAAGCGCGTGCTCTTGCCCAGGCGGTCGACGCAGCAGTGATGTGCCGAGTTGGTCTGGATGAGCCTGTGCCCGCCAACCGCGCGCTCCAGCAGCGAGCCCGGCACGACCTCGACAGGATGCACAGGGTCGTTGAGCACGTGGGTATGGCGCCACTGCGTGCGACCCTCGCGCGCACCTAGGCTCGGCACGTCCATGCACAGGGTGCCGCCGGTGGCGACGTTGAGCAGCTGCGTGCCGCGGCAGGTGGTAAAGAGTGGCTTTTTGGCGCAGAGCACCTCGTTAACCAGCTTAAACTCAAAACGGTCGCGAATCTCGCAGCACAGTGTGGGGTCGTAGGGGCGCTCGTCGCCCCAGCGCTTGGGGTTGACGTCCGGGCCGCCGGGAATGGCGATGCCGCCGGCGATGTCGACGTAATGACGGATAACCTCAATGTCCTCGGTGATGGACATCTGCAGCGGCAGGCCGCCGGCGGCAAGAATGGCATCGACAAAGACGCTCGCGATCTCCTCGTTGGGGGAGAGCATTTCGCTCAAAAACGGCTTTGCCTCTTCCCAACGCGGTGCGACGAGGATGAGTGGGCGGTCGGCGGGGTCGACGTTGACATGCGGGGTGTAGGACGATGAGGTGCGGGTTCCGATCATGGGTGTGGCTTTCGAATCTGAAGGTGACAGGGCGCATGAGAGACGTAGGACAACACTTTCAATGGATTTGTCCCACGGGATGGCTGGTTAGTGGCCCTTGATGGAGTTGAGGAAGTCCTGGGCGCGCTTGGTCTGGGGATGGTCGAAGAACTCGTCGGGTGTGCCGGTTTCCACGATCTGGCCGTCGGCCATAAACACGACGCGGTCGGCAACGCGGCGGGCGAAGTTCATCTCGTGTGTAATGACGATCATCGTCATGCCCTGTTGGGCCAGGCGAACCATGACCTCGAGCACCTCGTTGATCATCTCGGGGTCCAGCGCACTCGTGGGCTCGTCGAAGAGCATGGCCTTGGGCTGCATGGCAAGCGAACGGGCGATGGCCACGCGCTGCTGCTGGCCGCCCGAGAGTTGCGCGGGCACCTTATCGGCCTGCTCGGCAACGCCCACGCGGCTCAACAGATCCATGGCGCGCTCACGAGCCTCCTCCTTGGACACGCCCAGCACGTCGACCGGTCCCAGCATGACGTTCTGCAGTACCGTCATATGTGCAAACAGGTTGAACTGTTGGAACACCATGCCCAGCTCGGCACGCATGCGGGCAAGGTCTCTGCCTTCCTGCGGCAAGGGCTCGCCCTCGATGAGGATCTCGCCCGAGTCGATGGTTTCCAGGCGATTGATGGTGCGGCACATGGTCGACTTGCCCGAGCCCGAGGGGCCGATCACGACGACGACCTCGCCGCGGTCGACCGAGAGATTGATGTCGTTGAGGACGTGCAGATCGCCGTAGTGCTTATCGACGTGCCTGAGCTCGATCAGCGGCTGATTGCCGGTGAATGAGGTGCTCTGTGCCATGATGCTCGGCTCCTTATGACTCGAAATGGTAAATCGTTAGCGGATGATGGTCGCGCCGGTCTTGTGCGAAACGTAGACGGCGGCCTTGTTGATCGCGACGTTGATGAGGATATAGATGACCGCGATCACCAGGTAGACCGACACGAGGGCATCGTAGTTGGTAATGAGCACGCGGGCATTTTGCATGAGGTCGGGGTAGCTCACCACGTAGGCGACGGTGGTGTCTTTGACGACGACCACAAGCTGCGAAATCAATGACGGAATGATAAACCGAATAGCCTGCGGCAGCACGATTTTAAAGGTGATTTTAGCTTTGGAGAGACCGAGCGCCTGGGCGGCCTCGACCTGGCCGCGCGGCACGGCGTTGACGCCGGCACGGAAGATCTCGGCCAGTACGCCGGCCGCAGCGAGCGCGACGGGAAGCGTGAGCATCCAAAACGACGGCAGCGCGATCTTGTACTGGGGCAGCACCAAAAAGAAGAAGTAGATGAACAGCAGGCTCGGCACGCCGCGGAAGAAGTCGGTGAGCACGCGGCAGACCAGCTGTAGCGGTTTGATGTCGCTGGTGCGGCCGAGCATAAGGGCCAGGCCCAGCACCAGCGCGATGGCGCCGGCGGTGAGTGCGACTTTAACGGTGCCCTCAAAGCCGGCAAGCAAGAACTTCCAGGTGGTGAGGTGCGTAAAGAAATACCAATAGTGAACCGAAAGCTGACCGGTCACATAAAAGCGCTGCAACACGAGGACGACGAGCGCGGCCACGGCGACGAGCGAGATAGCGGTGCCGACGCGAATCTTGGCGCGCATCTTGGGGCCGGGAGCCTCGTAGAGCGCATCGCGCATGGTGAGCGCGGGGGAGGAGTGCTTGCTCATCGGAGGATCCTCACCTTCTTATCGATGTAGTTGCCAATGTGGCTCACCACAAAGGCCGTGCCCAGGTAGCCGAGCGCCGAGATAAAGAACGCGGCGACGCCGCCGAGCGAGCGCGTGTTGATATAGCTCACCACGCCGGTGAGCTCCTGGGGCTTAAGCGGCACCTGACTGCCGAGCGCGGTGGTGAGCATGACGGCGATAAAGAGGTTGGTCATGGGTAATACGCTTGAGCGCAGTGCCTGCGGAATCACGATCTTGGCGAGGATGCGATTGAAGCTCATACCGAGCGAACGTGCGGCTTCGACCTGACCGACGCCAACGGTGTTGATGCCACTCATGAAGTTCTCGGAGCCAAAGGCAGAACCCAGCAACACCGTGGCGACGATAACGCAGGTGCGGTAGGGCAGGACGACCTTGAGCGGCGGCAGCGCATAGACGACGATGATGAGCAGTGCGATGCCGGGAATGTTACGGAAGACCTGAACATACAGGTCGCCAAAGACGCGCAGCGGCTTGAGCGGCGACACGCGCATCACGGTGACGGCGACGGCCAGCACCATGGCGATGGCAAACGACTCAAGCGTCATGCCCCAGGTTGCTAGCAGCGCGTCGATATAGTTCTGGCCATAGAGCGACCAGAGCTCGGAGAGACTCATGCGGACCTCCTGCCGATAAGGAAAGGGGCTCCCGTGTGTACGGAAGCCCCGACAACTCAGTGAGGAAACAGTTTAGCGCAATAAAGCGCACCGTGCGTTTCCATATGGTTTCGTTGCGGCCGTTACTAGGCGCGTTGCCTAGGCGCCGATCTCGGGCAGCTCGGGAACATTGGTGTCGCCCGTGCGGTCGCCGATGCAGATCTGCCACAGCTCGGTCCAGGTGCCGTCGTCCTCAATCTTCTTAAGGAAGTCGTTGACAAAGGCGACGCCGTCGGAATCGAGCGGCAGGCCGATGCCATAGGGCTCCTTGCTGCCGAAGGGCTTGCCGGCGATCTTGTACTTACCGGGCTCGCGGACCAGGGCGCTCTGCTGCATGTTGTTGTCGATGACGTAGGCGTCAACGCGGCCCTGCTGGAGTGCCTGGCGGGCCTCCTCGTCGGTCTTGAACTCCTGCTGGCTGGCCTTGGGAGCGAACTCCTCCAGGATGGCGGGGCCGTTGGAGCCGGACTGGACGGCGACGTTCTTGTCGGCCAGGTCGTCGACGCTCTTGATGTCGTCGTTATCGGCGAGTACCAGGATGGCCTGCTGCGTGTAGTAATAGGGACCGGCAAAGGAGACGAGCTTCTTGCGCTCGTCGGTGATGGTGTAGGTGGCAAAGACGGCGTCGACCTGGCCGTTCTGCAGGACGGACTCACGCGTGTCCGAGGTCACCTGGGTGATCTCGACCTTGTTCTCGCCCAGAATGTAGTTGGACAGAAGCTGTGCGATACCGGCGTCGAAGCCGCGGGTCTGACCGTCTTTCTCGTTGAGGAGGGAGAAGAGCGTGGAGGTCTGAACGCCACCGATCTTAAAGACGCCGGCGTTCTTGACGGCCGTGGCCCAGGTGCTGGCGGCGATGACATCGTCATCGGCCTTGGGGCCGTTGTCGACAAGTTTGTCGAATGCCTTAGCGTCGAGCGTGGTGGAAGCCTCGGTATCCTCGGAGCTCTTGGAAGAGCCGGCGGCGGAGCCCTTGTCAGCCTCGGCGCTGGTGTCGGAGCAGCCGGCAAGACCAAGGCCGGCGACGGTTGCGAAGGTGGCGGCGACGAAGCCGCGGCGGTCGAGAACGACCTGCTGGGAGAGGTTCTTGCTCATGGTAGAACACCTTTCTCAATAAAATCCCTAGCGGTTGAGTAGAGTTATACCCTATCCCGTTCAGATGGGTCAACACGAAATAACTCAGAAACATACTTGCCTTATGGGTAATTCTACCTACCAAAAAGGGACAGGCACCTTTGTGGCGGTTCTTGCAGATGTGGTGGCATGCCTTGCTGTTATGTCTCGATCTGTAACATCTGCAGCCATTTTTGCCGAGTAACTGTTACAGATTGAGATTTTCTCTTCAGGGGAATTCGAATGTCTCGATCTGTAACAGTTAGACGGCCAAAAGGTCTCTATCTGTTACAGATTGAGACAAAGGTCAGGGGCAAAGACGGTTTGTCTAGATCTGTAACAGTTAGACGGGAATTCGGGCCCTAGATGTTACAGATTGAGATAATCGCGCCGCGAAAATAAAAACCTCCGCAGGGGTGCTTTCCTTGCGGAGGTTTTCTTACTCGTTGAGTAGCCTTACGGCTTCGGCGGCCATGTTCTCGACCGTCATGCCGTTCTGAGCGAGCAACTCTTTGGGGTCGTAGCGGTCGGGGAAGCCCTTGGCGATGCCGAAGGTGCGCGTGCGCACGGGCGTGCAGGCCAAGTAGCACGCGACACGCTCGCCCCAGCCACCGTCCAAGATGCCGTCCTCGAGAGTGACGACAACGCGATGCTCGGCGGCAAGGCTGTCGAGGAACTCACGGTCGAGCTCAGTTGCATAGCGCGGGTTGACGAGCGTGGCCTCGATGCCGTACTCGGCAGCCAAGCGGTTTGCCACGCGCTCGCCCAACTCAAAGAAATCGCCAAGCGCGAGCACGGCCACGTCGCGACCCTGGCGCACCACGTTGTAATGAACGGCGCCGTAATCGGCGTCCTCGGCAGGCGCCAAGTCGGGGCGGCTTACCAAGCCAATGCCCGGCACGCGAATCGCCACGGGATGCTCGCGGTGATCGAGCGACCAGCTCAGCATGGACAGATATTCCTCCATGCAGGCCGGCGCCAAGTAGTGCATGTTGGGAAGACCGCCCAGCATGGAAATATCAAAGAACGAGAGGTGCGTCTCGGATGTGGTGCCAAAGATCGACGCGCCAAATACCAGGATGGTTGCGGGGGCGTCGTTGAGGCACAGGTCGTGCCACAGTTCGTCGTAGGCGCGCTGCAAAAACGTGCCGTACACACCAAAGACTGGCTTGGCACCCGAGCGGGCGAGCGCGGTGGCAAAGGTCACGGCGTGTTCCTCGGCAATGCCCACGTCGACAAACTGCTTGCCTGCCGCGGCGCGAAGCTCGGGTGTAAAGCCCATGATGTAGGGCGTGGCAGCCGTGATGCCCACAACCTGCGGATCGCGCTCGATGGCAGCGCTCAGGGCCTCGCCCGTAATATCGGCATAGGTGCGCGGCGCAGGCTCGCTCGGATGGCCCGGGCAGAGCTTGCGCCCAGTCGCCATGTCAAACGGACCCACATGATGCCAGCGCTCGGGGTCGCTCTGGGCTGGCTCAAAGCCCTTGCCCTTTGCGGTGGAGACGTGCAGCACGATGGGATGATCGATATCGCGCAGCTCCTGCAGCGTGTCGACCAGGGCCAACGCATCGTTGCCGGCGTCCAGATAGCGGTAGTCGAGTCCCATCGCGCGGAAAACGTTGCGCTCGCAGGTGCCGTTGCTGGCGCGCAGCTCGGCCAGATTGCGATACAGGCCACCGTGGTTTTCGGCGATGGACTGGTCGTTGTCATTGACGACGATGATCAAGTTGCTGTCGAGCTCGGCGGCATTGTTAAAGCCTTCAAACGCCAGACCGCCCGAAAGCGAACCGTCGCCAATGATGGTAATGACGTTGTAGCTGTCGCCCGCCAAATCGCGGGCGTGTGCCAAGCCGCAGCCCAGGCTCACCGATGTGGAGGTGTGGCCCATGGCGAACAGGTCGTGTTCGGACTCGTCGGGATTGGCAAAGCCAGAGGCCTCGCCGTAGCGTGCCGGGTCGATATAAGTGTACGCGCGCCCAGTCAGCGCCTTGTGGGCATAGGTCTGGTGTGACACGTCAAAGACAATTTTGTCGGTGGGGGAGTTAAACACGCGATGGAGCGCGACCGTAAGCTCAACGACGCCCAGGTTGGGGGCAACGTGCCCGCCGACGGCGGCGGAGCTTTCGAGGATGGCGTGGCGGATCTCGCCGCAGAGCAGCGGAAGCTCGGCGCGGTCGAGAGCCTTGACGTCCTCGGGCGTTGTCGTTTGCGTAAGCAGCATCGTTGTGGGTTACTCCATGCGAATCGTGCGCCGGCACTCCCTCGGCCGGCACAATTGCACAAGACAGTCTCGCACATTTTGGCGTTTGATATGTGACGGCGGCGCGGTAATTCGCCAACTGGCGGGGCAAAACGTTTTGTCCGATGCCATACTAGTAAATTCGATGATGATTTTATTCATTGCGTGCAGGCTGCGACTTGCCGCCGAGAGCCGCTGGAAGGAGGCCGCATGTCCGATACCGTTCGTGCCGAGAGTATCGCGCGCGAGGTCGACAATGCCGCCCGTCAGCTGGCCCAGGCGGGCCGCTTGGACCTGACGTGTGAGTTTATCCAGCATGGCGACGTGACGGTCTATGCGCATGTGACCTCGGTGGCGCGGGCGAGCCTGTCTTTTGCCGAGCACCTGGGCCGTGTTGGCATTTCGGTCGACCGTGCCTCGCTGCTGCGCGGGGCCCTGTTACACGATTACTTTCTCTATGACTGGCACGATCCCGACCCAAGCCATCGGCTGCATGGCTTTCGTCACCCGTTTTTTGCCCTGGCGCGTGCGGAGGAAGATTTTGAGCTGACGTCGCGCGAGCGGAATATCATCGCGCGCCATATGTTTCCGCTGGTGCCGGTGCCGCCGACGTGTCGTGAGGCATGGATTGTGTGCCTGGCAGATAAATGGTGCGCGCTGCGCGAGACGATTGCCGGCCGTCTGCCGCGCAAAGGCGGCGCGAACGATTTGAACGAGGGCTCGAGCGACGGCTCGAGCAAAGAATCGAACGAAAAGAGGAGTGGGTAGACGGTGGGAACCGCGATCGGCATGGCATTTGACGGCGCGACGCTTGCCGCTTGTCCGCTCTCGGCGCTGGTACTCTCGTTTGCCTTCTACGGTTTTTGCGGCTGGGTATGGGAGTCGACAGTCTGCGCCATGCTCAACCACGGACGCTTTGCCAACAGCGGCTTTTTGCTAGGGCCGTGTTGTCCCATCTACGGTGCGGGCGGCATCGCGTGCTGGTTGCTGCTGCGTGGAATCCCAGACGCCTCGAGCCAGTTTGTCGCTGCCGCGCTCGTATGCAGCGTGATCGAATATAGCGTGGGCGTGCTGTTGGAAAAAACGACGGGTGCCCGGTTTTGGGATTACTCGCATCTGCCGTTTAACCTGCACGGACGCATCTGCCTGTACTGGGCCTGCGCGTTTGGCTTGGGTGCGTTGTGTATTTGCCGTTTAGTGGAGCCGGCATTGCTGGGGCTGCTTGGCCATCTGCCGGTGCTGATTGTGCGGCTGTCCGCCTTTATCGTCGCGGTCGCGATGATGGTCGATGCGGTGTGCTCGTTGGCCAGCTGGCGCCGCCTGTCCGATCAGCTGGAGCGCGTCCGGGCCGACCTTGCCGACCGCATCAATGAGTCGCTTGCCGACGCCTCCGACTCTATGCTCGAACGTATTCCCGATTCGGCGATTGACTCGGTGGCGCAGACGCATATCCGCGGTCGCGCCGTTAACGCTTGGCTGGCCGAGCTGGGCGACGCGGCGCTCGATGCCCTGCGCGAGAAGGCTTCGATGCCGACGTTTATCTCGGATGGTGCTCGCGGCCTGGCGCTCGCTGCCCGCCGCGTTGCCGATGTCGCGCCGAGCATGCCGCGTCCGTCGCTCAGTCGTCGCCTTGCCGGCAAGCGCATGAGCCGTCCGGTGCCGAGTGTGTCGCTCAGCCGTCGTGACCTGCGCTTCTTTAACGCCTTCCCGCGTCTGCGCATCAATCGCTACGAGGGCGTCATCCGAGCTACCGACCTCCGCGACCGAGCCCGCGAGCTGTTCCGGCGCTAGCCAGAGCGGAGCCAAGCGCGCCCTTCTCGTTCGCACGTTTCCCGTTCGTTTCGCGCCCGTTGCCGTGCCGTTTCCAAGATTGCGGCACCGTTTCCATTCGACAACGCAGCGTTTAACAACGCCGTATCTGGTCTACACCAGTTGCCCCTCGGCCGCATGATGGGCGCCGACAACGTTCATGCGACCAAGGGGGAGCGAATGTACGATACGGGATCGACAACGTTTATGCTCATCTGCACCATGCTCGTGTTTTTAATGACACCGGGTCTGGCGTTTTTCTATGGCGGTCTGTCTAGACGCAAAAATGTCATCAACACCATGCTTATGTGCTTCGGCGCCATTGGCCTGGTCGGTGTGCTGTGGATTGTCGCCGGCTGGTCGCTGGCCTACGGTGGCGACGGTTCCAGCCCGTTTATTGGCGGCTTTGACCAGCTGCTGTGCCTACCGGTGCTCAACCAGGTGCTGCAGGCGGCCGAGGGCAGTGCTACGGACGGTGCCGTCTACCCTCAGACCATCAACATCGCCTTCCAGATGGCGTTTGCCATGATCACGGCCGCTATCGTCACGGGCAGCCTGGCCGGCCGCGTTAAGTTTGGTGCCATGACGGCCTTCCTGGGCATTTGGCTGCTTGTGGTCTATGCGCCGCTCGCCCACATGGTTTGGGGCGGCGATGGCTCCTTTATCGGCGACATTATCGGCGCGCTCGACTTTGCCGGTGGCGACGTGGTGCACATTTCGTCCGGTCTTACGGGCCTGATTCTCTGCTTAATGCTCGGCCGTCGTCGCGGCTTTGGCATGGTGAGCTATCGTCCGCATAACGTGCCGTTTGTGGCGCTGGGCGCCGGGCTGCTTTGGTTTGGCTGGTTTGGCTTTAACGGCGGCAGCGAGTTTAAGGCCGACGCCGTGGCGGCGCTTGCCATCCTCAACACCGTGACGGCCAGCGCGGCGGGCATGGTCTCGTGGCTCGCCGTTGAGCGCGTGCACACCGGTCGTCCCACGCTGGTGGGTGCCAGCACCGGTTTGGTTGCGGGCCTTGTGGTGGTCACGCCGGGCGCGGGCTTTGTCGAACCGTGGGCAGCGCTGGTCATGGGCCTGATCGTATCGCCCGTCTGCTACCTGGCCATCAGCCATCTTAAGACCAAGTTTGGCTACGACGACGCGCTCGACGCGTTTGGCTGCCACGGCATTGGCGGCATCTTGGGCGGCGTGCTCACGGGCCTGTTCTGTGTGCCGGAGCTTTCGTGGACCGGTAAGGGTGGCCTGTTCTACACGGGCGACGTGTCGCTGCTCATCTCGCAGATTTTAGGCATTGTGGTGACGGTCGCTATTGTGCTGGTGCTCGATTTGTTGATCGCCGCGGTGGTCAAGGCGCTGTTCCACGGTAGCCTGCGCGTGGACGAGGCCGACGAGGCACTGGGCTTGGATGCGAGCCAGCACGGTGAGAGCGCCTATCCTTCGTTTAGTGGTCTGGACTAACAGTTTCAAACGTTCTGTCAGACCAACTCTTAAAGAGAGGAATTCACTATGAAGAAGATCACGGCGATCGTCCGTCAGGAAAAACTTGAGGTTCTCAAAGACGCGCTGTTTGCTGCCGATGTTCGCGGCATGACCATCAACCAGGTGCAGGGCTGCGGCGCGCAGCATGGCTGGAAGGAATACGTGCGCGGCAACGAGTTGCTTGTCAACACGATCCCTAAGGTGCAGTTCACCCTCATCTGCGCCGATGAACATGTCGACGGAATTGTCGACATCATCTGCAACGCCGCCCGCACCGGCGCCGTCGGCGACGGCAAGATTTGGGTCGAGCCGGTCGAGGAAGTTATCCGCATCCGTACCGGCGAACACGGCCCGGCCGCGGTGTAGAATCGACCGTCTGCCATCCGCAACGTTAAAATGCTGCAATGAGGCACAAGACTTGCGTTGCGGATGGGCGGATTATGGGTCGCAATAAATATCCCGAGGAGACGGTCGCGAAGATTCTCGACGCGGCACTGGAGCTATTCTGCGCACAGGGTTATGAGGGGACGAGCGTTCAAGATATTGTTGACCGTCTCGATGGCATGACCAAGGGCGCTGTCTATCATCACTTCAAGAGCAAAGAAGAGATTTTCAACGCCGCGTTTGATCGGGCGATGACTCCGATTGTTGAGCGCCGCCGCTCGATGCTTGGCGTCGGTAATATGACCGGCGCCCAAAAGCTAAAAAGGCTTTACGCTCCCGAGTCCGTTGTTCCGCAAATTGAGCTATGGGCACGCATGCGTCCTGCAGCAGATCCGGTAAAAAGCTCGCGTCTACTGGCGATGCAGTACCAGGGCTCGTTTGACGAGTCTGCCGATGGCTATCTCTTGCCGGTGATCGAGGAGGGCATCGCCGACGGATCCATTGCGTGCGAATGTCCGCGTGAAGCGGCGGAGGCCGTATCGTTGCTGGCGAATCTCTGGTTGCTGCCACTGTTTCGTCCGCTTGAACCCAAGGATCGAATGCTCGCTCGCGCTCAATGTTTGGCGCAGATGGCCTCTGCGGTGGGACTCGATTTGGGCGAGGAAGTGCTCCAGACAACGGCGCAGATTTGGGACGTATGGGACTGCGCCGGGTGGTAATATAGATACCAACGGTATGTAATTGATTTGTGAGGGCAGCTCCGGCTGCCCTTTTCAAGTCGATAAATACATACTAGTGGTATGTATAGGAGGTAGGCTTATGGCTGGAATGCGGAGGAGTGGCGTCTCGTTGACGCAAAAAACAGTGCGATCTATCAGGCTTTTTGGCCTTCTTGTTGCGCAGCTGTGCACGTATTCGATGCTGTCGGCGCTGTACTTTGCGTATCCGCTTTACTTGTTCGATTGCAGCGGCTCGTCAACGTTATATGGCGCCGTCGCGGCGATAGCGTTCATACCAGGTGTGCTCGCGACTCCGGTTGGCGGGATCTTAGCGGATCGGGGAAGACATCGCGAGGTCCTCGTGGCCCTCGGCATTGCTCTGATGACCGCATCACTGCTGTCTATCCCCATGAAGCACTCATTGCCTCTTGCGGTCGTCGTAGTAGCGATACTTTGTGTTCAATATGGCGTTCAATCGCTGATAAAGCCAATGCTCCAAATTGAGACGGTGCGCATGGCGGGTGAAGAGAAGGTTGAGCGGGCCACCGCATTGGTTTCGCAGATGACCATGGCGAGCAATATCTTGGGCCCTGTGGTCGGGACGGCAGTCTATGGGTGTTTTGGTATCGACACCCTTTGCGCGATCGCGTCGGTGACGTTTGCGATTTCAGCCCTGCTGTTTGGGGGCGCGCTCAAGCAAAATGCCTCATCTGAAACGATGGGAGACTGCGCGACTCGTACGACATGCCGAAACGATTTTCGGGAGTCGATTCGGTATCTGTTGCAAAATGCATCATTGGTCGCCGTGATTTTGCTTGCGGCCGTTTTAAACCTTGCGTTGGTTGGGCTAACGATTGGCGCTCCCATTATTGTTACAAAGCATCTTGGCATGCAATCGTCCTGCGTTGGGATGGTTGAGGTTGCTCTGGGCTTGGGTGGTCTTGCCGGCAGTGGCTTGGTCGGCATTTGGCCGCATCGCTTTTCTCTCAATGGCATATGTCGATATGTTGCGATGATCTGTTTAGGAGTCGTACCGATTATTGTTACGCTACTGTTCGGCGCGGATGTATGCGTGTTCACCGTGTTTACGGTTGGTTCGGCATGGGTCATGGTGTGGGCGGCCATTGCGTCGGTTGAAATCATCGCGTTTGTTCAGCGGGCAGCGCCGACTGAGCTCTGCGGAAAAGTGCTTTCGGTCGTTTACATGGTCCTTTCCTGCGCAACACCTATCGGCCAATTGACGTACGGGGTTGCATATGATCGATGGACACCGGCGATTGTATTCGCAGCCATGTTGGCGGTGCTGACGTTGACGACGGCGCTGTTTTATCGGCTGAAAAGTCGCTTGTGGCGATTGATTTAACGCGCTGGGGCACTGTGGCTTTGCGGGAGCGAACGTCCCGGCGCGTTGGAGCGCCCTTGCATGGGCGCGCTCATTCTCGTCTAAAATATCGTGCAGACGAAAGAGAGGCATGCCCATGATCAAGATGTTCGCGAGTGACTTAGACGGAACGCTGCTTAACGCCCTGCACGAGGCAGACGGGACCATCCGCCACGCTATTCGCGAGCTGACCGAGGCTGGACTGCATGTGGTTCCCGCGACCGGGCGCTCGACGTTGCCGATCGGCGAGCATGGCTTTACGGGCCTGGCGCTTGACGCCTGCTGCTCTAACGGCTCCATCGTGCGCGACAGTCATGGCGAGGTGCTCAAGACCTGGACCATCGACCCACAGATCACCGAGGAGCTGCTCAAGGAGTTTCCGGATATCTGCTTTGACTGCTCCACGCCCGACGGTATGTTCTCGAGCGGTTCGTTCGAGATGCACCAGGCGGGCTTTAAAAAGGACAGCCCCATCAAGCGCATCGTGATGCGTGGTATGCGTGCGCGTGGCGGGTATCACGAGGAGCAGTATTTTGACCAGTCGATCGGCGACATCCTGCGCCACGATGTGTGCAAGATCAACTGCCGCGTGACCTCGCCCGAGCTGGAGCGCGACCTTAAGGCGTATTTGGCCGAGCGCTCGGACCGCGTGGTCAACGCGCCGTTTGACCCGGTGATGTTCGAGATCACGGACGTGGCGTGTAACAAGGGCGAGAGTGTGGCCTGGCTGGCGGGCTACTACGGCATTGCCGAGGACGAGGTCGCGGTTTATGGCGACGGCGGAAACGACATCGCCATGCTCAAGCGTTTCCGCCACAGCTATGCGACCAAAAACGCTAGCGATGCAGCTAAGGCTGCTGCGAGCGCAACTATCGGCAGCTGCATGGTCCACGCCGTCCCCAAACACATGCTCGCCACCATGCATAAGCAGAGCTCCCGCACCATCATTGAATAATGTGACAAAGGGACTGTCCCTTTGCCACAATCTAAATATTGCCTTTACGTGTTGGTACACACGGTGTGCAATAATACTCGCACTGTGCAATAGCGCACAGGCTGAGTAACAAGGAGGACGCTTGTCCCAGCTCGAGAAATGTGATCGCCGGTCCCTTCGCTCACAGCGTGCTCTTCGCCAGGCACTTGCTAGCGAGCTTGCCGAAAGCGGCGACCTTTCGCGCATTAACGTCGCGTCGCTCACCGAGCGCGCCGGCCTTACGCGCCGCACGTTCTATTCGCACTACCGCGATATCCCCGACTTCATCAGCCAGATCGAGGACGGCCTGCTTGCCGAGATTCGCGAGCGGGTGGAGCTTATCACCGCAGCTCAATTACCCGATCTTTACCGCAATATCGACGAGCTCGAGCCGGCACCCGGTTCGGTTGAGCTGCTTCGCTATCTTGCGGCCAATCGCGACCTTATCGGGGCCCTGCTGGGCCCGGGCGGCGACCCCGCCTTTATTAAAAAGATCATCGACACCGCACGTGAGGCCGTGGCGCCGCGTGCGCAGACGGGCATTTTGGGCCTGGCGCTGGGCACGTTCTTTGACTACTACGTCACCTACGTCGTGAGTGCCGAGGTCGGCATGATTCAGCGCTGGTTTGAGCGTGACCTTTCCGAATCGCCCGAGACCATGGCACGCATCATGACGGTTATCGCCTTTGTGCGCCCCGGCGACCTGTATGGCCAACCCATCGATATCAACGTGCCGGAATACGGCATGAAGCTATTGAATCTGCAGCTCGAGGACGCGGTCGACACCGCCGCAACCGTCGAGTCCAACAACTAAGAGGAGAAACAGATGAGCAAACTCGTCGAGGGCATTAAAGACCGTGTGGTCGCTGCCGCACGCGAGGCCGCGCCCGCCGTGGTGGACGCTGCGCAGAAGGCTGCGAACGCTGCTGCCGAGATAGTCACTGAGAAAGTCGCCGAGGCTAAGAACGTGGCAGGGGAGGCGCTCGTCGCTAGCGAGCCCGCTACCGCCGCCGAGCCCGTAGCCGCCGCCCAGGCCCCCGAAGGCGCGATCTTCAACCCCGAGGCCGCCCGCGGCAACCTGCACCTGGGCATCGACGTGGGCTCCACCACCGTTAAGCTCGCTGTGCTCAACGACGACAACCAGATCGTCTACGCCAAGTACCAGCGCCACCACACCGACGTCCGCGCCTGCGCCCGCGACTTGTTCGAGGGCGCTGCGACCGTGCTGCCGGCTGCCCAAATGACCTGCGCCATCACCGGTTCGGGCGGCCTGCTGCTGTCCCAGTGGCTCGACCTGGAGTTTGTCCAGGAGGTCATCGCCAGCAAGCGTGCCGTCGAGACCATCATCCCGGCCACCGACGTCGCCATCGAGCTAGGCGGCGAAGACGCCAAGATCATCTACTTCGACAACGGTATCGAGCAGCGCATGAACGGCACCTGCGCCGGCGGTACGGGCGCGTTCATCGACCAGATGGCCACCCTGCTCCACACCGATGCCAGCGGCCTCAACGAGCTCGCGGCCAACGCCACCACCATCTATCCCATCGCCAGCCGCTGCGGCGTCTTTGCCAAGACCGACGTCCAGCCGCTGCTCAACGAGGGCGCCCGCCCCGAGGACGTGGCCGCTTCCATCTTCCAGGCCGTTGTGACCCAGACCATCTCGGGCCTGGCGTGCGGTCGCCCCATCCGTGGCAACGTTGCCTTCCTGGGCGGCCCGCTGCAGTACCTCTCCGAGCTGCGCCATCGCTTCTACCTCACGCTCAACCTGGACGAGGAGCACCGTATCGTGCCCCAAAACGCCCACCTGTTTGTGGCGAGCGGCGCCGCCATGGCGCACGAGTCCAATAAGCTCAGCACGTTCCCGCAGCTTATCGAGGCCATTGACAGCTTGGGCGACACGCAGGGTGCCGAGGTCGAGCGTCTGGATCCGCTCTTTGCCACCGACGAGGACTTTGCCGAGTTCAAGGGTCGCCACGACCAAGAAGTCGTCCCCAAGGGCAAGCTCGACGGCTACACCGGCCGCGTGTTCATTGGCATCGACGCCGGTTCCACCACCATGAAGGCCGCGCTCGTGGGCGAGGACGGCCAGCTGTTGCATACCTGGTACGGCAACAACAACGGTGACATCCTGGGCACGGCCAAGGTCATCATGGCCGATTTCTACAACCACATTCCCGCGGGCTGCACCATCGGCCACGTGACCACCACGGGCTACGGTGAGGCGCTACTCATCGAGGCCCTCAAGGCCGATTCCGGCGAGATCGAGACCGTCGCGCACCTGCGCGGCGCCAAGGCGTTCCTGCCCGGCGTCGAGTTTATCCTGGACATCGGCGGCCAGGACATGAAGTGCCTGCGCGTCAAGGACGGCGTTATCGAGCACATCATGCTCAACGAGGCCTGCTCGTCGGGTTGCGGCAGCTTTATCGAGAGCTTCGCCGTCTCTATGAACATGGACGTGCGCGCGTTCGCCGATGCCGCCATCCATGCCAAGGCCCCCGTCGACCTGGGCAGCCGCTGCACGGTTTTTATGAACTCGCGCGTTAAGCAGGCGCAAAAGGAAGGCGCCACGGTGGGCGACATCGCGGCCGGCCTGTCCTATTCCGTCATTAAGAATGCCCTGTTCAAGGTCATTAAGCTGCGCGACCCCAAGGAGATCGGCAGCCAGGTGATCGTCCAGGGCGGCACCTTTATGTCCGATGCCACGCTGCGCGCGTTTGAGCAGCTCACCGGCGTGCATGCCGTGCGCCCTGACATCGCCGGCTGCATGGGCGCCTACGGTGCGGCCCTGCTCGCCCGCGATCGCGCCGGCGCCGACGGCACCTCGACCATCCTTTCGGCTGAGGATATCGCACACCTCACCGTGACGCAAAAGCATGTCCGTTGCGGCCGTTGCTCTAACAACTGCCAGCTTACTGTGAACGACTTTGGCGGCGGTAGGCGCTTCATTACCGGCAACCGTTGCGAGAAGGGCGCCGGCCACAAAAAGCAGAAGACCGAGGCCCCCAACCTCTTCAAAAAGAAAAACGAGCTGCTCTTTAACCGCGAGGTGCTGAGCCCCGACGAGGCCCCGCGCGGCACCGTCGGCATCCCGCGCGCGCTCAACATGTACGAGAACTACCCCTTCTGGCATGCGTTCTTTACGCGCTTGGGCTTTAGCGTGCAGCTGTCCGACCAGTCGAGCAAAAAGACCTACCAGGCGGGCATCGAGTCCATGCCGTCCGAGAGCGTGTGCTATCCGGCCAAGATGAGCCACGGCCACGTGATGAACCTTATCGACCGCGACGTCGACTTTATCTGGATGCCGTGCGTGCGTTGGGAGCGCAAGGAGGACCCGACCGCCGGCAACTGTTACAACTGCCCCATCGTCATGAGCTACCCCACGGCGTTGGCACTCAACATCGACGAGATCCGCGAGCAGAACATCGAGTTCCTGTACCCGTTTGTGCCCTATCATGACAAGACCGAGCTCAAGCGCCGCCTGTACCAGGTGCTCGCCGTCGACCGCGTGGCCGATGCTGAGGCCGGTCGCGGTCGCGTGCGTGGACCCAAGATCACGCGCTCCGAGGTCGATGCCGCCGTCAACGCTGCCTTTGAGGCCGACGCGCGCTTCCACGAGGACATCCAGACCATGGGCGAGGAGGCCCTTAAGTGGGTCGAGGACCACGGCGGTCACGGCATCGTGCTCGCCGGTCGTCCCTACCATAACGACCCCGAGATCAACCACGCCCTGCCCGAGCTTATCTCGAGCTTTGGCTTTGCGGTCTTTACCGAGGATTCGCTCGCGCATCTGGTAAAGCCCGAGCGTCCGATTCGCGTCGTCGACCAGTGGATGTACCACAGCCGCCTGTACGCCGTCGCTCGTTTTGTGACGATGCGCAACGACCTGGACCTGATCCAGCTCAACTCCTTCGGCTGCGGCTTGGACGCCCTGACCACCGACCAGGTGCAGGAGATCCTGGAAGCCAGCGGCAAGATTTACACCGTGCTCAAGATCGACGAGGTGTCCAACCTGGGTGCCGCGCGCATCCGCATCCGCTCGCTCATGGCCGCGCTTAAGGACCAGGAGGCCGAGCGCTTGGCCGAGGCCACGGCCGCGGGCGAGGCTTACGAGCAGGGCGATGCCGCGCCGGTGGCGCCCTCCACGGATGCCCCCGCGTTCGCGAGCCGCAAGTACACGTTTGAGGCTCAGCGCGAGAGTGCTTCGACCGCATGGCCGAAGGTGCCCTTTACCGAGCAGATGCGCGACGAGGGCTACACCATCCTGTGCCCGCAGATGGCGCCGATCCACTTTGACCTGGTCAAAGAGGTGTTCCGCGGTGCCGGCTACAACTTGGAGCTGCTGCCCTCGACCGATCACGACGCCGTCGAGGCCGGCCTGCGCTATGTGAACAATGACATCTGCTATCCGTCGATCCTGGTGACGGGCCAGATCATGGAGGCCATCGAGAGCGGTCGGTACGACCTGTCCAAGACGGCCGTGGTCATCAGTCAGACCGGCGGCGGCTGCCGTGCTACCAACTACATCGCGCTCATTCGCAAAGCCCTGCGCGAGAGCGGTCACCCTGAGATTCCGGTGATCTCGCTTTCGGCTGTGGCGCTCGGCGAGGACAACCCCGGCTTTAAGATTACGCCGGCGCTGCTTAAGCAGGCAGTCTACGCGGTGCTCTTTGGCGACGTGATGATGCAGATGCTCTACCGCTGCCGCCCGTACGAGGCCACGCCCGGTGCCGCCAACGCGCTCTACGAGGAGTACATGGCGCGCGCCCGCAAGTTGGCGCCCAAGTTCAACCGCCACAACTACACCAAGCTGTGCCGCGAGGCCATCCGAGCGTTCGACACCATGCCGCTCGTGGGCGAGGGTACTAAGCCGCGCGTGGGCGTGGTCGGCGAGATCTTGGTCAAGTTCCATCCCACGGCAAACAACCACGTGGTCGATGTCATCGAGCGCGAGGGCTGCGAGGCCGTGGTGCCGGGCCTGCTCGACTTCTTCCTGTACTCCATGAGCAACGCCGAGCTGCAGAAGGACGAGCTGGGAAGCTCTGCTACTACACGCGCGGGCATGCAAGCGCTCATCAAGCTTGTGGACTGGATGCGCACGCCGGTGGAGGAGATGCTCGAGAAGTCCCGCCGCTTCGAGGCGCCCGAGCGCATCGGCACCATGGCCGAAAAGGCCCGTACGGTACTTTCGGTGTGCAACAACATGGGCGAGGGCTGGTTGCTCACGGCCGAGATGCTCGACCTGATCGACCATGGTGCGCCCAACATCATCTGCACGCAGCCCTTCGCGTGCCTGCCCAACCACGTGGTGGGCAAGGCCGTGATCAAGGAGCTGCGCCGCCAGCATCCCGAGAGCAACATTGTCGCGGTGGACTACGACCCCGGTGCGTCCGAGGTCAACCAGCTCAACCGTATTAAGCTCATGATCAGTGTGGCCAAGGAGAACATGCGCGCGGGCAAGGGCTTTAAGCTCGAGAAGGTGGCGCCGCTCGCGATGGACGAGGTCACCGGTCAGATGCGCGCCCACGACGGCTGCGTGAGCTGCGGGCCGGCCAGCGAGGAGGCCGTGGCGTCGGTCGCCGAGCGTCTGGGACGCGGCATTAAGAAGTAGCTTGCCCGCTATGGGCTAGATATGAGACAAACGGGTGGTAGCCATACCGGCTGCCACCCGTTTTTACTGGACATCTGTTGCGTAAACGCCCCAACTATCACCCTTTGCGAACTTAGATTTCGGAAGTATGCGGCAAAATCTGAATAGGCCGAGCACATCGGATATGTCCAAGCTCTGTACCTGCGGTTTTATTGGTGAAAAACCAGGATGTGCTCAAGAGTTCCGGAATTTGCCGCATACTTCCGAAAACGACGTCTCGGTGGCACCATAAATTGCCCTTGAAGCCCCGAGATAATGAACATATGTAGCCGTTTGCCGCGAAATACCGCCCGTTTATAGAACCCACCCCCAGCGCGCGTCATCCTTACGGTTGAATAAATACACATCTATGGAATTACGTAAGAGAGGACCGTTCCATGAGCTACAAGACCGTTTGTGTTGCCGGCGGCGGCGTGTTGGGAAGCCAGATTGCCTTTCAGGCTGCCTACTGCGGCTTTGATGTAACGATTTGGCTGCGCAGCGAGGGCAGCATCGGCCGCACCCAGCCCAAGATCGATCACGTGCGCAAGGAGTACATCGCGGCAATCGAGGGCATGGCGGACGGTACGGGCGAGTGGTGCGCCGGTATCGCCGATGGCACCCAGCCCTTCGACAAGGAAGCGGCGCTCGCCGCCGTCGAGCGTGCCTACTCCACACTCAAGCTGGAGCTCGATCTTGCCAAGGCCGTGGCCGACGCCGACCTGGTCATCGAGTCTATGGCCGAGGACACCCAGGCAAAGATCGACTTCTACAAGAAGCTCGCCCCGGTTCTGCCGCAAAAGACCGTCATCGTGACCAACTCATCCACGCTGCTGCCGAGCACCTTTGCCAAGTACACCGGCCGTCCCGAGAAGTACCTGTCGCTGCACTTTGCCAACTCCATCTGGAAGAACAACATGACCGAGGTCATGGCACAGGACCAAACCGACAAGCGCTACTTCGACGAGCTCGTCGACTTTGCCAACGATATCCGTATGCTTGCCCTGCCCGTCAACAAGGAAAAGAACGGCTACCTGCTCAATTCCATGCTGGTGCCGTGGCTGCTTTCGGGCCTTGACCTGTATGTCTCGGGCGTGAGTGACCCCAAGAGCATCGACCTCGCGTGGACGCGCGGCACCGGCGCTCCCAAGGGGCCGTTCCGCGTGTTCGACACCGTGGGCATCCAGACGGCGTACAACATCGTCATGCAGTACCAAAAGGTCCCGGGCTTGGTGAGCCCGCTGCTCAAAAAGATGATGATGCCCTACAACTTTAAGGCCATGGCCTCCGTCCTCAAGAAAATGCTCGACGAAGGTAAGCTGGGCGAAAGCTCGGGCGAGGGCTTCTTTACGTACTAAAAATGATCTCTTGGGGGCGGAAGCGTTGAGGATCTACGGTAGTATGCGACAAGATCTGAATAGGTCGAGCAAGAGCTGTAGCGCGCGTTGACGTTTGCCCAATAGAACGCAAAAATGCACCGTTCGCCGATGCCCCCTCCGCGAGTGGCAGCCATATGGTTTAATGTTAGAAACATATAGTTGTCGCCAGTCTGCTGGCGACATTCGCCATGATATCGGAGGTACCAAGTATGTTTCGTGCTCCGTTAAACAAGTATCGGGCTGGTTAATATGGGCCGCCGTACTATCTCGATAACCCTTGCAGTGGTTTGCCTAGCTGTGCTCCTGGGCGCTATAGGGCAGTTCGCTATAAGTCGAGAAACATCCTATATGCAGGAATGTGCTTCCGAAGGCTTTGCCATTGACGGTTACTATCGGGATGACGAAACAAGTCGGGAAACCCTGGCTTTTCTTGAGGAGGACAACTGTCGATGGCAGCTGGTCGACCAAGACGGAATCTGCACAGACGGGCAGTTTAAGCGTGCGGATGACCCCAACATCCTGATATTAAAGAAGGAAAACGGCGAAGAATTCGGTACGGTCCACGTGGCGTATATTTCGCGCCGACGCGATCAGGGCTTGCTCTACCTATTTAGAGATACCAAGGTGACCCGTTTTTATCTGGTGAGTACCGGTCCGGCGTTTACAGTGGAGTCTGGCGATGTCGATGCGGACAGCTGATTCACGGCAATAAATCAGCGAGCGGGGCGCGGCCATGGACCGCGTCCCGCTATTTGCTCGTGGCCCGCGTCACGTCTGCGCCATGTCGTGACGCGCGGCTGCGCGCATCCATCTCACGTCGCGTATTACTGCACATCAAACTCCACGCGATCGAGCTCGGGCACATTGAGGTCGATGAGCTTGCGGGCTACACGGCGGTCGTGTGCCCCAAGCACCTCGCTTGTCGTCACATGGGCGACAACCTCGCGCTCGACAAGGCCCTCCTCCTCGCCTTCGGTGGCCGAGGTCTCGACGGCAACGGTGTAATCCTTAAAGCCCGGCAGCACCGCGGCAAGCTCGCGCGTGGTTTCGGTGACGCCGTAACCGTCCTGCACGCCGGCCTGCGCCGAGCCAATAGACCCCGCCGTCATAACGATGCAGGGGATGGCAAAGATCACCGTGCCCACGATGATGCGGCGGCGCACCTTGTGTGACAGCTCATCGACCTCGGCATTTTCCTCGGCGGTCACAATGCCGTCGCCGTTGAGGTCGCGCTTGAGCGGCACGCGCAAAAGAAGCAGCACGGCTTCGGCAGCCAGTGCGATAAAGACCACGTTGATGCCAAACTCGTAGAGGGCTGAAAGAAACAGCGACCCGCTTGCGATGGCGATGCCATAGCCCGCCGCGCACAGGGGCGGCATGAGCGCGGTCGCCACGGCCACGCCGGCGATGAGCGTGGCGGGTTCCTGGTCGCGCGAGTTGCCCAGTCCGCCCGCAAAGCCGCCCGCGAGCGCGACGGCAAGGTCCCACACAGTCGGTGTCGAGTTGTCGATGATGGCGGCCGTGGTGGTGCCAAGGGGCGAGAGCTTAAAGTACAGCGTGGACGTGATTAGACAAAAGACCATCTGCAGCGCGAGGCCGGCAATTGCCTCGACGGCAATCTCGCGGTCGAGCGTGGCGATGCCGTATGCCATGGCAAGGACCGAGCCCATGAGCGGACAGATGAGCATGGCGCCCACGATGGCAATGTCCGAGTCGATATCGAGGCCGATGCTCGCGATCAACATGGCAATGATCAGGATGCATAAGTGTGAGCCAGTCAGGCGCGCCCCGTTTACAAAGCGCTTGCGAATCACGTGATAGGGCGCGCGTCCCTCGCGTATGTTGAACGCCTGCTTAAGGAAACGGGTGGCATTCTCCATGGCCTCGCTGTGTGCAGGGCGTATACCGTGACGACGATGATGACGCTCGCGCAGCCGCTTGATCTGTTGTTTGTCGAGTTCCATGCTTACCTCGTTTAGCTTCTGAGCCGCTTCTTGCGTCTGTCGTCTTTACTCTACACCGCGTTAGGCGAGGTGTCAGACAAGGTTTGTTGACCTGGAAGTCAGGACAATCGACATGGCTAAAACGCCGTGAGGATCATAAGAGTCAAATAGACAAAAAAGCGCGGGGCCGGTTTGATTCCGACCCCGCGCTCTGCGCTGGTGCGTTGTTGTTCGGCCTACCCCAGCAGGCTCAGACCAACAGAGACAAACGCCAGGATAACGCCGACGATGGACTCGCCGCCGAGCAGGCCGCTGGCGACGACCAGGCCCTGCTCCTGGGAGGCGGCATCCTTGGAGGCCTTCTCCTCGTCCGAAAGACCGGCAGCGGCGTCGCGGCGTGCGGCCCACTTGTCGTAGGCGAGCTTGGCGCAGGAGCCCAAGAAGGCCGTGAGCGACATGTAGAACGGCAGGTACACGCCCAGGCCGATCATCATGGCCGGAATGCCGAGCCAGTACATGACGATGCCGGCGATAAAGCCGCCTGCGAACCACGGCACGCTCGGGATGCCCGAGACCATGGTGGCGACGACGCTTGCCTGTGCGGCCACGAAGCTCTTGTCGGGACCAAAGGCGTCCGGACCATAGGCGGTAACCAGCGCGACCATGACGGCTGCGGCGACCAGGGCGCCCACGATGCCGCCGATGGCCTGGCCGATCCACTGCGCACGCGGGTTGGTGCCCAGCACGGCGCCGGCCTTAAAGTCGTTCATGACGTCGCCCGCAAGGCCGCACGCCACGGCCACGATGCCGGCGATAAAGAACAGCTTGACCTGAGCGATCTGAGCGAAGGCGGCCACGATGAGCATGACGATGAGGCCAAAGATTTCCATGGGGTCGATGCCCGTCTGGCCGCAGCTCTGTGCGCTCATGATGGTAGTGACAAAGGTGAACAGCGTCACGATGACGGCCGGGACGGGACCAAGGTCGAGCGCGATGGCGATGATCACGGCGATGGCGGCGGCGCCCAGGCCGATGATGCCGGCGTCGAGCTTAAGGGAGCCCGAGATGAGCGACTGCTCGTCGGTGTCGGTGGAGCTGTCGGCGGCGAGGCCGCGGACGATACCGGCGACCTGCGGCAGGATGTCCTTGAGGACGACGGCGACGCCAAAGCCCATCATGAGGCCCATGCCCAGGGACTTGACGATGCCCTGCGCGGTCACAACATCGAACAGACCGGCAGCGGTGCCGCCCACGATGATGCCAAAGTTGCCCAGCAGGGCGCCGGCAAACCAGAAGGCGACCGGGGCGAAGCCCACGAGGAAGCCGACGGAGAGCAGCATGGGCGAGTTGTAGATGCCAAAGGTCACGCCGGGGATGTTGAGCGTGCATAGCATGCTGGGCACCACGCCCAGGGCGTCGCGCAGCACGCTATAGATGCCGGCGATGGCCATGGAGCCAAAGAGCTGCTTGCCGGTCTTGCCGCCGGCCTCGGTCGCGCGCAAGGTCTGAGCTGCGGCGTTGCCGGTGGGGAACTCCAGCGCGGCGTCCACGATAAAGTGACGGTGGATGAGCGCGGTGGCCAGCAGGCCCAGGATGGTGCCGGCGAGCGCCACGATAAACATGTCGAGCCAGCTGATCTGGTCGGCATAGCCCAGCATCCAGGCGCCCGGGATGGTAAACGCCAGACCGCCGGCGACCATGGCGCCCGCGGACATGATGGTGTGGGTGACGTTTGCCTCGTTGAGGCTGGCGTTGCCCATGAGCTTAAGGAAGAACAGCGAGATGACGGCAGCGAAGACGATTGGCCAGGGGAGTGCGCCCATCTTGAGGGCGGTGTAGGCCGAGCTTGCCGTGATGATCACGCAGCCAAGGACGCCGATGACGACGCCGCGCAGCGTGAGTTGCCCGCGCATCGAAGCGCGGTTCGAGGGATTGCTCATATAAAACTCCTTTGCGTATATCCGCTTCCCCCGGGAGCGCCGTTACGGATACGGCGCGGGAAGTCGGGTTACCAAGGGCCGCCGCGTGAGCTCGCGCGCGGCCGCGCATCAGTATAACCGCAAGCCAGTCATTTTGGGATGACTGGTTTAGGTAGGCGATATACTGCTGGACAGACGAAAGGAGCGCCGACGATGCTTAATGGGTGCGCATATATATTGACGGTCGACGTGGGCAACACGTTCATTCGCTTTGGCCTGTTTGCAGAGGATTCGGCCGCGGCGCAGGAATGTCCGCTTGCGACATGCGAGATCACGACGCCGTCGAGCATTACGGCCGACGAAGCGCGCATGCGACTTATGCAGGTCATGGGCGCGCTCGCCGCCGATGCAGGTGTGCCCGGGGTGCTTGCACCCGCCGCGGCCGTGCTGAGCTGTGTAGTCCCGGCGCTCGAGCGTCCGTGGAAGGCGGCGCTTTCCCGCACCTGCACGGGGCGCGTGCTCACCGTGGGGCCGGGCCTCAAAACCGGCATGCCCGTGCACTACGATGACCCGGCCGAGATCGGTCCTGACCGCATCGCCGATGCCGTGGCGGCCCGCGCCGTCTATGGCTCTCCGTGCATCGTAATCGACCTGGGTACCACAACCAATATCGAGGTTATCGATGCGCGCGGAACCTTTGTCGGCGGCGTCATCGCGCCGGGTCTGGCGCTCGGCGCCCGCTCGCTTTCGGCTGCTGCGGCGCGCCTGCCGCAGGTCGAGCCCTCGGCACCCACACATGTAATCGGCCGCAACACGCGCGAGGCCATGCGTTCGGGCGTGGTTCTGGGCGAGGTGGCACGCATCGACGGCATGCTCGACATGGTGCTTGCCGAGATGCGCGCGACCAAGGCCGCGGGGGAGGGCAATGTACCCATCGTCATTACCGGCGACGATGCCGAGGCACTTGCGGCGCTGGTCGGCCATAGCCTGACGGTCGATGACGCGCTGACGCTGCGGGGTCTCGCCGAGCTCTACCGCATCAACCAAAAGCCCCGCCGCGTGTAAAAGTGAGGGCGCCGGTGGGACAAACGCCTCCACCTTTCACCTGCTACAATGGGTCAAACTATTGCGATTACGGAGGTGTCTGCCATGTCGGACGATCTTCATCAAACTTCGTCAGGCAAGCGCCTGGACGTCATTAGCTGGGACGAGTTCTTTATGAGCGTGGCCATCGCCGCGCAGCGCCGCAGCAAGGACCCCAACACACAGGTGGGTGCGTGCATCGCCAGCACCAACCACCGCATCCTTTCGGTGGGCTACAACGGTACACCCTCGGCGCTCAACGACGACTTTTTCCCGTGGGGTACGAGCGACGACCCGCTGCAGGACAAGCACAACTACGTGGTCCATGCCGAGGCCAACGCCGTGCTCAACTACCGTGGCTCGCTCAAGGACCTCGAGGGTTCCACGGTCTACGTCACGCTGTTCCCGTGCCACGACTGCGCCAAGATTTTGGCGCAGGTGGGCGTGGGCGAGGTTGTCTACCTGGACAATAAGTATGCCGACACCGATGATGGCCGCATCAGCCGCCGCATCCTCGACTCCTGCGGCATCAGCTATCGCCAGGTTATCGTCGATGTCCAGATTGGCACCGGGGGACAGGCTCAGCGGTAGCAACGATGTGCGCCGGCACTGCTCGGCAACAAAAACAGCTAAAAGAGCCCCGTCCCAAATTGACTACTCGTGAAAGTCGCGTCTGCGCGCATGGACGGCTCGTGAGCGGGTACATGGCTGTAGTAACATAGCTTCTGTCCGCGGGCGTGCCCGCGTTATTGTGAGAAAGGAGCCCCTGTGGCTGTTAACGAAGAGCTGCTTAAGAAGGTTCTTGAAGAGATTCGCCCCAACCTGCAGGCCGATGGCGGCGATATGGAGTATGTGGGCGTCGACGACGAGGGTGTTGTCAAGCTGGAGCTGCAGGGCGCCTGCGCCGGCTGCCCCATGAGTTCGCTAACCCTTTCCATGGGTATCGAGCGCATCCTGAAGGAGCATGTGCCCGGCGTTACCCGCGTTGAGCAGGTCAATGCTTCCGGCGAGGCCGAGGACCTGTACGACGAGTACGCGCCGTTCTAAGACGCGAAAGCTGCGGACGGTACGCTCCGCATAGACGTTACGCCCAAATATGCGGCTGCGAGCGTAAGGCCCGCGGCCGCATTTGTATATAGGGAGCAAGGGATCGATATGCTCAACGACCTCTACCATATGCTTGATCCCGTCGCGATCTCGGCGGGCCCCATCACCATCTACTGGTACGGCCTGGCCTATGTGGTCGGCGCCCTGCTTACGGCAGTCGTTATGTATCGCACGCAGCGCCGCTGGGGCTTCGACATTACGATTGATGACCTGACGAGCGTCGTGGTCGGCGCGGTCTTTGGCCTCATCATCGGCGCGCGCCTGTTTTACGTCGTCTTTTACGGCGATGGCTACTATTGGACCCACCCGCTCGAAATCTTTGCCACCAACGAGGGAGGCATGAGCTTCCACGGCGGCCTGGTGGGCGGCATCTTGGGCGGCATCATCGTGTGCCGCATGTACAAGCTCGACGCCTGGACCATCGCCGACCTTGCTGTGATCGGTGCTCCGCTGGCGCTGTGCCTGGGACGTTGTGCCAATTTCGTCAACGGCGAGCTGTGGGGTAAGCCGACCGATCTGCCCTGGGGTGTGGTCTTTGGCGGCACCGCGGGCGATATGCCGCGCCATCCCTCCCAGCTCTACGAGGCGTTTCTAGAGGGCATCGTGCTCTTTTGCATCCTACAGGTGCTCAGTCGCAAAAAGCCGCTGCTGCCCCAGGGCACGTTTATGGGCGTGTTCGTGATGGGGTACGGCATCGTCCGCTTTCTCGTTGAGTTTGTGCGCGTGCCCGATGCCCAGCTGGGTTATCTGCTGGGAGGCGTCATCACCATGGGCCAGCTGCTGAGCTTGCCGCTCGTGATCGCCGGCCTGGCGCTCATCATCTTCGCCCGACACCGCAATCGTCCCCAGCGTATCTACCTGGACGTCTAACCACCACAAAGGGGACAGGCACCTTTGTGGTGGTTTGCTGGGCAACGATGACAGAACCGTAACGTTTTCCAGATAAAACCTGCCAAAATAAACCTGTCCCTTTTTGATAGGTTTCTAGAAAGGCTTTCGGACTGTGAAGGATTCCGATCTCTCCACAACGGCTGCGCGCGACGCGGCCCGCATCGTCTGGTTTAAGCGCTACCCCGCCAAGCAGACGCTCATCGCATTTCTGCTCGCGCTGTTGGCGACCACGGCGTTTTCCATCGATCCCGCCCCGGTGTCGAGCAACGCAGTCTTGGCGATTGACCCCAAAGCCTCGGGCATGCTGTACGTGTGCTACGAGGTGCTCCTCTCGTTTGCCGGCCATACCGACGCGGTCATGCTGCTTGCGCTTGCCTGCCTGCTCACGCTGCCGTTTCGCTACGTGTTCTTTGGCCGTGGCGACACCTGGCGTCCATCGATCATTCTGCCGTCGCTGTTTTTCGCCATCTGCATGGTGTTCGGCCGCAGCTACGACCTCACCGACTCGGCCGAGATTGTTCTTGGCGACAAGGCCCGCATCATCTGCGCCTGGATTGGCGGCGCGGGCTGGATGCTCCTAGCGATCGTGGCCTTCTATCTGGCTTTTGAGTGTCTGGATTGGCTGAGCTCCCGACGCATCCCGTTTTCCGAGGCGCACTTTGGCCGCATATGGCGTGTGGCTCACGCCGTGCTCTCGGTCCATCCCTTTGCCGGGCCCTTCCTGGTGCTTATGATCGCCTGGGCACCCACGCTCATCGCTTCGCTGCCCGGCCTTTTTATGGGAGATACGGGTGCGCAGATTCGCCAGTGGTTCAACTATCCCAACGGCACGAGCGACTACCTGCGCCTACTCAACCCCAACGTGCTGCTCAACGGGCATCATCCCGTAGTGCACACGGCCATTATCGGCTCGTGCGTTCAACTGGGGCTTTCGCTGTTCAACAGCGCTAACGCGGGCCTCATCATCTATACCTGCGCTCAATTTGTCATCACGGCTGCCTGCATGGCCTATTCCATTTCGTCGCTGCGCAAACTGGGCGTGAGCCTGCCGGTTCGCGGTGCGATCCTGCTGTTCTTTGCGTTTATGCCGATGTTCTCTAACTACGCGGCGTTGCTCACCAAAGACGTGCTCTTTGCCGACGCGTTTTTGGTGCTGCTGGTACAGACCGTCAAGCTCGTGGCATGTGGCTTGCCCCGTCGTGATGCCAATGCCGAGCGTGCGGGCGAACAGAGGCCCGTGCTCTTTGCGCGCCACGACTGGCTGTTGCTTGCGCTGGCTGCCATGGGTTCCACGTTTTTGCGCAATGGCGGTCTGGTCTTTCCGTTGGCGGCCTGCGTGATTGCGGCGGCGTTTTGCGCATGGGATGTACATGTCGCCCGTCGTGCGGCTAAGCAGACGGGCACCGCGGTCTCATGCGCCACGCCGCGCTTCCGCTGGGTTGGCGTCCTCGCGGTGCTTGCACTCTGTCTTGCCTCTAATATGTACTTCACCAAGGTGTTTATGCCGGCGCACGACATTACGCCCGGCTCCAAGCGCGAAATCCTCTCGATTCCGTTCCAGCAGACGGCTCGTTTCGTCCAAAAGCACGACGGCCTCAACTCGGGTGTCAACCCTACGGTTAAGGAGGACGGCACTATCGTGGAGGCTCCTTGCGACGGCTTGGTGACCGACGATGAGCGTGCCGTGATCGACCGTGTGCTCAAGTACGACAATCTGGGCCGCCGCTACAACCCGGATAAGTCGGACGCCGTCAAAAATTGCTTTAACGAGTACGCCTCGCAGGAGGACATCAAGGCCTATTTTGAGGTCTGGGCGCAGATGCTCAAAAAGGATCCCGAGTGCTACATCTCGGCGCTCATCAATAACTACTACGGCTACTTTTATCCGAGTGCCCGCGATGCGTGGGTCTACAGCACGGCGCGCAGTGCCGAGATTATGGCGAAGCCCGATAACCTCAAGTACTTTGACTTCCATCCGGTCGATAGCAAGGTTGTGCGCTGGTGCGACCACCTGATCAACCTGTATCGCGTGGCGGTGCAGCGCATTCCGTTTATCTCGCTCACCATGAGCTCGGCCACCTATGTGTGGATTATGATCGCCGTGGTGGTCTACCTGTTGCGCCGCCATTCGTGGCGCGGGCTGGCCATTTGGGTGCCGCTGCTGGGCGTGCTCGCCGTGTGCCTGATTGGTCCGTGCAACGGCTCGACCTACATGCGCTACCTGTATCCGGTCATCGCCTGCATGCCCTTCGCCATCGGCGCCACCGTCACCCGCAGCGACTTCCTCTGGTCCTAACTTGGTGCATTGGGGTCAGGTTTCTTTGCACCAAAGGGGACATCATCACGACGCCTTCATTTTGGGGTTTATCTCGCAGGCTAGTAGGTATATCATAACGACGTTTGTTTATATTGCCCGAGCATCTGCGCTGGGCTTTAGGTCGAAACCGATAGGAGACACGTATGTCCGGACACTCTAAGTGGGCCACAACCAAGCATCGTAAGGGCGCGCAGGACGCCAAGCGTTCCGCCCTCTTCTCCAAGCTCAGCCGCAACATCACCGTTGCTGCCCGTCTCGGCGGTGACCCGCTGCCCGAGAACAACGCCAGCCTCGCCGCTGCCGTTGCCAAGGCCAAGGCTCAGTCCATGCCTAAGGACAAGATCAAGTCCGCTATCGACAAGGCTTTTGGTTCGGGTGCTGACGCCGCCGTCTACGAGAACATCGTGTACGAGGGCTACGGTCCCGCCGGTGTCGCCGTCTACGTCGACTGCCTGACCGACAACCGCAACCGTACCGCCGCTGATGTCCGTTCCGCCTTCTCCCACGCTGGTGGCAACCTGGGCACCTCCGGCTCCGTCGCCTTCCAGTTTGAGCGCAAGGGCCAGATCGTCGTCGCCAAGGAGATCCTGGACGAGAACGCCAAGAAGGAGACCATGATCGCCAACGGTGCTGCCGGTGACGAGGATGAGTTCATGATGGCCATCGCCGAGGCCGGTGGCGAGGACTACGAGGATGCCGGCGAGGAGTGGATCGTCTGGACTGCTGCCAACGACGTCATGGCTGTCTCCAAGGCGCTCGAGGAGCAGGGCGTCCAGGTCAAGGGTTCCGAGACCACCATGGTCCCGACCACCCCGACCGAGGTCTCTGGTACCGACGCCAAGAAGGTCCAGCGCCTCATCGACCGTCTTGAGGAGCTCGACGACGTCCAGGATGTTTACAGCACCATGGACATGACCGACGAGGTCATCGCTGCCCTCGAGGAGGAGTAGCGCTCGCACGGGTTAAGCCGTGCATATCTGGGCATAATGAAGCGAGCATGCAAGCCTCGTGGAATAGATGAGCCGGATCCGCGTGCGTAGAGCACCGGACCCGGCTCTTTTATAATGATGCGAACCGTTCTGCATTTCGAGAGCCGAGATTTGAAGGGAGCGCCGCGTGCGCGTACTCAAACGAGCCCTAGCGATCGTGTATCTTGCCGCCACCATCGTGGCGCTGGGTACGCTTGTCTGCCAGTTTTGGGGGCCGTATACGTATCGCTTTATGCTGCTGATGCGCGACC
Organism: uncultured Collinsella sp.; assembly: GCA_958453935.1. GTDB lineage: Bacteria > Actinomycetota > Coriobacteriia > Coriobacteriales > Coriobacteriaceae > Collinsella. The sequence goes on along the minus strand of CAUDZT010000002.1, from coordinate 3,836 downwards.
CCATGCCGCGCATCGTCGTCACGGCGTGCGCCGGCGTCGTGGCGATCGGCGTGCTGGTAAGCTTTTTCCGCCTGATGTTCGCCCGTCGCGAACCGTCCTGCGTGCATCCGGCGGGGGAGCGCAATATCGAGGTTACCCTTGCGGCGCTTTCTTCGTGCGCCAGGGCTGCTGCCGAGCGTGACGACCGCGTGATGGTCGAGCATGTCGAGGCCCGCGTCCAAGGCTCCGACGATTCGCACGTCCGTTTTAAGGTCGAGGCCATCGCGCTCGATGATAAGGACGTTGCCGCTCTTGCCACCTCGATGCAGCAGCGCATCGAGAAGGCCTGCGACACCATGCTCGGCACGCCGGGTACGACCGCGCGTGTCCGTTTTTTGCCGTCCAAGACTACCGTCCAGACCGTGGAGGTTTCCGGTGAGTGATACCAATCAAGATAAGACCGCTCGTACGCCGCGCCTGACGATTGACCAGAGCGCCACGTCGGCGAGCGAACCTGTTGATTCCAAAGCAGAGGCAACCGAGTTACAAGACGCGGCAGCCGCGGATTTTGACGAGGCTATGGGTCTCATCAAGGGTACGGGCGCTGCCATCTGGAGCTATGCTGTGCGTCATCCCAACACCACGCTCGGCGCCGTCGCCGGCTTTATCCTCGCCGTGTTGGTGCTCACGTTGGGCCTGTGGGACACGCTCGTCATTGCATTCTTCGTGCTGATCGGCGCCGTAATTGGTCAGATCCGCGACGGCGAGAACGGGATCGTCAACTTCTTCGGCCGTCTGTTTAGCGGCCGCTAATATGTATTCGACTGTCGCATCCGCGGCAGGCATAAGGAGGAACCATGGCTTTTAATACGAAGGTCGATGTAGCCGATACCGAGCTCGAGGAGAACGAGGCGGTCGTCGCCGAAGCTGAGGATGTGACGCTCGAGGATGAGGCTCTCGTCGAGGCCGAGTCCGATACGGATGAGGACGACGAGGAGGCGGATGAGTCCGAGGACTCGCTGACCTATTCCAACGGCGTGATCGAGAAGATCGTTGCCATGGCCACCCGCGAGGTTCCGCACGTTCTGGGCATGAAGGGTAACCTCATGCACTTTGTGCAGGAGCAGTTTGGTGCCGAGAATCTGACCAAGGGCGTGACGGTCGAGGTCACCGACGATAATCGCGTGGTCGTCAACATCTCCGTCATCATCGAGTACGGCGCCTATGCGCCCGCGATCTTCGACGATGTTAAGGCACGTGTCACCGAGCGCCTTGCCGCGATGACCGGCCTTGAGGTGGCGGGCGTCAACCTGCGCATCGAGGATGTCATCACCCCCGAGGAGTACGAGCACCGCACCAGCCAGCACGAATAACCTTCCAAAAAGGGACAGGTTTGTTTTGGCAGGTTTTATCTGCGAAAACATTAAACGGCCGACCGCGCAAGCAAAAGCGTGGCCGGCCGTTTTTGTACGCTCCCGATATAGTCATACCGCTCGTCTAACTAAGGGTTGCAATCCCCACGTTCCGCGTTACTCTAATGGGCGCATTGTTTCCAAATTGTTAACGAGGGGTTGCCGTAATGGCCGACGAGCACGAAACAGAAAGCAAGGCATGGGCAATTGAGGCCGCTGCGGCAGAGGCGGCGTCGCGTGCTGCCGAGGAGGTGCATCGTCCTCCCGTAGTGCCGATGGAGCGCGTGGTCGATCGCGATGTTATCGAGCGGGGCGAGCGCGCTGGTCGCAAGCGCAGCCAGGAGCCGGGCTTTCCGCGCTTTTTTGCCGAGCTCAATTTGGGCCTGATCCTCACGGCCTTTGCCATCGTCGCGTTTAAAACCCCTAATCACTTTGCTTTTGGCGGCACCTCGGGCGTGTCGGTCATTCTGTCCACGCTGTTCCCGACCCTGCCCGTCGGCGTCTTTATGTGGATTATCAATGCGGTCCTGGTCGTTCTGGGCTTTATCTTTTTGGAGCGCAAGGCAATCCTGTGGAGTGTCTTTGCCTCGTTTGCGCTGTCCGCCTATGTTTCGCTGTTTGAGCTCTTTATTCCGACCGATGTCTCGATGACGGGCGATATGTGGCTCGACCTGTGCTTTGCCGTGATTCTGCCGGCGCTCGGCAGCGCCATCGTCTTTGATATTGGTGCCTCGACGGGCGGCACGGACATTCTCGCCATGATTCTCAAACGCCGCACGACGCTTGAGATCGGCCGTGCGCTGCTGCTGGTCGATATCGGCATCGTGACCATCGCGGCCTTCTTGTACGGTCCGCGCGTCGGTCTGTACTGCGTGCTCGGCCTGTTTGCCAAGACGCTCGTGGTCGACAAAGCCATCGAGAGCATCCACCTGCGTAAGGTCTGCACGGTCATTTGTTCCGAGCCCCTTAAGGTCGAGGAGTTTATCGTCAAGCATCTCAACCGTACGGCGACTATCAGCCGCGGCTACGGTGCTTTCTCGGGCAAGTGCGTGACGGTGATCATGAGCGTGCTAAGCCGTCGCGAGGCCGTGCAACTGCGCCGCTATGCGCGCGAAGTCGATCCGGGTGCCTTTATCACGATTGTCGACAGCTCCGAGATCGTCGGCAAGGGTTTCCGCGGAACGAACTAACGCGGTCGAGCTCATCAAACAATCGAATAGCGCCCTGCGCGTTGCAAATACGTCATGTTGGAGCATTTGTCCCCACATTGGGTGATAATGATGCTAAAGACATCGTTTGCGATCCAGATGATTCGCTCATGATACGAAGGGATGATTTCGATGTTCTGTTCGCAGTGTGGTGCCCCCATGGGCGACAACGACAAGTTCTGTGGCGCGTGCGGTGCTCCTAATGCCGGTGCCGCAGCCTCTGCCCCTCAGGGTCAGCCCCAGCAGTTTGTTCCGCAACCGCCCGTGGCGAATGCGTCCAAGGGCTGTGTGGCTCAGGCGTTTGAGGACATGACCAAGACGCCGGGCGTGCTGCAGCGCGCGTGCCAGATCGCCTTTTTGCCGGCGCTCATCTGTGTCGTGTCAGTGCTCGTGCTGTTCATTCCCGTTATCGGCGGTATCGCGGCTGCCATCGGCTTTTTGGCTGCCTGTGTGGCAAGCGCGTGCGGTTCTGGCTTTGGCATCGAATGGGGCCGCGACCTGTCGCTTAAGGTCGATGACGGCATGGATCGTCCGCTGATGCGCTCCACGTCGTTTGGTCTGGGCGTCTTTTCGGGTGTTATCTCGGGCGTGCTCAAGGTTATCGCTGCCATTCCCGTTATCGGTGTAGTGCTTTCGCTGGTGGAGAGCGTGGTAATTGGCGCCGCGGGCTCGTATTCGTATTACGGCTCCTATGCACTCGAGGCAGCGCTGTTTGGCTCGCTTGGCCTGCTTGTCCTGGCTATGATTGCCACGGCGGTCTTGGGGGTCTTCTTTAAGATGTTCGCCGACATTGCCGTGATGCACTTTGCGGTGACCGGTCGTGTCGAGAGCGCGTTTTCGCTCGACAAGGTCTGGGCGGCGTTTAAGCACAACAAGACCAAGCTGTTCTGCGCTTCGTTCCTTCCCGAGTTTTTGACGGGTCTGGTCGCCAACGTTGTCACATGGATCCTGACGCTCGTCTTCGGCGCCATTGCCTCTGTCGGTATGTATAGCTACTACTACCGTCCTTCGGCTATTGAGGCGCTTGTTACCGGCGGTGGCATCACGCTCGTATTGTTCTTGGTGCTGACGGCGTTTGTCACGGTATTCCTTACGGTCTTTGGCAAGATGCTCAAGCATCGTGCCGTTGGCTATTGGGTAGCGCGTTATGCAGCTGAATGGGCTGATGAGGATAAGGATGACGTCCTGACCTTTGTGCTGCCGTTTGAGAAGAAGTCTGCTCCGGCTGGTTTTAGCA
>CAUDZT010000001.1 GCA_958453935.1 uncultured Collinsella sp. | reverse complement strand
GACGGTCTTGCTCATGTTTTTCTCCTTACGATCAGTTGAGAGAGCGTGAGCGCGGTGTTCACACCGGGAGGCACAGTTCGGTCTGAACACCGCGCTTGATTGGGATAGTAACCAAGGATTTCGCGCTGTGCAAGAATTTTATTATTGTGCGAGAAAGATTTATCGCCCAACGGTTTCTCCGAACCGCCGAACGGTTCTGTTCTGTGGCAGCCACCCCAAGCTGCTGAAGACTTTATCCCGCTTGGACCACGGGCATCGCCTGTCGCGCCAGCGCCACTATACTTTTGAGTATCTGAGCATTTTGAAAGGCAGGATATGACCGCAACCGCCAGTCGAACCACCAACCGCAGACCCGAGCTTTTGGCGCCCGCCGGAGGGCCCGAGCCCTTTGCCGCCGCACTCGCCGCCGGGGCAGACGCCATCTACTGCGGCATGGGCAGCTTCAACGCCCGCCGCAAGGCCACCAACTTTACCGACGAGGCCTTTGAGCAAGCCTGCCGTGCTGCGCACCTGGCCGGCTCGCGCGTCTACGTCACGGTAAACATCGTCATCAAGCAGTCCGAGATGGGCGATGCGCTGCAACTCATCCATCGCTGCTCCACGCTGGGTGCCGACGCCTTCATCATCCAGGACTGGGGCCTGTTCTTTGAGGTCAAGCGCACGATGCCCGGCATCGAGACACATATCTCGACCCAGGCGAACATCCACGACGACCGCGGAACCCTTTGGTGCCGCGAGCAGGGCGCCGACCGCGTAACCCTCTCGCGCGAGCTTTCCATCGACGAGATTGCCGCCATCCACGATGCCGCGCCCGATGTGGACCTTGAGGTCTTTAGCCATGGCGCCATCTGCTTTTGCTACTCGGGCCTGTGCCTGCTTTCAAGCTTTGCCATGGCGGGACGATCGGCCAACCGTGGCATGTGCGCCCAGCCCTGCCGCCTGCCCTACGAGCTGATCGACGAGAACGGTCGCACGCTCTCCCCCGCCGGCCGCGAGCGCGCGCTGTGCCCGCGTGACACCAATACTTCGCAGCTCGTTCGCCGTCTGTATGACGCCGGTGCCGCATCGCTCAAGCTCGAGGGCCGCATGAAGGCGCCCGATTACGTGTACTCCATCGTTGATGTGTATCGTCACGAAATTGACGACATGCTATCCGGAGCCACCGTTGCCGAGGACGAGGAAGCCGCCCGGCAGCGCCAGCTCAAGCGCTGCTTTAACCGCGACTTTACGCACGCCTATCAGGACGGTACCTCGGGCGACGAGATGATGAGCTATGAACGTTCCAACAACCGCGGTCAGATCGTGGGCACGGTGCTGGGCAGCCGTCTGGCCAACCGCGACGTGCGCGGGCTCAAACCCGACGACCGTCGCCGCCGCGCCGCCATCGCCCGCATTGAGCTGTTTGAGCCTGTGGGCAAGGGCGACTTGTTGGAACTTCGCCACGACGACGAGTTCGACCAGTTCCTGACCACCATCGCTACCGATGATGCCGCCGCCGGCGACATCATCGAGTGCCGCGTGCCCCGTAGCATGCCCGAGGGCTGCCGCGTGCGCGTCATCCGCAGCCAGCGCGCCATCGATGCCGCCGGCGCCGCGCTCAAGCGCGACGTGCTGCGCCGCCGCGCCGTTGATGTGTCCGTCGTGGCGCGTCTGGGCGAGCCGTTTACTGTCACTCTCACCTGCTGTGACAACCCCGCGCTCACCGCCTCCGCCACGGGCTTCACTGTCGAGGCTGCCAAGACCCGCGCCGTCGAGGCGTCAGACCTGGTTGAGCATGTGGGCCGCATGGGTTCCTCGCCCTTTGAGGCTGCGAGCTTTGATGTGGCGCTCGACGCCGGCTGCGGTATGGGCTTCTCCGCCGTGCACAAGGTGCGCGCCGCCGCCTGTAAAGCATTGGAGGAGGCCATTCTGGCCCCGTACGAGGAGCGTGCGAAAACGCTCGAGTTGCCGGTACTCGACAAATGTACGCGCGCCATGCCCGAGCATTACCGCGATGAGCCGCAGATCTGCGCCGCTGTCACCACGCTCGAAGCCGCCGAGGCGGCTCGTGCCGAGGGCGCCACGCGCATCTACATGACCACCGACGCACTCGATGCGGCCGAGCTCTCCCCTGCCAATGCATTTGAGCAGGGTATCGTGCCCGTACTCGACGAGGTCTGCCGCGCCGCCGACCACGAGCGCGTCGATCCCTGGATCAATGCCGGAGCCACCGTCGCCGTTGGCAACATCTCCGAGCTTGCCCTGGCCGCCCAGGTTGGCGCCACGGCCGAGATTCGCTCTTGCCTGCCGGTGCACAACGTGCCCTGCATGGAAGCGCTTGCCGAGCGCGGAGCCGGTGCGTTTTGGCTCTCGCCCGAGATCACGCTCGACGAGATTGTCTCGCTCGGCGCCGCCGCGCCCGCGGCTCTGGGCATCACCGTCTTTGGCCGCCCGCGCGTTATGACGAGCGAGCATTGCATTCTGCAGGTTGCCAACGGCTGTATCCACGATTGTGCCAACTGCCGTCTGCGTGCCCGCAAGCTCTCGCTCAAGAATATCGACGGCAAGGTCATGCCCGTGCGTACCGACATCCATGGCCGCTCTCGCTTGTACGACGCCTACCCCATCGACCTCACGCCGCAGGTTCCTCAGCTGCTCGATGCCGGCGTGCGTCGTCTTATGGTTGACGGCGCACTGCCCGAGACGGATGAGGTGGGCCGCGCTGTCGCACGCGTCCGTCGCGCCGTCGAGGCTGCGCAGGCCGGCCGTAAGCCCGCCGCGCGCCTGCGCGGGGCGACCTCGGGCTGCATGTTTGTGGGAATTAGCTAACCGAAAGGCTTACACGTGAACGAAGAACCTCAAGTCCTCTACTGCGACGCCTGGCTCATGGCCATCGACAAGCCCGCCGGCATGATCGTCCACGGCGACGGCACCGGCGAGCGCACGCTCACCGACTACGCCAGCGATCTGCTGCTGGCGATGGGCGACGGCTTTGCCGCGACCGACATGCAGCCGCTCAACCGCTTGGACCGCAACACCACCGGCGTGGTGCTGTTCTCACTCGACAAGCAGACGCAGCCCGCCTGTGACCAGATGATCATCGACCACGCGTTCGAAAAGCACTACCTGGCGCTCGCCGAGGGCAAGATCGACTGGAACGAAAAGCTCATCGACAAGCCCATCGCCCGCGACCGACACGACAGTCGAAAGATGCGCGTCGGCGCCAGCGGCAAGCCGTCTCAAACGCGCGTGAAGGTGCTCAAGCGTCTTAAGAGCCGTCGTGGCCTGCCCACGCGCTCGTATATTGATGTCGAGCTGCTCACCGGCCGTAAGCATCAGATCCGCGTGCACCTGGCAAGCGAGCATCATCCCCTGGTTGGCGACGACCTGTACGGAACGCCGCGTCCCTGCGGCCTGATGCTCCACGCCCACAGCGTATCCTTCACGCATCCCGTAACCGGCGAGCACATCCACATCGAAGCCCCCTGCCCCTGGGAGCCCTAAAACCTGCCAAAAAGGGACAGGTTTATTTTGGCAGGTTTTATCTGGACAAACGTCAAAACCACCACAAAGGTTCCTGCCCCTTCGCGGTGGTTTTGGCCTTAGCCCGTCCCTTGCTGTTAGACCGTGATGACGTTGTCCATTGCCCGGTACTTGGCAGGGACATCGCCTGCGGTAATAATCGTTGCGTCACGGAAGTCCGCGAACTTGACGGGCGCCACCATGCCAAATTTACTGGCGTCCGAGATTACGAAGCGCTTGGCCGTATGGCGCATCGAGATACGCTTTACTTGCGCCTCCTCGATATCGGGCGCCGTGAAGCCCTGCTCGGCGGCAATGCCGTTAGAGCCCCAAAAGCCACAGTTGAAGTTGTAGCGGTCTAAGGTTGCCAAGGCATCGGGGCCAACGAGCGCCTCGGTCTCGGGTTTGAGCTCGCCACCCAGCACCACGGTACGCATGCCGCGCAAAGCAAGGCGTTGAGCATGGAGCACGGAATCGGTCACATAGGTGACATCTTCAAGGTGTGGAAGATGCTCGATGAGCCTGAGCGTCGTCGAACCCGAGTCGATGTATACAAAGCTCTCGGGCTCCACAAGCGCCGCCGCACGGGCGCAGATACGCTCCTTGTCGTCGTTATGGAGGTCGCTGCGCTCATTAAGCGTTAGGTCGCGCGTCACGTGCGCGCGCTCCAGACTTGTCGCGCCTCCGTGCACCTTGGCGATACGGTGTGCTCGGTCGAGCGTCTGCAGGTCGCGCCGAATGGTAGACGCCGTCACGCCCAGGGCTTCGGCAAGCTCCGGCACGGTAACCGAGCCGGTCTGCTGAACCATCGACACGATCGCGTTGAGCCTATCTTCCGCTAGCATCGCTTACTCCTCCTCGGGGTACACGACTCCCCAGTCGGCGCGTAGCTTGGTCATCAGCTCCATGACATCAGAAGCATAGCCCAGAAGCTCACGCTTAGAGTCGTCGCCGGCAACGGCCTTCTCAAGATCGGCCATCTCATAGCAAAGGGCGTAAGCCTCGGTGCCGGCGTGGACCTCCTCGCGGTGGCCGTCCGCAGTCCACACGATAGTCGCGTGATCGGCGCGCGGATACTCGTTGACCTCGATATAGCACTTATCGAAGCTAATAATCGAGCGCTTGGGTTGCTTGGAGTGGAGCGTGAGGCTCACAACACCCAGCTGCTGCTCGGCATTACGGCAGACGATGCCGCCCGCAACGTCAACACCGGTCTCACAGGTGTTGCCCAACGAAACGACCTCAATGGGCTGGCTTGCCATAAAGAGACGCATGACGGACAGGGCATACACGCCAATGTCGAGCATGGCACCGCCAGCAAGGTTGCGGTTGTAGAAGCGATTGGTCAGATCGCCGTACTCCTTGTAGCTACCAAAGTTGAGCTGGGCGAGGTTCATGCGACCAAACTCGCCGGCATCCATGCGACGGCGCAGCTCTTGATACAAGGGCATATGAAGCACCGTGGTGGCGTCCATGAGGACGACGTTGTGCTCGTCGGCGATGGCACGCGCCTCGTCGAGCTCAGCGGAATTGAGGGTAATGGCTTTCTCGCAGAGCACGTGCTTGCCGGCGGCCAGCGCGTCACGCAGATAGGTGATATGCGTGTTGTGCGGCGTGGTGATATAGACGGCGTCGATGCCCGGATCGGCGTAGAGGTCCTCAACCGATTCATAGACCTTCTCGATGCCATACTGCTCAGCAAAAGCCTGAGCCTTGGACAGCGTACGGTTGGCGACGCCCGCAAGCTTGCGGCCGGCAAGAGCGAGAGACTGGGCCATCTGGTTGGCGATAACGCCGCACCCGATCACAGCCCAACGAAGCTCGGGAGCCGTAAAGATATCATCGGGGAATGGCTTGTCCTGGACCGAAGCGAACGCTGCTTTTGCGGCTGCCGCGGAGTCGAGTGGAGCCTGCTTGGAATCTACCATATGTGCCTCCTGTGTCATAGAACGTCTTGCATTTCGGATAGCTCTATATTCGCACAAACACGCGCGTCTGTGCGTGTTTGTGCGTATCTCACCGCTAAACGGTCATTTTTGTCTCGTAAACGGCGCATCTATACGCATATTCACGCAATCCCACGCACGCAAATACGCACAAATGCGAACCGGTCATTGCTCAGAGACAGGGGCTTATGCTTAGAACTCAAAAGACAGGATGATCCGCTTCGCCTCGTCGCTCATGGCGCGCTGCAGCTCTAAGGACCGTCCCAAACTGCCGACAGAAAAGGAACGTTCCAAACTGCAGACAGAAAAAGAACGTCCCCAGGCGCCGGCATTTCAAGAGCACTCATTTAAGTCTGTCCCCAATGAGTGGGAGTAATCAGAGACCCTTTGCGAGGGAGGCCGGACGTGGCCTTCCTCGTTTTTATTCATGGACTTTAGTCCGTGCCGCGCGGCACGCGCGGCATAGAAAGCCACCCGCTCAGCGGGTGGAGGCCAATTTCCGCTACGCGACAAAAACCTTCCCCCTAGCATGAGGATTGTTCAGGTCATCATACTAGGGGGAAGGTGATTGCTGTGGCCCAGAAAGCCAACAGCCTCGCGCACACGAAATGGCTGTGCAAGCACCGCATCGCACCGAGGTCAAGCTCATCGCCGCCATCGTCGAGAAGCACCCCAAGGTGCGCTTTGCCGCGAGCCGCACCTCGGCCCACGCCGACCTCTACGACCGTATGGAGCAGGCCCTGTGCGAGCGCGTGGCCAACGCGGTGGAGGTCGTCCGCTCCGACATCAGCCCCGCGCTTCTTGTCCACACCGGTCCAAACCTCGTGGGTGTGGCGGTCCAGGGACTCTAGCGGAGGCGGGGCGTCCTGCCCAAAAACAAATGCAAAAGACGAGCACTTCTTGCCGCTCAATTGGCAAGAAGCGCTCGTCTTTTCTTAACGCGTTGTATGGCGGAGAGAGCGCAAGTTACGCGAGCGCCCTTCTTGCCAGCTCGGCCGCGCCGAGGATTCCTTGGTCGCCGCCGCAGCCCGGGGCGCAGATGTAGCTCTCCATGTCCTTAAGCTCGGCGGTCTGGATGTAGCCACCCAGATATTCGAGGGTCTTCTTGCGGACGATGCCGTAGAGCTGCTCCTGGTGCATCACGCCGCCGCCGAGGACGATGCGGCGAGGCGAGTACATGAGCACGAGGTTCGCGCACATCTGCCCCAGATAATCCCCCTCGAGCGCCCACACCTCATCGTTGTCCGCGAGCTCGGCCGCGGGCTTTCCCCAGCGCGCGGCGATGGCGGGGCCGGAGGCGAGCCCCTCGAGACAGCTCGCGTGGCTCGGGCAGACGCAGCGTCCCTCCTCGGTGGGACGGGTCCTTACCAGCATGTGACCGGCCTCGGGGTGCAGCATACCGTGAAGGAGTCTGCCCGCGCACATGACGCCCGCGCCCACGCCGGTGCCGATGGTCACGTAGACGGCGTCCTCGAGCCCCTTGCAGCAGCCGAAGACCACTTCGCCGAGGCAGGCAACGTTAACGTCCGTGTCGTAGGCCACCGGAATCCCGAGGTCGTCGGCGAACGCGGCGCGAAGACCATGGCCTCGCCACGCGAGCTTGGGCGTCTGGAGGATGGAGCCGTAGCGCTCGTCGTTGGGGTCGACGCAGGTCGGGCCGAAGGCGCCGATGCCCAACGCGTCCACATCGCGGGCGGTGAACCACTCGATCATCTGCGGGACGGTCTCGGCGGGCGTAAGCGTCGGGGTCTCCATACGGTCGAGGACCTCGCCGTCGCCGGACACCACGGCACAGACCATCTTGGTCCCGCCGGCTTCGAGGGCGCCGAGCCTCATTTGCTTTTCGCTCATGTGATCCTCCTTACAAAGGGACGCCCGCAGTCATGGTCAACCGCGGGCGCCCATAACGTTGGCTTGTTTCGAGGCGACCCTACCTGGGCACGCGGTCCTGCCTCGCGGCAAACGGGGCGAGCACGGCGTGCGGCTCGCTTTGGTACCAGTAGGCGACGGTGGAGATGTCGTCCTCGCGCTCGTAGAGCTTGATGTCGTCGTTGCCGAGGTCCTGGAACGTCACGCGCAGGTCCTCCTTGAACGAGATCGGGTCGGGAAGGTGCCACCTGTAGAGGCCGTGCCTGGGCAGCGCGTCGTCGTTAGTCGCGAGCATCGGATTCGGGTTCGGCTTGCCCGCGCTGAAGCGGTCGCGCGTGGCGTCGCGCGTCGAGCGGTACGGGTAGCCGGCGAACAGCGTGTTGAAGCACTGCGCCTCGGGCAGCGCGTGGGGCGGCCTGTCGAGGAAGGCCCAGGCACCGCCGAAGTAGTCCTCGGCTCCCGTCGAGGTGACCGTGGGGAACTCCTCGTCGCCGTCGAGGAAGAACTTCATCTCGCCCTCGCCCCACCAATAGCGCTCCAGGGCGCACAGGGCCATGTAGGTGCCGACGTAGTAGCCCTTGCCGCGCACGCCGTCGAGCACGGTGTAGTCGACGCCCCTGCGGGTGCTGCGCTCGCGGTTAAAGCGGGCGTGGAAGTACATGGCGTCGTCCGGCACGTCGGTGAGCGCGTAGTTGAACGTGTAGAAGATGTACTTAATGAACCCGGGGTGCTCGCTCGTAAGCGTGACCTTGGCGTGCTTCCTGAAGGGCATCTCGAAGTAGCAGTTCATGCCGCCCGTCGGGTTCACGCAGATGGGCATCGAGTTGACGATGGCGCGCTCACCGAAGCCGTTGCAGAAGAAGTCGCCGGCAGGGCACTCGACCGAGGGGGTCTCCTCGTCGTCCCAGTAGAAGCGCAGCACGAGGTCACGCATGACGAAGCTGCCAGCGGCGGTCTTGTCGGGGACGGTCATCCAGATGTGGCGGATGATGCCGGGGCCCTCGATGTCCGCGAGCGTGATGGTCTCGCCGGACTCAAGGGGCACGCAGCACGAGCCCTTGCGGCCGACGCCGAGGTGGCTGGCCGACATGGCGGCGCGGCCCTTCTCGCCCGTGATGTTCTCGGGGGTGATGGCGCGGCTTTCCTCACCGCCGTGCATCCACACGTCCTTAAGGAACTCTCTCATCGTCGACCTCCTCTATTCGTCGTCGTCGCACTCGGCGGAACTGGCACCGTTCACGTAGATGATCTGCTGGCGCGCCTCGTTGACGAGGGCGTCGAAGTCGAGTTTCTCGTCGGGGCGCGCGAGCGCGACCGTCATGGCGAGCGGGAGGTTGACACCCGCGATCACGTGGATCCGGTCGGAGGCGAAGCGGGAAAAGCGCTGGTTCACGCTGCCGCCGTACGCGTCGGTGAGGACGACGACCTCGTCAGTGCCCGAAAGAGCCGCCTCGACCGCCGCGTCGAGCCCCTCGCCGTTGTCGTTCACGTAGGCGCACACGGCGTTGACGGCGTCGCCCTTACCCGTAAGGAACTCGAGGGTGTCCTTGAAGCCCTGGGCGAGAAGGGAATGGCTCGCCACAACTATCTTTCTCATTGATTCACCAATCTCTTGGGTCGAAGCTAGGCGAGGATGCCGGCGGCGGAGGCGACCATCGCGAGGACGATCACCACGAGGATGAGGGCCGTCATGCTCGCGTTCTTCTTGGTAAGAAGGTAATACGCGCTTCCCGTGATGGCGGCGGGGATCATGGCAGGCAGGATCTTGTCGAGCAGCGGCTGAATCTCCATCGCGACGTCGCCGAAGCTGAAGCTAATCGGGCAGGTGACGCCGATGACCGAGGCGATGAGGCAGCCGACCACGGTGAGGCCGAGCACGGAGGCGGCGGCAGTGAGGTTGGGAAGCTTCTCGCTGAAGTCGGTGACGAGCTTCACGCCCTGCTTGTAGCCGAACTCGAGGGCGTGCATGCGGACCCAGAAGATGGCCAGGATGAGCGCGAACCAGATGCCGGCTCCCACGGGGTTGCCCTCGATGGCCATGTAGGCGGCGATGGAGCCCATGATGGTCGGGATCATGGTCATGAGCAGGGAGTCGCCGACGCCGGCGAGCGGTCCCATGGTGCCGATCTTCAGGTCTTGGACGGCGTCCGCCGCCGCTAGGCCGTCGCGCTCCTCCATGGCCACGCAGGCGCCAAGGATGATGGCGGCGAGCCAAGGCTGGGTGTTGTAGTAGCGGAAGTGGTTGTTGAGCGCTTGCTTATAGTCCTCGTCGTTCGTGTAGATCTTCCTCAGGACCGGCGAGAGGGCGTAGGCGACTGAGGCGCCCTGCTGGGTCTGGTAGTTGAAGGTGCACACGCTCATGAGCCAGCGCCAGTTCGCGTTGCGCAGGTCCTTCTTGGTGACCTTGTAGCCGGAGGGCTTGCCCTCGGCGACGTCGGTGATGTTCTCGTTTTCCATGGTTACTCATCCTCTCCGATGAAGGCGTCTGCGGAAGCGTGGGCGGCGAGCTCGGTGTCCCTCTCGGCACGCTGGTAGAACGCAATCGCGAGGGCAACGCCGACGATGGCGGCGCCGATGATGGGCACGTTCAGGAAGGCCGAGAGGAAGAAGCCGGCGAGCAGGTACTGGAAGTACTTGGCGGTTGGCATGTAGCGGAGCAGCATGGCGATACCGACGGCCGGGAGCATCTTGCCGGCGAGGGTGAGGCCGGAGAGGAACCACTGGGGCATGACCTCGAGGAGCCAGTTGACGGCGGGCTGGCCGAGCGTCACGGAGACAAAGACGGGCAGGGCGGCGCACAGGCCGAAGAGCGCGGGGCAGACCCACAGGATGGCGTTCATCTGATTGAACTTACCCTCGTTGCAGAACTTCTGGGACTTCTCGACGACAAAGCCGTTGAGGATCTTGGCGACGACGTCGAGCTGGATGCCGAGCATGCCGACCGGCAGGCCGATGGCGAGGCCCGTGTCGGAGCCCAGGGTCACGCCGTAGGCGGTGGCGATGATGGCCATCGTGCCGTAGTCGGGAATGGAGGAGCCGCCGAAGCCCGCGACGCCGAGCTGCATGAGCTGAATGGTGCCGCCGATGACAAGGCCGGTCTTCCAGTCGCCCATGACGACTCCGGTGATGAGGCCCCAGAAAACGGCGTAATTGACGAAGATCATCGGGATGCCGTAGTAGTCCACGTGCTTGATGAAGGCCAGCAGGGTCAAAAGGACGACCTGCAGGATAGTGAAGTTGACCATATTTCCCCCTTAGATGAGGTCTGCGACGGAGACGGGCTTGTCGGCGGGCACGAACTGGGCCGTCACCTTGACGCCACGGGCGATGAGCGCCTTGTAGCTCTGGACGTTCTCGGCGGAGGCGTAGGCGCGCTGGGTGAGCTGGATGCCGTCCTCCTTGACGAGCGAGCCGCCGACGACCAGCGACGGGAGCTCGACGCCCGACTCGACCAGGCGAAGCATCGTCTCGGGCTCCTTGGCGATGACGAAGACCTTCTCGCGGTCGTACTTGCCCGCGGCGAAGTTCTTGAGCGCGGTCTGCTCGGAGATGATCGAAACGGCCATGCCCGCGGGGCGCGCCATCCTCATGGTGGACTTCAGGACCTCGTCGCCGGCGACCTTGTCGTCGATGACCATGACTCGGGTCGCGCCCGACACCGGGGCCCACTGCGTCACGATGATGCCGTGAAGCAGGCGATTGTCGATTCGTGCCATAACAACACTCATGTTTGCTCCTATCAAATGAAGTTTTGCGTTCGGTACTGCCTCGGCGCTATCCGGATTCGCGCCGGGCAAGGGGTTATCGGATTATTGAGGACGCGCGGTCAGCTTGCGGCGGCGCGGGGAAGGTCACTCGTCGAGCAGGAGGTCCGAGGAGCCGAGGCGCTCTTCTCGCGCCGGGGCGGCGCTCACGCTTATGTAGTCGAAGACATATGCGATCTCGCTTACGGGAACCTCTACGCGATAGCGCGTCGAGATGCTCGAGAAGCTCTGCCTGAAGGACTCGATGAAATCGGCGCGTTCCTCCTCGAAGCGGTCCTGGCCAACGTAGGTCTCAATGGGGTTTCTGGTAACAAGGCGCTCGACGAGACAGCAGAGGTGAACGTAGAGCCCAATGATGGCGTTGCTGCCGATCTTCTCGCCTGTCCTGCGCTGAAGCTCGTGCACGGCGCTCTCGATCTCATGGAATAGCCGCTCCGGGTCGAGGATGGTGATGGAGCGGATGACGTTCTGCAGCGTCATGTTCGAGAGCAGCTTCTCGTGGAAAGAAGAGAGCTCGGAAGCGTCAAGCCACCTGCCGAACACGGCATCAACCTTAGAGGCGGACGCCGTCGACATGATGTCCTCGAGGGCGACGAAGGGGACGGAGGCGACCCCGGGGTCTCCCGTGCCGATGACGGCGCAGACGCGGTGCTCGGAGAAAACGGCGTCGTTCGACCCGTTCGCGACGAGCTGCTTGAAGGGCCTCGTGAGCAGGCGCGCGCCTATGGTGCGCGGGAGGCTCTGCGAGACGAGCTGGCGTATCCTCTCCGCGGCGTCGACCCCGGACTCGGAGCAGAAGACGATGGCGTCCTCACGGTTGACGCGCTCGATCACCTTGCAGTGCGTCACGCACGCGGCGGTCGCATCGCCAAGAACCTCGGCGATGGACTTGCCGCCGAGCAGCCCGACCCCGATCTCGAGCGCAAGACCGGTAGAGACGTTGTTCACCACGCCGATAGTGGAGTCGGTAACGTTCTCGAGGGCCTTATAGGCCTCCTCCAAGGAGCCCATGTCGACGAGGAACACGACCCCGGTGCAGTAGGAATGGCGGTCGACGAGGCGCTGGAGCGGACCGACGATGTCCTTCAGCTGCTGGTCGTAGGGCATGTCGACAGCCTCGTACACATGCATGCCGAGCATACGGTTCGCCGCGTCGGCGATGCTCGTCGCCGTTGAGTAGCCGTGGGACAAGATGACGCAGAGCGTCCGAAGGGCCTTCGCATCGCGAGACTCCGATGCGACGCACAGCGTCAGAAGCGTCTTCGTGAAGTGATCGAGCGAGATTCCCAGCGCCCCTTCCACGTCTGCGGCGACCTGATCGGAGACACTCGAGGCAAACGGCAATTCGGAGGTCACGGCACCGAGGAGATGGGAGATTTGCTCCGCACAGGCAGACTTTCGCTTAGCCAGGCCGATACCCGGCCACAACTGCAGGCAAATCTCCTGGGCCAGTAGAAAAGCGACCTTCCTCGAAAGCTCGATGCCATAAGAAGAGCCTGCGTCGGCAAGGACCGCGCCCACGACGCGCTCGAAGGCGCGCGACCTCGAGGAGGCGACGCCGTGGTCGAAGATCAAGTGATCCTCAACGCCGCGCACAGCGGAGACAGCTTGCGAGACAAGCTCGGAGACAGAGAGCTCCCCGGCGCAGAATCGCTCATCGAGGGAGCACAGGGCATCGAGCGCCTGCTCGACCGGCCCTGTGCTCTCGGCGGCATCCAGAGACGCGTCGATCAGAACGCCATCGTCGGGCTGTTGATCGATCTGCGCGGAGGAGAGGAGCCCGCTGGGAAGAAGATACGGGCGAACGACGACGTAGTCGCCCTCGCGATTGAGGAACGCTTTGGCGCAGCAGTTCGTCACGCAGGCGCGCAAGCCGGCGATGTTATCGGAAAAGTCCGCGTTCACGAGGCAACGGTATGCGCCGCGGCTGATCTTCACATCAGAACCGATTCGGCACCCCTCGCTGCGCAGGAAGCTCAAGATGAGATCCTCGCGCTCCTCGGGGGTCCGCTCCTTGAGTGAGGGGACGCGGGCACAGATGGGCATTTTGCTGTAGGCCGAGGAAACCTTCAGGTCATCGGCGGAAAGCGTCGTCGAAAGAACGAGGCGAGCGCGCGGCGCATCCTGGGAGGCATCGAGCCCGAGGGCCGTCGCAAGGCAGTGCTCCATCGCAGAGGGAGAGAGTGCCTCGATGCCGTTGACAAAGACCACACCCCCGCGCGCTTTCGCGATCGACTCGTCAAGAAGCCCGTTGAACGAGGCGGCGTCCGGGACCCCGGCGCAGTCGATGCGCACATAGGAGGAGTCGCGGGACAGCAAGCCCTGGTTCTTGCCGTACTCGTACACAAGGCGAGAAAGGAAAGACTTACCGACACCCACGCCGCCGCTCAAGAGGATGGGCAGGCCAAACGGAGGGTACTGAACCGCAGCCTTGCACTGCTCGACAACGGAGCTGAGGCTCATGTCGAAGCCCACGGCACGCGCGAAGTCGCGGTGATCGGCGATTCCCGTCGCCTGGATGAGGTCGGCGAGCGAGGCGTACTCGCTTGCAGAGAGCTTTACCTGAAAACGCTTCTGGAACGCGCGGCGATGAAAATAACGGACAGGCCTGCCCGCCACCTTAACCACAAGACCGGCGCGAACAAGGTCGTTGAGGTACTGGCTCGCCAGGCTCCTGGAGATGATGAGCGTCTCGGCGATGTCGGAGGTGGACAGACGGGCAAGGTCGTCGAGCGAGACGGCAGAGGTGAGGGCCTCGAGATGCTCGAGAATCCTGTCCCTCATGTCGACGGGTTTCTTTGCCAAGCTGTCCTGTGTGGTCTTGTCCATGACTTCTTACCTCCTCGTACAAGGAGTATAAGGGGAGAACAGAGAACGGAAGGGGGCGCGTGGGGGAATCAACAGCTCCGAGGAAAAGTCCACCACTTGAGGGGCAGAAAACAACGGCCATTGAACATTCAGGGCCGACGCTCAACACTTCGGCTCGACACTTCGCTTTGGAAAGGGCCCGGCGCGCCGGGGTCCCAACATAAAGAAGGGCCCCGGCGCGCAGGGCCTAAAGCTTAACCATGCGCGCGGCGATGCGGGCGCAGTCGCAGGCGGCCTTCTTCTCGAAAGTGTTGTAGTCACGACCCGGCCCTCGGCGCAGGGCTTGTCGCTGATGGCGCGCACGACGACGAGGGGCACGCCGTTGAGATAAGCGGCCTGCGCGATGGTGCAGCCCTCCATCTCGCAGCACAGGTCGCCGAAGGTCGCGAGGATTCGCTCCTTCTGTTCCGCGGGCGAGACGAACTGGTCGCCGGAGACGACGCGGCCCTTGAGGGCCTTAATGTCGGGGGCGACGGCGGCCGCGGCGGCGCACGCCGCCAGCAAGGGCCGGAACGGATCGCGCAAGATCAAGGCGTCGCCCGGGAGGTCGGGCGTTACCGTCAGCCGGCGGCGCGTCTGCCGCATCATGAGGGAGAACGGCCTGGCCGGCGCATACGGCAGGAAGAGGTTCAAGGTGCACCCCGGGGCGGTCAACGAGGCCGACGTGTCGAACGTCGTCGCGCGCGGCTTCGGCGGCAGGGCGCCGTGCACCCATATATGCAGCGACTTGGTCTGCGTGCGCGTCGGGGCGTCGTGGAACTACGTCTGCCTGCTCGTCGACCTCTGCAACGGGGAGATCGTCGGCCACTCCGAAGGACCGAGGAGGGACGCGCGAGCGCCGAGCCAAGCTCTTGGATTACGTGCACTGGTGCAACAACTTCAGGATCCACTCGACGCTGGGCTACATGTCGCCGGTCGAGTTCAGGGAGGCGGGGCCGTCCCTCCCGGAATCGTCCAAATAAGTGTTGCCAATCCATAGCCAATCCAGCCATCATCTTCGCGAAGGCGGACGTCAGGAAAAGCTCGGCTTGAGCTCGGTCGGACGCGGTCTGTGGGGCATCATTCAAGCTCAGGGGGTCTCCTTGTCTTCTTCGGTCGCAACCTGAATGATAGGGACGGCCCCTTCTCTCTTTCCCCTTCGTTTTCGACGCGTCACCCTCTCGGCGGGCTTAAGGCCCGCGCTCGCGGGTGCAGGGGCTACGCCCAAACCCCAAAAACGTAACGCCGTGCTCGAAGCGTTTCCGGACGTCAGCGTAATCTCAAATCCCGTTCGTCAACTCATGGGCAAGCCACCTGAGACTACTCATTTCTCCTACTGGCAATGAAGACCTGCGACCTGCAGTTTTGCAAACTGCTTGAAAGCCACCTGCGTTGATTCACTTCCTATTGCAGCTGGCGGCTTGCACGCGAAAAGGCATTTAAGTTTCAAAACGAGCGTTTTCGGCGCTATCGAGCCTCCAAAGGCATCCCGCCGCGCCCTTTGGGACAAAAACAAAAACTCAAAGCCCTGAGTTCGAAAATAGTTTTTGGAGTTGTCCCGACTTTTGTCCCCGAAGCCGACGAAACGCGACAGGGTGTCACCTGGCGGCACTCGATTCGAGACGGCACCGAAAACTGGATGCAACCGGAATGACGGGACGGCAGAACCGAAGCCATCGAGTGGGGATAGAAAAAGGCCCGGGTGCCGTGGCATCCGGGCCTTTGCTAGCAACTTGATGTTGCGGGCAGCTTAGAACTTGTGACCGCACTTCTTGCAGACGCGCAGCTTGTTCTTGCCGTCCTTCTCGTGACCGACGCGGGTAACCTTACCGCACTCGGGGCAGACGAGATTGACGTTGGAGGCGTCGATGGGAGCCTCCTGCGAGACGATGCCGCCCTGCTGGTTGGCAGCGTTGGGCTTGACGGCCTTCTTGACGACCGAAACGCCCTCGACAACGACCTTGTTCTCGGCGGGGAGAGCACGCAGGATAACGCCCTGCTTGCCGCGATCCTTACCAGAGAGAACCTGGACCTTATCGCCCTTCTTGATATACATATATCTCCCCTAACTACAGGGTCTCGGGAGCGAGCGAGACGATCTTCATGTACTTCTTGTCACGAAGCTCGCGAGCGACGGGCCCGAAGATACGGGTGCCGACGGGCGAACCATCGTTGTTGATGACAACGCAGGCGTTCTCATCAAAGCGAATGTAGGAGCCATCCTTGCGGCGGATCTCCTTAACGGTGCGAACGACGACGCAACGGACAACGTCCTTCTTCTTGACGTTGGCGCCAGGGGTAGCCTCCTGGACAGCACCGATGAACACATCGCCGATGCCTGCATAACGACGCTTGGAACCGCCAAGCACCTTGATGCAGCGAATCTTGCGAGCGCCGGAGTTGTCGGCGACGTTCAGCATGGTTTGCATCTGAATCATGGTAGATGTTCCTCCGAACTAAGAACCGAAGAGAGGTGCGCAGCCTTTATACGGCCCGTGGTATGCAAGCCAGGCATACGCACATCTTCGGAAACGTACAAGTCGTAAGAGCGACTGCTTATTTAGCGCGCTCGACGACCTCGATGAGGCGCCAACGCTTCATCTTGGACATAGGACGGGTCTCCATAACGCGGACGGTATCGCCCACGCCAGCCGTGCACTCCTCGTCGTGAGCGTGCAGCTTCTTGGAGCTGGTCATCATCTTGCCGTACTTGGGGTGACGCTTGCGCTCGGTGATGGTGACAACAATGGTCTTGGCACCGGAGACGGAGGTAACGACACCCGTACGGACCTTACGCGAGTTACGCGAATCAGTCATGTTCTCTCCTTAGGTCCTACTCGGCGACAGCGGACTTCTCCGCTGCGATCTCGCGGGCGCGCTGCTCCGTGAGGACGCGAGCGATGTCCTTCTTCACGGTGTTGACGCGAGCGGTGTTGTCCAGCTGGCTGGTGGCCATCTGGAAACGAAGGTTAAAGAGCTCGGCGCGCATTTCCTTCAGCTTCTCAACGAGCTGAGCGTCCGAGAGCTCACGAATCTCTGCGGGCTTCATTAGTTCTCCTCCTTGGCGGCGGCGGCGTCCTCAGCAGCCCACTTGGCCTCGAGAGCGGCCTCCTCAGCCATCTCCTTCTCGATGCGCTGCTCAGCGTTCTTGGCAGCAACAATCTTGGTCTTGATGGGAAGCTTGTGCTGTGCAAGACGCAGAGCCTCGCGAGCGACCTCCTCGGGCACGCCCTTGACCTCGAACATGATGCGGCCGGGCTTGACGACGGCCACCCACTCCTCGGGGTTACCCTTACCAGAACCCATGCGAGTCTCGGCAGGCTTCTTGGTGATGGGCTTATCGGGGAAGATCGTGATGTAGACACGACCGCCACGCTTCATGTAGCGGGTCATGGCAATACGAGCGGCC
The DNA here is from genome assembly GCA_958453935.1 of uncultured Collinsella sp. Taxonomy (GTDB): domain Bacteria; phylum Actinomycetota; class Coriobacteriia; order Coriobacteriales; family Coriobacteriaceae; genus Collinsella. The sequence continues at coordinate 59,947 of CAUDZT010000001.1, read as the reverse complement.
TCGATCTGACGGTTGGTGATCCAATGGGCCTCGAGAGCCTGGATACCAAACTCGCCGAAATGCAGCTCGGTATTACCCTTGGCCTGGCCCTTCATGGAGCCACGCTGCACCTTGCGGTGAAGAATACGCTTAGGGGCAAGCACTACTGACCCCTCCTCTCGGAGTTACGACGACGAGGACGGGAAGAGCCCTCGAGTGCAGGGTTGGGAACAGGCTGGCCCGGGAGCTTCTCGCCCAGGTAGATCCAGACCTTCACGCCGCAAGCGCCCATGGTGGTGCTGGCGACAGCCGTGCCGTAGTCGATCTTGGCACGGAGGGTGTGCAGAGGCACGCGACCCTCGCGGTACCACTCACGACGGCCCATCTCGGCACCGCCGAGACGACCGGAGCACTGGATACGGATGCCCTTAGCGCCGGCCTTGCGGGCAGACTGGACAGCCTTGCGCATAGCGCGACGGAAGGCAACGCGGCCCTCGAGCTGCTCGGCGATAGACTGAGCAACGAGGTTGGCGTCGAGCTCGGGGCGCTTGATCTCGACAACGTCGACGGAGAGCTGGCCCTTGGAGACGCCAGCGACCTTCTCGAGCTCGGTGCGGAGGGTATCGATCTCGGCACCCTTCTTACCGATGACAACGCCGGGGCGAGCAGTGAGGATGATGACCTTCACCTTGTCGCCAGCGCGCTCGATCTCGACGCGGGAGACAGCTGCGCGGGAAAGACGCTTCTCGAGGTACTTGCGGATCTCGAGATCGTTACCGAGGGTCTTAGCGTAATCCTTCTCTGCGAACCAGCGGGAGCGCCAGTTCTCGGTGATGCCAAGACGGAAGCCGGTGGGGTAGACTTTCTGACCCATACAGCTTTACGCCTCCTTTCGAGGAGCAACGACGACGGTGATGTGGGAAGTACGCTTCAGAATGCGAGAAGCGGAACCCATGGCGCGGGGACGGATGCGCTTAAGCGTCGGACCCTCGTCAACATAGGCAGCGGCGACAACCAGGTTGTCGGCACGCAGACCGTTGTTGTTCTCGGCGTTCGCAACGGCGGAACGGAGAACCTTCTCGACATCCACGGCGACGGCGCGGTCGCAGAAGTGGAGGATGTCGAAGGCCTGAGCGACAGGCTTGCGGCGGATCAGATCGACCACCAGGCGGGCCTTGCTGGGGGAAACACGCACGTACTTAGCGACGGCGCGAACCTCGGTGGCCTCAGTTTCAATAGACTTAGTTGCCATTTACGGTTAACCCCCTATTTGGCCTTGTGGCCACGGAACGTACGAGTCGGCGCGAACTCGCCGAGCTTGTGACCAACCATGGACTCGGTAACATACACGGGCACATGCTTGCGGCCGTCGTGGACGGCGATGGTGTGACCAACCATCTCGGGGAAGATGGTGGACGCGCGGGACCAGGTCTTCACGACGTCCTTCTTGCCAGCCTCGTTCATCGCGGTGATACGCGAGAGAAGGCGAGTCTCCACGAACGGGCCCTTTTTGAGACTTCTGCTCATAAGTGCTTTCTCCTAAAACTCGGTATCCGAAATTACTTCTTACGGCGACGAATGATGTGCTGGTTCGAGACCTTCTTCTTCTTGCGCGTACGAAGGCCCTTCGTCGGCTTACCCCAGGGGGTAACAGAGGGACGACCAGAGGTGTGGTTCTTGCCCTCGCCACCGCCGTGCGGGTGGTCGACAGGGTTCATGACGGTACCGCGGACGGTCGGGCGCACGTTCATGTGACGCTTACGGCCGGCCTTGCCGATGACGATGTTGGCGTGATCGGCGTTGCCGACCTCACCGACGGTGGCGCGGCAGGTAACGAGGATGCGGCGCATCTCGGAGGAAGGCATACGGACGATAGCGTACTTGCCCTCCTTACCCATCAGCTGGCAGGAGTTACCGGCGGAACGGGCGATAGCAGCGCCCTTGCCCGGCTGGAACTCGACGGCGTGAATGAGCGTACCGACGGGGATATCGGCGAGGGGCAGAGCGTTGCCCGGCTTGATGTCGGCGTCAGAACCGGACATGATGGTCTGACCGACCTCGAGGCCCTTGGGGGCCAGGATGTAGCGCTTCTCACCGTCAGCGTAGTGCAGCAGAGCGATACGAGCGGAACGGTTCGGATCGTACTCGATCGTGGCAACCTTGGCGGGCACGCCGTCCTTGTTGCGCTTGAAGTCGATCACGCGGTAACGACGCTTCACGCCGCCGCCCTGGTGGCGGGTGGTGATGCGGCCGTTGTTGTTACGACCGGCCTTCTTGGGCAGGGGCTCGAGAAGAGACTTCTCGGGCTTGGTGCAGGTGATCTCGGAGAAATCGGAGATCGTCTGCCAACGCCTACCAGCGGAGGTCGGCTTAAGGTGCTTTACAGCCATTACAATCCCTTTCAATAGGAATCCGTTAGCCATCGCAGACAGGGATTCGAGGTTCTGCCTCGGGTGCGATGACACCGGACGTATACACGGTTCCGGGCGTGTCCATTTAATACGCCCAAAACCTTGAGCTCTCGCCTCCCCTATTTGGGAGGCATGAGCTCACTCAACAGCAGCGAGTCTTAGGCCTGGTTGCCAAAGACCTCGATGGTGTCGCCCTCGGCCAGCGTGACGATGGCCTTCTTCCAAGAACGGGTCTTGCCGGCGACATAGCGCACGCGCTTGGTCTTGGGCTTGACCGTCAGGGTGTTCACGCGAACGACCTTGACGCCGAAGATCTCCTCGACAGCGTCCTTGATCTGATACTTGTTAGCATCCTTGGCGACCTCGAACGTGTACTTGTTCAGCTCCATGCCGGAGAAGGAACGCTCGGACACGATCGGACGGATGATGATCTCGTGGGCGGTCATTTATGCAAGCACCTCCCCGAAGTGAGCGGCGATGTCGGCGGGCATCAGCACAGCGTTGTTGTTGACGAGATCGTAGGTGTTGGCCTCGTCGGCAGTGATGATGAACGTCTTGGGAATGTTGCGGAACGACAGGTAGGCGTTGACGTCCTCATCGCGAACGATGATGGTCAGACGCTTGCCCTCAAGGCCGAGAGCCTTGAGCATGGCGACGGCAGCCTTGGTGGAAGGCTTCTCGAAGCCGTAGTCGTCGACGAGCACGAGCTCGCCATCGGCCAGCTTGGCGGACAGCGCGGAGCGCATAGCCAGCTTGACCTCCTTGTTGTTCATACGCTTAGCGTAAGAACGGGGCTTGGGGGCGAAGACGACGCCACCGTGACGCCACTGGGCAGCACGGATGGAACCCTGGCGGGCACGGCCGGTGCCCTTCTGACGCCAAGGCTTCTTGCCGCCACCGGAAACCTCAGAGCGACCCTTAGCAGACTGGGTGCCCTGACGCCAAGAGGCCATCTGGCACTTGACGATGTGGTGCATAACGTGGATGTTCGGCTCGATGCCGTACACCTCAGCGGCGAGCTCGGCCTCGGCGACCTTCTTGCCCTCGCTGTTCTTTACTTCAAACTTTGCCATTTAAGTGTTCTCCTTGGTATGACGCTGGGCTAAATGGGCTGGGCCCTTAGGCCATACGGATGGCGACGAGACCATTCTTGGCACCCGGGACAGCGCCCTTGACCAAGATGAGGTTCTGCTCGGCATCGATGCGGACAACGGAAAGGTTCTTGACGGTAACGCGCTCGTTACCCATGTGACCGGCCATCTTGACGCCCTTGAGGACGCGCGCAGGATAGGCGCACTGACCGATAGAACCGGGGTGACGCTGGAAGTGAGAACCATGCGTCATAGGACCGCGGCGCTGACCCCAGCGCTTGATGCGACCCTGGAAGCCCTTACCCTTGGAGGTACCGATGACGTCGACCTTCTCGACATCAGCGAAATCAGCGACGGTGACGACCTCGCCGACCTTGTGCTCCTCGCCGTTCTCGACGCGGACCTCACGAAGGAAGCGGACAGGCTCGACGCCGGCCTTGGCGAAGTGACCAGCCATGGGCTTGTTCACGTTCTTGGCCTTGATGTCGCCGAAACCGATCTGGACGGCGTCATAGCCGTCGGTTGCCTGAGTTTTAACCTGCGAGACAGCGCAGGGGCCAGCCTGGATGACCGTGACGGGAACGACATTATCGTTCTCGTCCCAAACCTGGGTCATGCCAATCTTGCGGCCGAGAATCATGCTGATCAAGATATGATCCCAACTCTCGCGTGGTCTTGGGACAATGCGTACACCACCGAGCGTACGCCCCTAGAGGACCACTACTTACACGACGTGCTCCCCAGCCTTGTATTGCGCCCAGACTACCTGACAACCCTATTAAGCAGGCATTTTGTCCAGCCAGAATACTCCCCTGGTTTCACACAGCTGTTTAGTATACACGGCTGCGGGCGTATCCATCGAGATTCATATTTCACTCACATTGTTTACGCAGGTAAAGTGCGTGGCACGTTCCCAGTGTGCGGCGGAGGGGGCGGGCCTGAGGCATATTAAGGTTGCTGCTCTACAGTCCTGCTCACGACGGAGAGCACATTAAGTGCTCTCCTGTTCGTGCGGAACTCGCGACAACCTTAATATGTCTCAGGCCCGCCCCCTCCGCCGCACACTGGGAACGCCACGTTGATGTCTGCTAAACCTTGCTCGCTCAGGCTAATGACTTTGTTGGGGATCCACTATTTGTTGGAGGGTGAACTTGCATTGATGTGATTCGCCTTCTGCTTGTGGCGTGGACTCTTCAAAATCAAAAATCATGATGGCGCAGTTGGGAAGTTTTGCTGGGAGTTTGAAGTCCTCTGGAGCGGCGGCTTTGATGAATTGGCGGCTGGCACTGCCGTGGCTTACTGCTAGGAGGGTTTCGATGCCCTCGGCGCCCATGAGATTGGTGAGGGTACCTACCATGCGTTCTTGCAGCGCGCGGCTTCCTTCTCCTCCGAAGGGGACCAGGTCCTCGCCCGGGTCCCAGACGTCGGTGCGCAGGGCGTCGTGGGGGCCTTCTTCGAAGGTGCCGTAGCTGCGCTCGATGATGCCTTCGCAGGGCTCGACTGCGGCGTCCGGACCGAGGAGTTCGTATGCGACGAGACTTGCCGTGTTCATGGCTCGGCCTAAGGGTGATGAGACCACTTTGTCGGGGACGACGCCGTGGGCTTTGAGCCATGCGGCTGCCATCCCGGCTTGCTGACGGCCCAAATCGGTGAGCGGTGAATCGCAGCGACCCTGGACGAGCTTTTTGACGTTGAATTCCGTCTGGCCATGGCGGAGCAGATACAGCCTCTTCATGTTCTCCCCTTCTGTATACATTGCCTTGCCGGACAGCCCTACTCGTGGGTACGGCCTACGTAGTCTTCGTCGATCGTAATCTTTGCGACCGACTTGGGATATTCCGATTCGACCCGTTGTGCCAGCGCGTGCTTTAGGTCCTCGGCGCTCATCGCCAAATCCGAGGGACGTACGCAGTCAAAGATCACGTTGGTGTGCGTAGGGCCCGGCACACAGCGCAGATCGTGAATTGAAAGGCGGCTATCGATCTGTTGAGCCATAGCGTTAATGCACAAACGCATGCTCGCCACCTTGGGGTCGTCGGTCACGATGGGGTCGTAATGGAGCGTGACGATCATGCCGTCTTCGACCCTAAACGACTGCTCGATGTTATCGAGCGTGTCGTGACTTTCCAGCGGGCTGGCCTCGGCTGCCATCTCGGCATGAGCGCTTGCGAACTTCCTGCCCGGGCCGTAGTCGTGAACCATCAGGTCGTGAACGCCCAAAACGCCGGGGTAGCTCATGATCTTGTCTCGAATGTGCTTGACCAGCTTAGGATCAGGCGCCTGGCCCAAAAGCGGGCTCACCGTATCCTGGATGAGCTCAAAACCGCTCCAGCCAATATAGGCGCCAACGGCAAGGCCGACCCATGCGTCAAGATTGATGTGCGTCACCTGCGAAACAATTGCGCACGCTAACACGGCGCCCGTGGCAAGGACATCGTTCTTGGAATCCTGCGCGGTCGCATGCAACGTCTCGGACTCAATGCGGTCACCGAGCTTTTGGTTGAGGGCCGCCATCCACAGCTTTACGACCATCGAAAGCGCAAGGACCGCCACCAGGGCAAGTGAGAACTCGACAGGTTCGGGGTTGACAATTCGCTCAACCGACGACTTCACCAGCTCAACGCCAATCAGCAGCACGAGCGCTGCCACGACCAAGCCCGAGAGATACTCGTAGCGACCGTGACCGTAAGGATGCTCGGGGTCGGCCGGCTTGCTCGCCAGCCTGAAGCCCAGCACGCTCACGATATTCGAGCTGGCATCGGACAGGTTGTTCATGGCATCCGCCACGATCGAAACCGATCCCGACAGCACGCCAATTGCACCCTTCGCAGCGCATAATGCCACATTGGCGAGAATACACACCACGCCCGTCAACGTGCCCACGCGCGCACGGTCGCCCTGCGCACGCTTAACAATCCACTCGACCATCTATATCCGCCCCCACGGTACTACCTATATATCTATTGCTCAAACGGATTGTAGTGTAGCCACTTTGTCCTCCAGATACAAAAAGGCCGCAGCCCACACGGACCACGGCCTTGGAATGTGGCAGAGGAATCGTCCTTGTGTCGCACAGGTTTACGCGCTTACTTCGGTCACGCTCTTCGAGGTTTCGGGTGAATCGGCTCCGTCTTCTGCCGCCCGCCCCCTCGCCGACACCACGCCAAAGCAGTAGCTCAGCGCCGCAGACACCGCAAATGCCACACCGCCGGCAGCGCAGCACCACAGCAGGTTCGAGATGCCGCCCGTGGCAAAGCCAATGACCATGAGGACATTCGTCATGCCGATGGTATAGGCCGTAACGTGGCCCACGGCCGCAACAAGGCCTCCGACGGCGCCGCCGATGGCCATGCACGTCAGGCACCTGCCATATTTGAAGCCGCAACCGTACAGCGCCGGCTCGCTTACGCCGCCAAGAACACCCGAGATTGAATAGCCCAGCATGAGCGCCTTCTCGTCCTTATCCGCAACGCGGAGCGACGCGCCAAAGGGCATGCCCCAAACGGCGAACGTTGCCATCGTCGCGGCGATCAGGATACACGAATCCGTTCCCACACTCATAAACTGCGCATAGGCGAGCGATAGGACAACGTTGCTGACGCCGGCGATCTTTAGGAACTCCCAGCCCGCGGCAAGCCCCATGAGCGTGAGCAGCGACACGATGCCACCGGAATTACCAAGCATAAACATAAGCTGGCCCAACAGCATGCCCAGATAGCTGCCCGCCGGCGCCGTAATACACAGCGAAACCGGAACCATAACGAGCATGGTTGCAAACGGAACGAACGAAAACGCCACGGCCTGAGGGATAACGCGCCGAAAGAAACACTCCACTCGCCATAGCACGGGCACCGAGATGAGAACCGGGATAACAGTTGTCGTGTAATCGTTGACCGGCGCGGGAAGCAGGCCATACACGGAAGTCATCGATGCCCCCGTCGTCGATGCGGCATCGACGAGCTTAAGCAGATCGGGCGCAATCAATACGCCGCCCAGCATCATGCCCAGCTGCTCCGAGCAACCGAGCTGGCGGGCAGCCGCCCAACCAAGATAAATGGGCAAAAAGTAGTAGCCGGCGTTATAGAGCCAACTGTAGAACAGGCGATAGATTTCGGAATCGGCAGACCACAGGCCCAGCATGCCTTCGCCCATAATGACGGCGACGGTACGGAACAACGCCGCGCAGACAATAAACGGCAGCGCCGACATCATGCTTTTGGACAGATAGTCCACCACGGCCATGGCGTTTGATGAGACCGTCGTTGTAAACGAGGTGTTAGAAACTTGTGACATGGAACGCCTTTCCCAATGTGACATGCAGACTTTTCCTTTGTCACATCGTGCGGTACTGACCGATTGTGCGGTACTTTTCGTAGCGGAGGTTTGTGAGGGTGGCGTCGTCGAGCTGCCCAAGCGTATCGAAGGCATCAAATGCCGAGGACATGACGGCACCGGCGATCTCCTCATGCGACAGGCCCCTATCGTCAACAATGCCGTCGATGATGCCGAGCGCCAACAGATCGGGGGCCGTGAGCTTCAGCGCCTCGGCGGCCTCATCCGCGCGCTCGGTATCCTTCCACAGGATCGACGCACAGGCCTCGGGGCTCACGACCGAATAGGCCGAGCTCGAGAGCATCAGGATGCGGTCGGCCACGGATAGCGCCAGCGCGCCACCAGAGCCGCCCTCGCCTGTCACCACCGAGACAATCGGCGTCTTAAGGCCGCTCATCTCCATGAGATTCTGGGCGATCGCCTCGCCCTGGCCGCGCTCCTCGGCACCGATGCCGCAAAACGCGCCCGAAGTATCGACCAGGCACAGAACCGGTCGACCAAACTTTTCGGCCTGACGCATAAGGCGACGCGCCTTGCGGTAGCCCTCGGGATGCGCCATGCCAAAGTTGCGGCGGATACGCTCTTTGGTCGTGGTGCCGCGCTCGATGGCGATGACCGTTACGGGGCGTCCGTCTTTCCAGCCAATGCCACCCACCACGGCGGCGTCGTCGCCAAAGTAACGGTCGCCGTGCAGCTCAACGAATCCGTCGAGGCCCAGCGAGATCATCTCACCCGCCGTGGCGCGATCTGCCGAGCGGGTCTGCTTGACAATCTCGAGCGCGGTTTTTGGTGCCGCCGAGCGCTTAAACAAGTGTCCCAGCTTTTTGCCGCGGCGACCCGTATGCACGATTTCATGCGGTGCCCCCAAGCCGGGCGCGTGCCCTTCGTGCAGCGCCAGCAACTCGCCTACCGTGAGCGCAATCTCGCCACGCGGAACAACGGCATCGCAAAAGCCGTGCTCCAGCAAAAACTCGGAGCGCTGGAATCCCTTGGGCAGGCGCTTGTGCATGTTCTGCTCGATCACGCGCGGGCCGGCAAATGCCGTCAGGGCATCGGGCTCGGCCAGGATAATGTCGCCCTCCATGGCAAAGCTCGCGGTTACGCCTCCGGTCGTGGGGTCGGAGAGCACCGTGATATACAGGCCGCCCGCCTCGCTGTGGCGCCTAACCGCCGCAGAAATCTTGGCCATCTGCATAAGCGAGGTCACGCCCTCTTGCATGCGCGCACCGCCCGAAACGGTAAAGCCGACGACTGGCAATCCCAGCTCGGTCGCACGCTCAAAGACGCGACAGATCTTCTCGCCCACCACGGAACCCATCGAGCCCATCATAAAGTTGGCATCCATAAAGAAGAGCGCCGTATCGCAACCGCAGATTTTGCCCCTGCCGCACACAACGGCATCGCGCTCGCCCGAACGCTCGACCGCGCCCTTGAGCTTGTCGGCATAACCGCGAAACGAGAGGAAGTCCTCCGACGCCAGATTAGCATCCCATTCCTCAAACGTGCCCTCGTCGACCGTCATGCGCATGCGCGCGCGACCGCTCACGCGAAAGTGTTTGCCGCAACGAGGACAGACCTCGAGGTTGTCGTGCAGGCGTGCCTCATCGATCACACGGCGGCACCCCGGGCACTTGATAAACACGTGGCGCGCGGGAAACTCGGCACATGACTCGGTCATCGGCCCCTCGAGGACGTTGACCGTCTTCGCTTTTCTATTCATCAGCATAGAGATGCCCCATCAAATCGGTGTGATACATGCCCGACAAGAACTCATCGTTTGCCAGCACGTCGAGCTGAAGCTCGCTGTTTTCGCTCACGCCCTCGATCACGAGCTCGCCCAGGGCCGAACGCATCTTGCGAATGGCACCGTCGCGCGTGGGCGCACACACGATGAGCTTGCCGAGCATGGAGTCGTAGTACGGCGGAACGTTCGCACCGGTAAACATGGCGGAATCCCAGCGTACGCGCGGACCACCCGGCACACGCAACGCGGTGACCGTTCCGCATGACGGCAGAAAGCCCGGCGTTTCGGCATTGATGCGGCACTCCATGGCGTGGTTGCGAACCGGCATGTCCTCCTGCTCAAAGGGCAGAGGCTGGCCGGCTGCCACGCGCAGCTGCCACTTGACCAAGTCGGTATCGGTCACAAACTCCGTAACCGGATGCTCCACCTGCAAGCGCGTGTTCATTTCCATGAAGTAGAAACTGCCGTCGTCCGAATACAGGAACTCGATGGTACCGGCTCCTTCGTAGCCGACGGCACGAGCCAGGTCACGCGCTGCCTTGTGCATGCGAGCACGAATGTCGTCGCGTCCGTCGAGGCACGGCGCGGGGCTCTCCTCGATCAGCTTTTGGTTGCGACGCTGAACCGAGCACTCGCGCTCGCCGAGCGAAAACACATGGCCCTGCTTATCGGCCATAATCTGCACCTCGACATGGTGCGCCGGCGCGACGAACTTCTCCATGTAGCACTCGCCGTCGCCAAAAACGGCCTCACCCTCGGCACGCGCCTCGATGAACGCCTTTGCCGCATCTTCCACGCGCTCGACCTTGCGAATACCGCGACCGCCGCCGCCCGCGCGCGCCTTAATAAGCACGGGGCAGCCGATGCGCTCGGCCTCGGCCGTTGCTTCCTCGGGGCTTTTGAGCAAATCGCAGCCCGGCACGATGGGCACGCCCGCAGCAGCGGCCGTTCGGCGTGCGGCGTCCTTGTCGCCCATGCTGTCGATCACCTCGGCCGAAGGACCGACAAACGCCAGACCGAACTTGTCGCAGTCGCGCACGAAGCTCGCCTTCTCGGAAAAGAAGCCATAGCCGGGATGAATTGCCTTAGCTCCCGACTTTACGGCACAGGTGAGCACGGCATCGTCGTTGAGGTAGCTCTCGGCAAGACGCGGGCCGCCGATGCAATACGCCTCGTCAGCAAGCTGCACGTGTAGCGCGTCCGCATCGGCCGTGGAATAAACGGCGACGGTCTTGATGCCCATATCGCGGCACGCGCGGATAACACGGACCGCGACTTCGCCGCGGTTGGCGATGAGCACTTTGTCGAACATGAAGCCTTCCTTAACTTTCGTGCACGAGTGCAAAAGACATATCGGCGCGGCAGCAAACCTCACCGTTGACGCTCGCGGTACCCGTCGCAAAGCGGAACGGCCCGCGCGCACGCGTGATGGAGCACACCAGATCCACCGTGTCGCCCGGGCGCACCGGACGCTTAAAGCGCACCTTGTCCAGACTCGTGTAGAACGGCGTCGCGCCGCGCGCCTCCTCATCGCCCATCAGCAGCACGCAGCAGTTCTGGGCGAGCATCTCGCACTGAATCACGCCGGGGACGACCGGGTTTCCCGGAAAATGCCCCTGCAAAAAGTACTCGTCGCCTGTAATCGTGATCTTGCCGTGGGCCTCGTCGCCCACCAGCTCGGCTTCGTCGAGCAAAAGCATCGGCTCGCGATGCGGTAACAGCTTCTTGAGCTCTTCTTTGTTCATGGATATCACCTATCCGATCCTCATGAGGCAGCTGCCAAACTCCACGAGGTCGCCGTCGGCCACGCAGATCTCGAGCACCTCACCGTCTGCCTCGGCCGTCACCTCGTTGAGAACCTTCATGGCCTCGATGATGCAGAGGGTCTCGCCGGCCTTGACCTTGGAGCCCACGCGCACAAATGGCTCGTCGCCCGGCGCAGGGGCAGCATAGAAGACGCCCACCATGGGAGCAGTCACCTCGGTGCCCTTGGGCTCCGGCGCGGCGGCAGGTGTCTGCGTGGCGGGTTCCGGTGCGGCAGGCGCGACTGTGGGAGCTGCAACTTGAGCGGCCATGGCGCTCGGCATAGGCATGGGCACGGCAACCGGCTGCGCCACACTCGCGCGCTCGAGTTCGACCGCGGTGCCATCGGGCTCCTCAACGCGTACGCGCGTGAGGCCGCGGTCCTCCATCACATCGGCTATCTCGGCAAGTCTTTTGGAATCCATGCTCTAGCTCCTCGTATATCTACGCAGCGCGATGGCGGCGTTGTGCCCGCCAAAGCCCAGGTTGGTCGAAAGCGCCCAGGTAAGGTCGGCGCGAACCGCGCGATTGGGCGTGTAGTCAAGATCGCAGGCGGGATCGGGCGTGTGGTAGTTAATGGTCGGCGGCACCACGCCCTGCTCGAGCGCCATGGCGCAGGCCATGACCTCGATGGCACCCGTGGCACCGATCATGTGGCCGGTCATCGACTTAGTCGACGAGACGTGCGCGGCGCGTGCCGCGTCCTCGCCGAGCGCACGCTTTATGCCCGCCGTCTCGGACGAATCGTTGAGCTTGGTCGAGGTGCCGTGAGCGTTGATGTAGAGGCCCTCGGAAGGCTTAACGTCGCCTTCGGCCACCGCCAGCGATATCGCACGGGCAATGCCGGCAGCCTCGGGATCGGGGCTCGTGATGTGATAGGCATCATCGGTGTTGCCGTAGCCCACGACCTCGGCATAAATGTGCGCACCGCGCGCCTGCGCATGTTCCATGCTCTCGAGCACGAGCACGCAGGCGCCCTCGCCCATCACAAAGCCGTCGCGGTCTGCATCGAACGGACGGCAGGCCGTCGCGGGATCGGGGTTGGTGGTCAATGCGCGGCAGGACGTAAAGCCCGCAACGGCATCGGGGATAATTGCGGCCTCGGCGCCGCCCGCGAGGATCGCGTCGGCATAGCTGTGCTTGATGGCGCGGAACGCCTCACCCACCGCATGGGCAGAAGTCGCGCAGGCAGTCACGACGGGTAGGGTCGGGCCCTTTGCCTTATGGCGAATCGCGATGTTGCCCGAAGCCATGTTGGGAATCATCATCGCGATCATGTAAGGCGATGCGCGACGAGGCCCGCGGTCGGCAATCGTATGGACGTTGTCGACGAGTGTCTGCATGCCGCCCACACCCGAGCCCACGTAGACGCCCAGGCGCTCTCGATCGATGGCGCCTTCGACATCAAAGCCCGCATCGTGCATGGCCTCGTCCGAAGCCGCCATCGCAAACTGAACGCAGGGGTCGAGATGCTTGGCGTCACGCTTGCCAAAGTACTCGTTGCCGTCAAAGCCCTTGACCTCGGCCGCCACCTTGACAGCAAACGCATCCGTATCGAAGTGCGTGATCGGGCCGATGCCGCACGTGCCGGCACACATTGCCGCCCAGGTGGCAAGCGCGGTGTTGCCGAGCGGCGATACGGCACCTATGCCGGTGATTGCAACTCTCTGTTCCATCATGGTCTCCTCATCCAAGCCGTTCTTCGGCCCTGGTTTCTACATCCCCATTCCGCCGTCGACGCGTACAACCTCGCCCGTAATGTAGGAAGCCGCATCGCTCGCCAAAAAGCGCACCACGCGGGCTACTTCCTCGGGTCGCGCCATGCGCTTTAGGGGAATCTGCTCCTCGGTTGCCGCGCGAACCTTCTCCGAGAGCTTTGACGTCATATCCGTCTCGACAAACCCCGGGGCGACCGCGTTCACTCGTACGCCGCGGGGCGCAAGCTCGCGCGCTACCGCCTTGGTCAGGCCAATCACGCCCGCCTTGGAGGCAGCGTAGTTGGCCTGTCCGGCGTTGCCCATCAGGCCCACAACCGAGCTCATGTTGACGACGCAGCCGCCGCGCTGGCGCATAAAGGTCTTGGTGAGCGCGCGCGTCATATTGAATGTTCCCTTGAGATTGACATCGAGCACGCGGTCGAAGGCGTCATCGCCCATGCGCATGAGCAAGCCATCGCGCGTGATGCCGGCGTTGTTGACGAGCGCCCAAATGGAGCCAAAGTCGTTGAGGCCCGCTTCCACGCACGCGTTGACGGCAGCGGGATCGGCCACGTCGCATTGATATGCGCGCACCGTGGCGCCAGACGCCTCGCAGGCTTCGCACGTCTCGCGCGCCGCATCGACGCTGCCGGCATAGACGACGGCGATATCAAAGCCGTCCTCCGCCAGACCGACAGCGCAGGCGCGGCCGATACCCCGCGAGCCGCCCGTGACCAGTGCCACGCGACGTGAGTCGTTGCGCTCGAGCGCGCCGTTGTTCAAGTTGCCCATGTCATTCCTTTCGGGTTGCAGCCCTGTGGACTATGCGAGCTCGTCGGCAATAGCTGCGACCTGCTCAGCCGTTTCGCACGAATACACGCGAACGTCGCTCAGCGTACGCTTGACCAGGCCCGACAGCGTTTTGCCGGGGCCGACCTCAATAAACGTGTCGATCCCCTGATCCTGCAGAGTATGCAGCGTGTCGACCCAGCGAACGGCATGACTCACCTGGTTGGCTAAGACATCCGATGCCGCTTGCGGGTCCGCCGGATAGGGCGCCGCCGTCATGTTTGCCATGACCGGAATCAGCAGCGGAGACGGCGCGTGGCCGGCTTGGATATACATCGCCAGCCCCTCAGTCGCCTCGGCCATATAGGGGCTATGGAATGCACCCGACACCGCGACTTTCATAGCGCGGCCGCCAGCCTCTTTTACTAGGACGTCGAGCTCCTGCAGCGCCTCGGGCGCTCCGGCCACAACCGTCTGCTGCGGACTGTTGTAGTTGACTGGCCAGCAGTCCTCGCCGGCCTGTTTTGCCAGGCCCTCGACTTGCACCGCATCGAGCTTGATGACGGCGCGCATGCCGCCCGGATGGCGCTCGGCAGCCGCGGCCATCAGCGCCGCGCGCTCGCACACGAGCTCAAAGCCCGCTCGCGTATCGAATACCCCCGCAAAGGTGAGCGCGGCGACCTCGCCCAGCGAGAATCCCGCACAGGCGGCAGGCACCACGCCGCGCTCACGCAGGGCGATAGCCGCTGCCAGGTCGTGAACGAACACGCACGGCTGCGTGTTCTCGGTCTGCGAGAGCTCCTCCTTGGAGGCGATCCGGCACTGCTCGCTCGTCCCCGGGCGCACCTCGTCGGCAATGGCGAACACCTCGGCGGCCGCCGGCGATGCCTCGATCAGGTCGACGCCCATCGCGGGGTGTTGGGCACCCTGGCCGGCAAACAGAAATGCTACGCTACCCATGCGGACGCACCCTTCAGGACGCGCACGGCGCCATCGACCAGATCGTCAACGATTTCACGCGCGCTCTGGCGCTCGCTAACCATGCCGGCAATCTGTCCACACAAAAACGAACCCTCTTCGTAGTTGCCGTCCTTGGCGGCCTTACGCAGCGCACCGGTTCCCATAGCACCGAGCTCCTCGGGGCTTGCGCCAGCCGCCTCGTTCTTGGCATACGCGTTGGTGAAGGGGCTCTTGAGGGCGCGAACCGGATGTCCCGTCGAGCGACCGGTCGCACGCGTCGACGTGTCGCCTGCCTTGAGCACCAACTCTTTGTACTGTTCGGATACGGCGCACTCGTTTGCGACCAGAAAGCGTGTTCCCACCTGGACTCCGGCAGCGCCGAGCATAAAGGCGGCCGCCACGCCGCGGCCGTCGGCAATACCGCCGGCGGCCACGACGGGAATGTCGACCGCATCGACGACCTGCGGCACCAGTGCCATCGTCGAGGTCTCGCCAATATGGCCGCCCGATTCGGTGCCCTCGGCAACAACCGCCGTGGCTCCACGACGCGCCACGAGGCGCGCCAGCGCCACCGAGGCAACGACCGGGATGACCTTGACGCCCGCCTCGTTCCACGCCTTCATGTACTTGGCGGGATTGCCGGCGCCCGTCACGACGACCGGCACTCGCTCGTCAATCACAACCTGCGCGACCTCGTCGGCAAACGGGCTCATGAGCATGACGTTGACGCCAAAGGGCTTATCCGTCTTGGTGCGCAGCTCGTGAATCTGATCGCGCAACCAGTTTGCGTCGGCATTCATGGCCGCGATAATCCCTAAGCCGCCTGCCTCGGACACGGCAGATGCCAGCGAGGCATCGGCAATCCAGGCCATGCCGCCCTGGAACACGGGCTTTTCGATGCCGAGTAGATCGCAGAGAGGAGACTTGAGCATCACTACTTCTCCAATGCCGCCTTGACCGTATCGGCGAACTCGCCGACCGTCTTGGGGTTCTCCTCGGTATCGAGCTGGATGCCAAACTCATCCTCGACGGCGACGAGGATCTCGACGGTGCCCAGGCTGTCGAGACCAATCTCCTCGAGCGTGGACTCGGGCTTCATCTCGACGTCGTCAAGACCGGCGGTCTCGCGGATAACATCGCAAACGCGCTCGAAGGTCTTCTGATCTGCCATGGTAGTTCTCCTTTGTTTGTGCCCTAGGGGCGTTTTTATTTCCTATGTGCGACTACTTCCAACGAAGCAGATAGCCACCTATATCCAGGCCGGCGCCAAATCCAACGAGGGCGATGGTGTCGCCAGCATTCAGTGCGTTGGTGCGCGCCAGCCGATCAAGCGCAAAGGGAATGCAGGCGCTCGAAATATTGCCGGTCTCGCGCAGCGTTCGAACCACGCGCTCGCCTGGCACGCCGAGGCGCTTGACTGCCTGGCTCAGGATTCGTTCGTTAGCCTGATGGAATACAAAATGGTCGATGTCTTCGACCGAAATGCCCGCATCGCTCGCAAGCTTATGAACCGTGTCACAGATGGCGTTGACGCCGAACTTGAACACACGGCGGCCATTCATGGACAGCACGCTCTCGCTATCTACGGAGGCCTTAAACGGCGAGGTGCCGACCAGTCCGGGAACGCGCAACGTCTCGACGTCGGGCGCCGTCGAAAGCTCAACGGCAAGGGGGCTGTCTCCCCCGGCCTCAATCACCGCGGCGCCTGCCCCATCGCCAAAGAGCACGCAGGTGGCGCGGTCGGTCCAGTCGAGCGCGCGCGTCATCTGCTCGGCAGCAATGACCAACACACGCTCGGCACGACCGCGGGTGATATAGCCCTCGGCGACATCGAGCGCAAATACGAAGCCGGCACAGGCCGCCGAAACGTCGAAAGCAGGACATGTGGCACCCAGGCGCTCAGCAATGGCGCACGCTTCGGCAGGAACGAGATGATCGCCCGTCGTCGTCGAACAGACGATAAGATCCAGCTGGCTCGCATCGATTCCGGACGTCTGGAGCGCTTGCTCGCTCGCTGCCACGGCAAGGTCGTCGAGCGACTCGGTGGTGCACACATGACGGCTCTTGATGCCTGTGCGGGTAAAAATCCACTCATCCGAGGTATCGAGGAACTCGGACAGCTCGTCATTGGAAACACTGCGCTTGGGAAGCGCCGAGCCTGTTCCAAGAATCGTGAAACCCATCACTAACCTCCTTTGCGTTGTTGACGTGTTTACATCGACCAAGAGAGGATAGCGCATTTCAGTCGTTGTTAACGTGTTAACATTAAATTGTCCAAATGCGACAAAGGCTTCACATTGTGTCTCTCTCGACACCATTGCGTTATTCACTTATTCATTAAGGAGGTAGCAGCCGTTATGGATGCCAAATTAACGATAGTCGACGTAACCGGATCGACCAACGATGACCTGCTCGAAGCAGGAAAACAGGGAGCGCCGCACGGCACAGGACTTGCCGCCCGGGCTCAGACAGCAGGACGCGGCCGGCGCGGCCACAAGTGGGATTCAACCGCCGGCAACCTATTGCTTTCGATTGTCCTGCGTCCATGCGTTAATCCTGCGAAGTACTCTGGTCTTGCTGCCGTCAGCGGCCTAGCGGTGCTCGAGGCGCTCGAAAAACAGGGTCTTGCAAACGAGATTGGCCTCAAATGGCCCAACGACCTGGTCGCGCGTGGACGCAAACTCGGCGGCATTCTGGTCGAGGCCGCACGCGATAACGAAGGCAAACCTTTCGCCGTCTGTGGCATTGGTGTCAATGTGAACTATGCGCCCCAAGAGGTGCCCGATGGCGGCCTGCCGGCAATCGGTCTCTCGGACCTTAACGAGAACGTTCCTGCTGTCGACATACTCCTCGATGAGGTTTATCACGCAGTTATAGACGCTGTAGATGCCTGGGCAGAACGCCTCAACGCCATGGAAGAAAACACCGGACCGCTCGCGCCCGTCCACGGCGAATATGTCGCTCACCTCAATTGGATTGGAAAGCACGTTACCGCCCGCTCCCCTGCCGGTGACGAGCTGGCGCGAGGAATCTTTAAAACGGTCGATGGCTTTGGTCGTGCGTGCATCGAAACAGAAGACGGCTTGCGATTCTTCCATTTTGAGGAAGCGTCATTGCGCCCCTTGAGTGAGTAGGTCGCCACAGCCAGCCGCTCGGCAGCCTTACCCGGCGATCCAAACCCATCATGCAAAACAAAAGGGCCCCGCTACCGTAACGGCAGCGGGGCCCTTTAAGCTATGAGCGATATCGCTTAGAGCTTGATGTCGATGTCGACGCCAGCGGGGAGGTCGAGACGCATAAGCGAATCAACGGTGCCCGAGGTGGGGTCGAGGATGTCGATGAGGCGCTTGTGGGTGCGCATCTCGAACTGCTCACGGGAGTCCTTGTTCACGTGCGGCGAGCGGATAACCGTGTACAGGTTGCGCTCGGTGGGCAGGGGGACAGGACCGGAAACGCGAGCGCCGGTCTTCTGAGCGGTCTCGACGATGAGCTTCGCGGACTGATCGACGACCTCGTGATCATAGCCCTTGAGGCGAATGCGGATCTTCTGGGTAGCCAACTTAAACCTCCAAAGAGTGCGAGAGATGTTCTCGCAGGATTACGTAACAGGGAGCTCGAACTTAGGCGTTCTTGCTCATGACCTCGTCCACGATGGACTTGGGCGCGGGCTCATAAGAGTCGAACTGCATCGTGTAGGATGCACGGCCCTGGGTCTGGGAGCGAAGGTCGGTAGCGTAACCGAACATCTCGCCCAGCGGCACCTTGGCACGGATGAGCTTGCTGTTCTTGCGATCCTCCATGCCCTCGATCTTGCCGCGGCGACCGGAGAGGTTGCCCATAACGTCGCCCATGTACTGCTCGGGGGTCTCGACCTCGACAGCCATGATCGGCTCGAGCAGCTGCGGATCGGACTTCTTGAGGGCGTCCTTGATAGCCATGGAACCGGCGATCTTGAAGGCGGCCTCGGAGGAGTCGACCTCGTGGTAAGAACCGTCGAACAGGGTGACCTTAACGTCGAGGACCGGGAAGCCGGCGATAACACCGGTGTTCAGGGCCTCCTGGATGCCCTTGTCGATGGACGGGATGTACTCCTTGGGCACGACGCCGCCGACGATAGCGTTGACGAACTCGTAGCCGAAGCCCTCCTCCATCTTCTCGAGCTTGATGACGGCGTGGCCGTACTGACCGCGACCGCCGGACTGACGGACGAACTTGCCCTCAGCCTTCTCGACGTCGTGACCAGCGGTCTCGCGGTAGGCAACCTGGGGCTTACCGACGTTAGCGTCAACCTTGAACTCGCGGAGCAGACGGTCGACGATGATCTCGAGGTGCAGCTCGCCCATGCCGGCGATGATGGTCTGGCCGGTCTCGTGGTTGGTGGACACCTGGAAGGTCGGGTCCTCCTCGGCGAGCTTGGTCAGAGCCAGGGACATCTTGTCCTGCTCGGCCTTGGTCTTGGGCTCGATGGCAACGTCAATAACGGGCTTAGCGAACTCGATCTTCTCGAGGACGATCTCCTTGCCCTCGGCGCACAGGGTGTCACCGGTGGTGGAGTTCTTGAAGCCGACGCAAGCGACGATGTCGCCGGCGGCAGCGTCGTCACGGTCGATACGCTCGGCGGCGTTCATCTCGAGGATGCGGCCGAGGCGCTCGCGCTGACCGTTGGAAGCGTTGACAACGTAGGAGCCGGACTCGGCGCGGCCGGAGTAAACGCGGACGTAGGTGAGCTTACCGACGAACGGGTCGGTCATGATCTTGAAGACCAGGCCGGAGAAGGGCTCGTCGAAGGAAGGATGACGCTGAATCTCCTCGCCGGTGTCCGGATCGGTACCGGTGACGGCCTCGACGTCAAGCGGGCTGGGCAGGTAGTCGACGACAGCGTCGAGCAGCTCCTGAACGCCCTTGTTCTTGTAGGCGGAACCCACGAAGACGAGGTTGAGCTCGTTGGCCAGAACGCCCTTGCGCAGAGCAGCCTTGAGCTCCTCGACGGTGAAGTCCTCCTCCATGAGGATCTTCTCCATGAGCTCGTCGTCAAAGCTGGCAGCAGCGTCGAGGAGCTCCTCGCGCTTGGTGGCAGCGATGTCGGCAAACTCAGCCGGGATCTCGTCCATCGGCTCGGGGTAGGTCATGCCCTTCTCGTCGGCCTTGAAGTCCCATGCAGTCATGGTGACCAGGTCGATGACGCCCCAGAAGTTGTCCTCGGCGCCCATCGGGACCTGAGCGGCCACGGCGTTGGCGTCGAGACGATCCTTCATGGTCTCGATAGCGTTGAAGAAGTCAGCGCCCACGCGGTCATACTTGTTGATGAAGGCGATGCGGGGGACGTTGAAGGTAGAAGCCTGACGCCAAACGGTCTCAGACTGGGGCTGAACGCCGGCAACGGCGTCGAAGACGGCGACAGCGCCATCGAGGACGCGCAGGCAGCGCTCGACCTCGGCGGTGAAGTCAACGTGGCCCGGGGTGTCGATGATCTGGATGCGGTAGTCCTTACCGTCCTTGTTCCAGAAGCACGTGGTAGCAGCGGAGGTAATGGTTACGCCGCGCTCCTGCTCCTGAACCATCCAGTCCATGGTGGCAGCGCCCTCATGGACCTCACCGATCTTGTGGGTCTTACCGGTGTAGTAAAGAATACGCTCGGTCGTGGTGGTCTTACCGGCATCGATGTGGGCCATGATGCCGATGTTACGGGTATCGGAAAGCTTGTACTTAGGCTTAGCCATGTTAGTTCCTTACCTTAACTTACCAACGATAGTGAGAGAACGCGCGGTTGGCCTCGGCCATCTTGAAGACGTCCTCACGCTTCTTGACGGAAGCGCCCAGGCCGTTGGAGGCGTCGAGGATCTCGTTGGCGAGACGCTCGGCCATGGTCTTCTCCTTGCGAGCGCGGGAGAAGTTGACGATCCAGCGGATGCCCAGAGCGGTGGAACGACGGGAGTTGACCTCCATCGGGACCTGATAGGTAGCGCCACCGACACGCTTGGGCTTAACCTCGAGCGTGGGCTTGACGTTGTCCATAGCCTTCTTGAAGGTAGCGAGAGCGTCGCCGCCCTCGGACTTCTCGGCAACGATCTCGAAAGCGGTGTAAACGATGCGCTCAGCGGTGGCCTTCTTGCCGTCAAGAAGGACCTTGTTGATGAGCTGAGTCACCAGGCGGTTGTTGTAAACGGCGTCAGGCTGAACCTCACGACGATTAGCTGCTGCACGACGCGGCATGTGAAATCTCCTTAAGTGTCTACCGTGCGGCGCTCAAGACGGCACACGGCGAAAGTATCAAAACGTTATCTGGCTTATTTAGCCTTGGGGCGCTTAGCACCGTACTTGGAACGGGCCTGCATACGGTTCTGGACCGGAGCAGCGTCGTAGGCGCCACGGATGACGTGATAACGGACACCAGGGAGGTCACGGACACGACCGCCGCGGACGAGCACGATGGAGTGCTCCTGCAGGTTGTGGCCCTCACCCGGGATGTAAGCGGTAACTTCGATGCCGTTGACAAGGCGAACACGGGCAACCTTACGAAGAGCCGAGTTCGGCTTCTTGGGGCTCGTGGTGAAGACGCGGGTGCACACGCCGCGCTTCTGGGAGTTGTGCTGCAGAGCAGCGTTCTTGGACTTCTTGGGCACGGAACGACGGCCCTGGCGAACCAGCTGGTTAATAGTAGGCAAAGCGTACTCCTTCTCGAATGATTCCAGCTTTCTGTAAAGTGCAACGGCTTGAATCGAGGGGTCAGCATCCCCCTACGAAACACGCAGTTCGATAGGATACGTGGCGTTAGCTGTGCCGTCAACAGACCACGCCGCCGGGCGTATCCCAAAATTGGCACATTTCCGCAAAGCCTACACAAAAGGAATCCCCTCCTGTGCGCGGGGGCGGATTCCCGGGCCGTGCGGCACAGGGGTTAAGTTTGCTGCTCTACAGTCCTGGCTCGCACGGAGGCCACATTAAGTGGCCTCCGGCTCGTGCGGAACTCGCGACAAACTTAACCCCTGTGCCGCCCGGCCCGGGAATCCGACGTGCTCGTTGGGGCAACGTTCCCTTCCAAATAGGGACAGGTTTATTATGGTCGGTTTTATCTGGGGAAACGTCGCACTCCGGCGTTGATCTGCTCTCATCTGTCGCATGGAAATCGGCGGCGTCTTCGGAAGTATATCGCTCGGTCTAACCGTCCATTTCATGCAAAATGGGCCGCCTCCCCTAATAGGAAGCGGCCCCAAATCTTACGAATAGACGATGGTAAAGGGTTCCGACGTTTCGGCGCCCCCTGTTGAAGTGCAGCGTGTGCCCTCAAGCGTTACTGAGACCACTTGGTCGACATCAATCAACTTCGTTGGCACCCAGATGTTCTCTCCGCTATTGCGCGTATAAGAAAAATATAAGTTGAACGCCCCTGCGTTGTCATCTTCGATAATCTGCTCCGATCCATCCTTGTAGGTAACCGTCAACTTCTTCGTGACTGCGTCAATGCCCAGATCATCGATGTGCGTCTGGATGGAAAACGGGCTGATCTCGAGAGGCGTGTCATCGGAGCGGAGTTCCTTAGTATCGACGTACGCTCCAACGCTAAACTCGGGTGTCGATGCCTCGAACGGCTTCGCATCCTCTCCTTCGCCCTCGGTCCACGAGATATTCCAGGTGACCGCATGTTGAAAACCTCGCTCGCGATCCATAGAAGCAAAGTACATCGTGCCATTAATGACAGTATCGCTTGATGTGTCCTTATCAATGGTGCAGCGTGTATCAGCCCATTCCTCGCCGAAGTTCATGCTGGGTGTACCGATGCCTTGTTCTTCTTCACCATAGAGAACAAGTTCGCCTGTCTCTGCTGCCGGCTTGTAGTAGTTAACACCATTTGGATTGGACAGCGTAAACGTCACAGCACCGCAGCCGTTTTGGTCGATAGCCATATCATGAATGTCGAGTGTATAGCCGTTGCCCTCGACGGACAGATTGACCTTCTGTACTGAACCCTCCAAGCTTTGGGGCGCGATACCATCACCAAACTCTCTGGTGTAGGTATATTTAGTCCCCGACGAGCCACCTTGAGTCCAGGTAATGGACTCTCCGTTGCCATGGTTTCCCCAGGCAGAGGCAAAATAACTGGAATTGACGACGGCGTAGGCGACCCCTCCGGTCGCCAGCACTCCGGCAAGGCATCCGATCACGGCAACATACAGAGGCTTCGCGTGACCCTTTCGGCGAAGCGGCTCACCAGCAGCGGCATAAAGAACACGGTCGGCAAGATCGCTATCGGCTTGGACGGACTCGAAGGCCTGCTTGATTTGATTGGATTTCACGGTCGCCCTCCTCTAGGATGAATTTGAGCTTCGATCGACCGCGAGCTAAACGCGTTCGAACGGTAGCGGCTGGCACATGCAGTAACTCGGCAATCTCTGAGGTCGAAAAGCCCAGATAGTAATAGAGCACGATGGGAACACGGAATCGCTCCGGAAGTCGCATAACGTCTGACAAGACCGCCTTGGTCTCATCCTGCGCCGCCGAAAGCGAATCGGTCAGACTTTCAATATCCTCCACGCGTCTCCACGGCTTTCGAAAGAGAGATTTGCATTCATTGATCGTGACCCGGATAAGCCAGCGGCGAAGATGTTCCCAACTTTCAAAGTGTCCATCGCTTTTAAGCAACTTAAGAAAGACATCTTGGGCAATATCGTCGGCATCGGCACGATCGCGCAGGTACGTCAATGCGATTCGAAACACGACATCCCGGTGATCTTCGACCGCCTGTCTAAAAGTTTGTTCTTCCATAATCACCTCCCGGTGACGCTGATGGTTCTTGATGAGGTCCTCACCATAGATACGCTTTGACCGAACGAAATGTTTCAAATTCAAGCAGTAAAAACCTACCAAAATAACCCTGTCCCTTTTTGGCAGGTTTTCTTCAACAAAAAAGACCCGCTTCCCTGTTGGGAAACGGGTCTTTGGAAGGGCGGTTAACGCACTTGGAAGTTACTCTTCGTCGTTGTCCTTGGCCTCTTCGACATCGTCAGTGTCCACGAGCTGGTTGAGCAGCTCGTCGAGGGAAGCCATGTCCTCGTTGATGGCACCGTTGGCGGGAGCCTTCTTGTCGTCGATCGGGGCGCCCAGGAGCTCCTCCTCGTCGTCGGCGTGATGCGTCGGAGCGGAGGTGCCCAGCAGGATGTCGTCCGGACCGTCGGGGCTAAAGACCATCTGCAGCAGCTGCGAGAGGTCTTCCTCGTCGGCAACGTCGTCGTTGTTCTCGAGGATGTAGAGCAGGTCGTGGGCCTCGAGGCCGTCACGGAGCTCCTCGATCGCCTTGGCACCGATGCCATCGATGCGCAGCAGATCCTCCTCGGACTTGCCGACCAGGTCGCCGACCGTCTCGATGCCGACCTCGCTGAACTTGTTGGTCCAACGCTGCGACACGCCCAGGTCGTCGAACAGGTACAGGCGAGCCTTCTCGGCGGAGATGGTATGGCCGTTGCGGGTGAACGAACCGTCAGCACCACCGAACTCGTCGTAGCCGGCCCAGTCGAGCTGCTGCGGGAGCTGCTCGTCCAGGTCCTTGAGCTCCACAGGGGCCCACTCAGGCAGCGACTTGGCGTTGGGCGAAGCCGGGCCGTCGATGTCCACGTAGCCGTCGGCCGTGCGATACGTCAGCTTGGCGTTGGCATACGGCTTAAGGCCGGTACCAGCCGGGATCTTCTTACCGACGATGACGTTGGACTTAAGGTCGAGCAGGTGGTCGACCTTGCCCTCGATGGCAGCCTCGGTAAGGACGCCGGCAGTGCGGATGAACGAAGCGCTCGACAGCCAGGAGTCGATGTTGGACGCGACCTTGAGCGTGCCCAGGATGACGGGCTCGGCCACGGGAGCCTGACCGCCCAGACGGGCAACGCGCTCGACCTCGTCAGCGAACTCGTAGCGGTCGACGTACTGACCAAGCAGGTACTTGGAGTCGCCGGGGTTGGTGATCTGAACGCGACGCAGCATCTGACGTGCGAGCACCTCGATGTGCTTGTCGTTCAGGTCGACGCCCTGGCTGGTGTAGACGTCCTTGACGCTCTCGACGAAGGTGTGCATCGTCGACTCGATGTCGGTCAGCTTGCGCAGGTTGCGGAAGTTGACGAAGCCCTTGGTGATCTGGTCGCCGGCGCGAACCTCGCAGCCGTCCTCGATCTCGGGCATGAAGCGCACCGATGCGGGGACGCGACGCTCGTCGAGGACACGGGTGTGATCCTCGGAATCGGTGAGCGTCAGCACGTACTCGGACTTCTCGGGCTTAATCGAGAGGTGACCGGAGTACGGAGCCAGCTCGGCCTCGCGACCCAGAATCTTCTCGTTGACGTTGCCGACGATATCGAACATACGGCTGACCGTAGGCAGACCCTGCGTAATATCGTCGACGCCAGCGACGCCGCCGGAGTGAATGGTACGCATCGTAAGCTGCGTACCGGGCTCGCCGATGGACTGGGCGGCAATAATGCCGACCGCGGTACCGATGGCGACCGGACGACGGGTGGAAAGATCCCAGCCGTAGCACTTCTGGCACACGCCGTACTTGGAGCGGCAGGTGAGCAGCGCGCGGAGCTTGACCTTCTTGAGGCCCGCATCGACCATCTTCTGGATGTCGGCGACCTTCTCGATGTAACCGTCCTGCTCAAAGAGCACGGTGCCATCGGGAGCCACGACGTCCTCAATGAAGCAACGGCCGACGAGGTCGGTGTTGAGGTCGGTGGTGCCGGGGATGATGAG
Organism: uncultured Collinsella sp.; assembly: GCA_958453935.1. Taxonomy (GTDB): domain Bacteria; phylum Actinomycetota; class Coriobacteriia; order Coriobacteriales; family Coriobacteriaceae; genus Collinsella. The sequence goes on along the minus strand of CAUDZT010000001.1, from coordinate 34,410 downwards.
GTTGTAGGTGACGCCCTCGTGCGTACCGCAGTCCTCCTCGCGGACGATGACGTCCTGGGCCACGTCGACCAGACGACGGGTCAGGTAACCAGAGTCCGAGGTGTGGGATGCGGTATCGACCAGGCCCTTACGGGCGCCGTAGGTCGAAATGAAGTACTCGAGCGGCAGCAGGCCCTCGCGGAAGTTCGCCTTAATGGGAAGGTCGATCGTCTCGCCGGACATGTCTGCCATCAGGCCACGCATGCCGCCGAGCTGACGCAGCTGGGTCTTAGAACCACGGGCGCCGGAGTCGGCCATCATGTACAGCGGGTTCTCCTCGTCGAACATGTCAAGCATGAGCGCAGCGACCTTATCGGTACAAGCGGTCCACTCGTTAACGACTTCGATGTGGCGCTCCGTCTCGTTGATGAAGCCCTCCTCGAAGTACTCGTTGATCTGGTCGACGTTGGCCTGGGCGCGGTCGAGCAGCCCCTGCTTCTCGGCAGGGATGAGAGCGTCCCACACCGAGATGGTGAGGCCGGCGCGGGTAGCGTAGTGGAAGCCGGAGTACTTGATGGCGTCGAGGATCGGGCCGACCTTGGCCTCGGGGTAACGATCGCAGCAGTCCGCAACCAGCTTAGCCACGTCGCCCTTGACCATCTTGTAGTTCATGAACTCATAGTCTTCGGGCAGGCACTGGCGGTTGAAGATGATGCGGCCGATAGAGGTCTCGAAGCGCGCGGTCTTGTTGCCGGTGACGTCGTAGTCGACGAACTCGTTCTTGCCGTTCTTGACGCGGAAGATACGGGTGCCGTCCTCGTTGATGACGTTGGCGTTCTCGGCGGACACGCGGACCTGGATCTTGGCCTGCATGTCGACCTCGGAGCGGCAGTCATAGGCGTGCAGCGCGTCGTCGAAGCTCGAGAACACGTGGTTCTCGCCCGGCAGACCGTCGCGGACCTGGGTCAGGTAGTACACGCCGATGATCATGTCCTGCGAGGGGATGTTAACCGGCTTGCCGGATGCCGGCGAGCGCAGGTTGTTCGCAGAGAGCATAAGCACGCGAGCCTCGGCCTGAGCCTGGCTGGACAGCGGCACGTGGACGGACATCTGGTCGCCGTCGAAGTCGGCGTTGAAGGGCGAGCAGACCAGCGGATGCAGGTGGATAGCCTTGCCCTCGACCAGCACCGGCTCAAAGGCCTGGATGGACAGACGGTGCAGGGTCGGTGCACGGTTGAGCAGCACGACGCGGCCGTCGATGACCTCTTCGAGGATATCCCACACAAAGGTGGCACCGCGGTCGATAGCGCGCTTGGCGCCCTTGATGTTCTCGACCTTGCCAAGCTCGACCAGGCGCTTCATGACGAAGGGCTTGAAGAGCTCCAGCGCCATGGTCTTGGGCAGACCGCACTGGTGCAGCAGCAGCTTGGGGTCGGTAACGATTACCGAACGGCCGGAGTAGTCGACACGCTTGCCCAGCAGGTTCTGACGGAAACGGCCCTGCTTGCCCTTGAGGGCCTCGGCGAGCGACTTGAGCGGGCGACCGCCACGGCCAGAGACCGGGCGACCACGACGGCCGTTGTCGAACAGGGCGTCCACGGACTCCTGGAGCATGCGCTTCTCGTTGTTCACGATGATCGCAGGGGCGTCCAGGTCGAGCAGGCGCTTGAGTCGGTTGTTACGGTTGATCACGCGACGATACAGATCGTTGAGGTCGGACGCGGCGAAGCGGCCGCCGTCGAGCTGGACCATCGGGCGCAGATCGGGCGGAATGACCGGGATGACGTCCAGGATCATGTTCGCGGGGCTGTTGCCGCCCTTCAGGAAGGCGTCAACGACCTCGAGGCGCTTGACGGCCTTCTCGCGCTTCTGCTTCTGGGAGTCCTCGTCGGCGATGATGGCCTTGAGCTTCTCGGCCTCGGAGGGAAGGTCGATGGCAGCGAGCAGGTCGCGGACGGCCTCGGCACCCATACCACCCTTGAAGTACATGGAGTAGTAACGGGTCATCTCACGGAACAGCGGCTCATCGGAGATGAGGTCGCGCTCGGTGAGCTTCATGAAGGCGTTGAAGGCGTCCGTGCGGAGCTGCTTCTCGTCCTTGCACTCTTCCTCGATGTCGACGATGCCAGAAGCGATCTCCTCGGGGGTCAGCGGCTCCTCGTCGGAGAACTCGTCAAAGTTCTCGGGGTTGCCCTGCTCCTTGAGGGACTCGATCTGGCGGGCGCACTCGGCATCGATCTCTTCCAGATCGGCGGCGAGCTCCTCGCGCAGGTCGTCAGCGTCGGCCTCGCGAGCCTCGTAGTCGACCTCGGTGATGATGTAGCTGGCAAAGTACAGAACCTTCTCGAGGTCCTTGGACTTGATGTCGAGCATACGGCTCATCGGGAAGCTCGTGGGGCTCTTGAAGTACCAGATGTGGGACACGGGAGCGGCGAGCTCGATGTGGCCCATGCGGTCGCGACGCACCTTGGCCGAGGTGACCTCGACGCCGCAGCGCTCGCAGACGATGCCCTTAAAGCGGATGCCCTTGTACTTGCCGCAGGAGCACTCCCAGTCCTTGGCGGGACCGAAGATCTTCTCGCAGAACAGGCCGTCCTTCTCGGGCTTGAGGGTACGGTAATTGATGGTCTCCGGCTTCTTGACCTCACCGTGCGACCAGGAACGGATCTGGTCGGCGGAGGCAAGGGAGATCTTTACCGAGTCAAAATCAGTAGCTTCGAAATCTGCCACAGTCAACTACTCCTTATCAGTGGTCGTGGCGGCGACAGCCTCGGGTGCCTCGGCGGTCTCGGCATCCTCGGCCTCGACGTCGGTGTCAACGCCGGCGAGCGCAGCCAGGTCGTCGAGAGCAGAGGTCTCCTCGGCGGTCACAGGGGCGGAGGCGTCCTCGTCGGCATCGTGCATGGGCTCGATGTCCAGCGCGAGGGAGCGGATCTCCTTGACGAGAACCTTGAAGGACTCGGGGATACCCGGGACAGGAACGTTCTCGCCCTTGACGATGGACTCGTAGGTCTTGACGCGGCCCACGGTATCGTCGGACTTGACGGTCAGGATCTCCTGCAGGACGTTGGAAGCGCCGTAAGCGTACAGTGCCCAAACTTCCATCTCGCCGAAGCGCTGGCCGCCGAACTGGGCCTTGCCGCCCAGAGGCTGCTGGGTAACCAGGCTGTAAGGGCCAGTCGAACGGGCGTGGATCTTGTCGTCGACCATGTGGCCGAGCTTGAGGATGTAGGACGTACCCACGGTAATGGGCTCGCGGAACTCCTCGCCGGTACGGCCGTCGAACAGACGGGTCTTGCCGCGCTCGTCAAGCTGGGTGACGAACTCGGGGCGCATGTGATCGCCAAAGGCAGCGGTGGCCTTGTTGAGCATGTTCTTGTTGGCACGACGGATGACCTCGGCGATCTCGTCCTCCTTGGCGCCGTCGAAGACGGGCGTCGCGGTGAAGAACGGACCGGGGACGTACTTGTCGGAGTCGGCCTGCTCGGTATCCCAACCGCAGGCAGCAGCCCAGCCAAGGTGGCACTCGAGCAGCTGGCCGACGTTCATACGCGAAGGAACGCCCAGCGGGTTGAGGATAACGTCGATCGGGGTACCGTCAGCCATGTAGGGCATGTCCTCGACCGGCAGAACGTTACAGATAACACCCTTGTTGCCGTGGCGGCCGGCGATCTTATCGCCCTGCTGGATCTTACGACGCTGGGCGACGTAGACGCGCACCTGCTCGTTGACGCCGGGGGCCAGGTCGTCGCCGTTCTCGCGGCTAAAGCGGACGACGTCGATGACGCGGCCGTAAGCGCCGTGAGGCATCTTAAGGGAGGTGTCACGGACATCGTGGGCCTTGGCACCGAAGATGGCGCGCAGCAGGCGCTCCTCGGCGGTCAGAGCGCTCTCGCCCTTAGGCGTGACCTTACCGACCAGGATGTCGCCAGGGCCGACCTCGGCGCCGATGCGGATGATGCCGTCCTCGTCGAGGTTGGCAAGCATGTCCTCGGAGAGGTTCGGGATCTCGCGGGTGATCTCCTCGGGGCCGAGCTTGGTGTCGCGGGCGTCGATCTCGTGACGGGTGATGTTGATGGTCGTCAGCAGGTCCTCGGCCACCAGGCGCTCGGACACGACGATACCGTCCTCGTAGTTAAAGCCTTCCCACGGCATGTAGGCCACGGTGAGGTTCTGGCCCAGTGCGAGCTCGCCGTGATCGGTCGAAGGACCGTCGGCCAGGGGCTCGCCCTGCTCAACGGTGTCACCGACGCGCACGAGCGGACGGTGGTTGATGCAGGTGGACTGGTTGGAGCGCTGGTACTTGGCCAGGTGATACTCGTCCATGCCGCCGGCATGCTTGACGATGATCTTGGCGGCGTCGGCAAAGATGACCTCGCCGGCATTCTTGGCCAGGGTGACCTCGCCGGAGTCCAGAGCGGCGCGACGCTCCATGCCGGTACCGACATAGGGAGCGGCGGGGTGAACCAGCGGCACGGCCTGACGCTGCATGTTAGCGCCCATCAGCGTACGCTTGGCGTCGTCGTGCTCAAGGAACGGGATCAGCGTGGCTGCGACGGAGAGCATCTGGCGCGGCGAGACGTCCATGTAGTCGACGTCCTCGACAGGCACGTCGGCGGGAGCGCCGAAGGAGCCGTCGAAGTCGCGGGTACGGGCGATCACGGTGTGCGGACGGACGATCTTGCCCTCGGCATCGGTCGTGATGAACTCGTTGGTCTTGGGATCGAGCGGCGTGTTGGCCGGCGCGATGACGTGCTTCTCTTCCTCGTCAGCGGTCATCCAGTCGATCTGGTCGGTGGCAACGCCGTTCTCGACGCGACGGAACGGGGCCTCGATGAAGCCGTACTCGTTGACGCGGGCGTAGAGGGCGAGCGAGCCGATCAGGCCGATGTTGGGGCCTTCGGGGGTCTCGATCGGGCACATGCGGCTGTAGTGCGAGTTGTGAACGTCGCGGACGGCCGTCGGCACGTTGGTGCGGCGGCTGGAGCCCGACTTGTGGCCGGCAAGACCGCCAGGGCCGAGTGCGGACAGACGGCGCTTGTGGGTCAGACCGGTCAGGGGGTTCGCCTGGTCCATGAACTGCGAGAGCTGCGAGGAACCGAAGAACTCCTTGATGGAGGCCACGATCGGACGGATGTTGATAAGCGACTGCGGGGTGATCTCGTCGATGTCCTGGGAGCTCATGCGCTCACGGACGACGCGCTCCATACGGCTCATGCCGATACGGAACTGGTTGGCGACGAGCTCGCCGACGGTGCGGATGCGGCGGTTGCCAAAGTGGTCGATGTCGTCGACCTTGAAGCCCTGCTCGCCGGCAGCGAGGGACAGCAGGTAGCGCAGCGTCGCGACGATATCCTCGTCGGTGAGCACCGTGACCTCTTCCTCGGTGGTGAGGTTGAGCTTCTTGTTGACCTTGTAGCGACCGACGCGGGCCAGATCGTAGCGCTGCGGGTTGAAGAGCAGACCCTCGAGCAGGCTGCGGGAAGCGTCCACGGTGGGAGGCTCGCCCGGGCGCAGACGACGGTAGATCTCGATGAGAGCATCCTCGCGGGTAAGGGCGGTGTCGCGCTCCAGGGTGCGCTTGATCACATCGGAGTTGCCGAGCAGCTCGATGATGTCGTCGTTGGTGACGGCGATGCCAAGGGCGCGCAGGAACATCGTGGCGCTCTGCTTGCGCTTACGGTCGATGGAGACCATGAGCTGGTCGCGCTTGTCGACCTCAAACTCAAGCCAGGCACCGCGGGACGGGATAATCTGGGCCTTGTAGATCTGCTTGCCCGAATCCATCTCGGAGCTGTAGTACACGCCCGGGGAGCGGACGAGCTGCGAGACGACGATACGCTCGGTACCGTTGATGATGAAGGTACCCTGATCGGTCATCATGGGGAAGTCGCCCATGAAGACGAGCTGCTCCTTGATCTCGCCGGTCTCTTTGTTGGTGAGACGGACGTCGGTCAGAAGCGGAGCCTGATAGGTCATATCCTTCTCGCGGCACTCCTCGACGGTGTGCGCGGGGTCGCCGAACTGATGCTCGCCGAAGGTAACCTCGAGAACATGGTTCTGGCTCTGGATGGGGCTGGATTCCTTGAACGCCTCACGAAGGCCCTCGTCCTTAAAACGCTCAAAGGATTCCCTTTGAACAGAGATAAGGTTGGGGAGCTCCATGGCCTCCGGGATTTTCCCGAAGCTGACGCGCTTGCGCTCAGTGGCAGTGTATGCGTAGGTCACCAGGTTTTTCCTCCTTCACGGAAATGCTCGGTGGGTTGGCGAGGCATAGCTTCGCCAGTTATCGCAACCTAATAGTTTATCAGGTACCGACCGTTGAGCAAGAAAAGTCTTGACGCGATTGAGTTTTTGGAGTAGCAAAGTTTTTCGGCAGAAAAGATGCAGGTAGATAGGTATGTATCGAACACCTGTTCATATATTTTATGTGAACGAGACCGCTGGTGCGGGCCGCTGAACGGCGAAATGACGGCGAGGGTTGGTCAGGCGGAAAGTGCGTCCCGTTTTGAGGCCTCAAACTGGGTCGCAGTTTCCGGTTGAGCCCTGTTTGGGAAAGCATATCCCGTTCTGAGCCGAAATTCCGGGTCGCACTTTCCGCTAGGGGCCCTAACCGGAAAGCGCGTCCCAGAATTCGATCAAATTGTGGGTCGCACTTTCCGACAGGTTATGGCAAAGGGGCTGCCGCCTTGTTGCACCCGTTTGGCAATGTTGCGCAACAGATTCTTCGAATCCGGCATGAAGATACTGGATAGTTACTTATAGCCTAAAGAAAGGATTGCCATGTTTAAGAGCATCCGAAAAGGCGGGAGGATCGCCGCAGTCGCAATCGGCATCGTAGCGGCGCTGACCCCGCTGGCTGCCCCCCCCGCAGCATTAGCTGACGGCCTGCCGACACCGGAGCTGGAGAAGTCGCTAACTGTCGACGTCGAAGGCGAGGATCCGCATGCATGGTTCACGGACGATGGCAATTACGCCGTCATCAAAGATTATGACTATGACATTGACGATAACGATAATAATGTATATTACGGTTATTCGCGGCTTGATCTTAAGAGCGGTGAAGTCACTCCCATCGACATACCGAAATCCTGTCTATCCGATGTTCAGAGTACTTGGGACAACAAGTATCTTTATTGGCTGGAGGACGGCAAGGTCATCGTCTATTCCGTCGAAGATCAACAACGAATCGCGCACCCTATACAAGTAAAGAACGGCAGCATCGAGCTTAATGAAGACGGAAACAGCTTGACCGCCTATTGTTCGAATGGCAAATACGGGGAAGTTTGCGTTTTCAATCTGCAATCAAATAAGAAAACATTTACGTATAAGTACGAAAAAGCCGATTTGAATGCCGTCCTCTCAAGGGATGGAAAGCGTTTGTATGTCTGCTCGAATCGAAAGCTCAAGATAATCGACATTCCCGATGGCTCCACGTCAATTAAAGAGATACCAGGCAACGCTCAATGTAATGGGGTAACTAGGGCATACAGGTCCGATAAACTACTCATAGAGACTACCGGCGACGATGACGATTCATATTCAACCTATTTCATGGCGGATTACGATGGCAACATCGATAAAGTAGCCGATGGTAATAAAATTAGTATCTATGGCCTGGGAAAAAATATCCTAGCCTTTACTGGCGAAAACACCGACACTATTGTCATCGATCCGCATTCTGGGAAGCAAATCCGCTATGTAATTAGGAATGACGACGAGGGGCTTGGTATCAGCGACATCTCGAGGAATGGCGATATCGCACTGGCAGGAATCTTGGCCTGTGACTTGGACGATAATTCAAGCGCTATCCGCCTCATCGACACCAAAACAGGCCAGAGGGTCGACTGTAAAATTAAATCGGATAGCTATTGTATCCCCGAGTTCGTCGATAACGACCAAAAATTCATCGTGGACTCTTCCGATGTCGAAGACCCCACGAAGATGCACATCGACGTCTACAAGTCGAATATCCACTATAGCCCGATCGAAAAACTCATCTTCTTTGCCCAGGACAACATGCCAATCGTTGTTGGCGGTGGGATTGCAGCTGCCCTGATGATCATCGGCGGCATCGCAGTCGTTTGTATCCGCCGCAAAAAACACGCCGCAGCTCAAACAAGCATCGCTGGCACCGCACCCAAAGCAAAGAAGCACAAGCGCAACCGCCACAAGAAGTATGCCCAGCAGGAACAGGTCGCTCAACAGTCTTCTGCTGATTCGGCATTTGATACACAATGGCAATCGCCAGGGGAGCACCTCGCAGACATTTCCCAGCAGCCGGTCGCATCTTCTGCCCCGAAATTCTGCCGCCACTGCGGCACCCCGCTCGTGCCAGAAGCCAAGTTCTGCCCCAAGTGCGGCCATCCGGTCGAATAGCGTCTGACAAGCAAACCCACAGCCAAATCGGGCCGCCCCTCACGGGACGGCCCTTTTACTTGGAAGACCAGCGAACGAAACTGTCGTGGACGAGCACCAAGTTGCTCATGACAGATCGGACGGAAACTGCATCCCGTTTTGAGGCCTCAAACTGGGTCGCAGTTTCCGGTTGAGCCCTGTTTGGGAAAGCATATCCCGTTCTGAGCCGAAATTCCGGGTCGCACTTTCCGCTAGGGGCCCTAACCGGAAAGCGCGTCCCAGAATTCGATCAAATTGTGGGTCGCACTTTCCGGAGCCACGATTGCAGCCCGAACAAAAAAAACGGGCGCGAACCGAGGTCCACGCCCGTAAATGTCGATGCCCGAAGGCTTACTTACGCATCAAGCCGCCGCGCTCGTCGATGGCGTCCCAGAAGGCGCTGGCAAAGCGAGGATCGCTTGCGGCCATGAGGGCGTTGGTTGCCATCCAGCCAGACGGGGTGCCGGTGTCGTAGCCCGAAAGCGGGTCGATGACGACAGCGTACATGGCCTCGCGGTCGAGCGAGCGGGCCATGGCGTCAGTCAACTGAATCTCGCCGCCCTTACCGGCCTGCTGATCGGCCAGCAGGTCCATGACCAGCGGGCTCAGCAGGTAACGGCCGACGATGTACAGGTTGGACGGAGCCGCCTCGGGAGCGGGCTTCTCGACCAGACCGCCGATGCGCCAGACAGCGCCCGGCTCGGCATCGGCAACGCCCTCGGCGCCCTCGAGCGAACCGACGCGCTCGCCGGCAATAACGCCGTAGCGGCTGACTTCCTCGGGCGAGCAAGCAGCGACGGCGATAACCGAAGCGCCACCGTGCTCCTTGGAAACGGCGAGCATCTTGTCGCAGATGTCGCGGTTAGGCACAACGTAGTCGCCCAGAAGAACCAGGAAGTTCTCCCCTGCCACAGCGTCGGCAGCAGAGCGGATAGCATGGCCGAGGCCCTTGGGCTCGTACTGATAACGGAAGTCGACCGGCATACCGCCAGCGTGGGCAACGGCATCGGCATAGGCGTTCTTGCCGCGCTCGCGCAGCAGGTTCTCGAGCGAGCGATCGGGCTGGAAGTAGCTCAGCAGCTCAGGCTTACCGGGAGAGGTAACGATGATGGCGTCGTCGACCTCCTCGGGGTCGAGTGCCTCCTCAACGACATACTGAATGACCGGCTTGTCGAGCACCGGCAACATCTCTTTGGGCGTGCACTTAGTGCCAGGCAGAAAACGCGTGCCAAGACCGGCGGCGGGGATGATTGCCTTCATGTTATTCAAGGATCCTTTCGCAGGCGCAGAATGCGCCCTATGCGTGCGGCACGGCGGCCGCAGACCAAATTGCGATACCGAAGTATCTTACCGCCGAAGACATACGTCGCCGTAAGGCAAACGCAATTCTTCAGCAGGTCAACGCAAATTATTGCTCGAATGGTGCAATTTTACGCCCCAGCGGTAACGGGATTGGCACGGCGAAGACAGCGATGTTCTGCATGCCGAGCAATGGGAATGAGGGACCAAAACAAAAAAGACGGGGCTCGCATAGCGAGTCCCGTCTGCAAAGAAATCTGGCGAGAAAGCCTGATTACTTGAGGGTGACAGCAGCGCCAGCAGCCTCGAGCTTCTCCTTGGCAGCCTCGGCGTCCTCCTTCTTGGCACCCTCGAGAACAGCCTTGGGAGCGCCCTCGACGACCTCCTTGGCCTCCTTCAGGCCAAGGTTGGTGAGCTCACGGACGGCCTTGATGACCTGGATCTTGTTGTCGCCGAAGCCCTCGAGCACGACGTCAAACTCGGTCTTCTCCTCGGCCTCAGCAGCGCCAGCAGCGGGAGCGGCGACAACAGCGGCAGGAGCAGCGGCGGAAACGCCGAAGGTGTCCTCGATAGCCTTGACGAGCTCGGAAGCCTCGAGAAGGGTCATTTCCTTAAGAGCATCGATGATCTCATCGGTGGTAAGCTTAGCCATTTCTAAGTCCTTTCGGTTTCCGTGTCTGTGCACGGAGATCAGTTAAAACACGGCGCGAATGCGCCTGGGGTGCGGCGTTGCCGCCGCGGGTGAAAACAGCGACTAGGCTGCCTTCTGCTCGGAGACCTGCTGGATCGAACGAGCGAGACCAGAGGAAACGCCGTTGACGCAGACAGCGATGTCGCGAGCGAAACCGGAGATGAGACCGGCGATCTGGCCGAGAAGCTGATCCTTGGTGGGCAGCTCGGCGATAGCCTTAACATCATCAGCGGAAACGGCCTTGCCGTCGGAGATACCGCCCTTGATCTCAAGGACGCCCTTGGACTTAGCAGAGAAGTCCTTAAGGGCCTTAGCGGCCTCGACCGGCTCGGTCTCGTAGAACACATAAGCGACGGGGCCGGCGAGGATCTCGTCGAGCTCGGGCTGCTCCTGGTTCTTGAGAGCGATCTTGACCAGGTTGTTCTTGTAGACCTTCATCTCGGCGCCGCACTCGCGAAGCTGATGACGCAGCTCCTGAGCCTGCTTAACCGTCAGACCGTTGTAGTTGACGACGAACAGACCGGCGTTCTCGGCGATACGGGACTCGATCTCTGCAACCTTGTCGATTTTGTACTGCTGGGGCATGAATTACACCTCCTCGAATTCTTTCCGGGCACGGTCCGCCACAAGGACGTGACGGGGGCATGTCCAAAAAGAAAGCCCCCGCGCTGCATGAGCGACGGGGGCGAGAAGACATATCTACTCGACCACCTCGGCTGGCGGGATATCCCATTAAGCTCGCGGGCGATGCCCGTTTGCACCGGCTGTCTCTGGCAGCGGATTCGTGCGTGAACCGAAAGTATTATGGCGGGGACCCCGGCGTCGGTCAACGGGCGCGAGGATTCGTACACAAACCCTGCATACGCTCCGGCCGGGAGGGGCAGGGCGAGTTTTCCGCTCGGTCAAGTCCTGGCTCGCACGAAGGCCACATTAAGTGGCCTTCGGCTCGTGCGGAATCTACGGAAAACTCGCCCTGCCCCTCCCGGCCGGAGCTACGTTGCCTTTGCTGCGAATCCTCGTGTCCGTTGGCCGGCGCGCCCCGCGCATAACTCTTAGGTCGGTGGGCTGATGTGTTGCATCCCTGAGGACTACAAAGTCGAAATGAAGGTGGACAGGCGGGTTAGGCCTTCGTCTAGGTCTTTGTCGGAGACACAGTAGCTCAGGCGGATGTGGCCTTCGGTGCCGAAGCAGTCTCCGGGGACTAGGGCTACGTTGGCTTCGTTGATGGCTTTGATGCAGAAGTCTTCGCTGGTTAGGCCGAATTGTTTGATGTTCGGGAAAGTGTAGAAGGCTCCTGCGGGTTCTACGACGTCGAGGCCCATGGCGTCTAAGGCTGCGAGCACGCGTTCGCGGCGGGCTCGGTAGACTTTGAGCATGGGGGCAGGGTCGACGGTGAGGGCTCGGGCCGCGGCGTCCATTTCGAAGGAAACGGCACTCGATACCAGGTATTGGTGAGCCTTGGCGATCTCGGCGATAACGGGAGCTGCCGCTGCGAGCCAGCCCAAGCGCCAGCCGGTCATAGCCCAAGGCTTGGAGAAGCTCTCGATGACCACCGTCTGATCGCGCAGCTCCGGGTGGCGCTGGGCAAAGCGCTCGTAGCCATCCACATAAACCAGGCGGTTGTATACGTCGTCGCAGACCACGTAGATGCCCGCCTGCTCCGCCACGTGCGCCACGGCGTCGAGCGAAGCCGCGTTGAGGATACAGCCCGTAGGATTGTTGGGCGAGCAGATGACGATGGCCTTGGTCGCCGGCGTCACGCAAGCACGAAGCGCATCCTCGTCAATCTGGAATTGCGCGGGCTCCGTATCCAAAAAGACTGCTTTGGCGTGGTTGGCCACGACGATGCTCTCGTACAGGCCAAAGGCAGGCGTGGGGATAATGACCTCGTCGCCGGGGTTGAGCATAGCCATGAATGTTGCCGACAGGGCCTCGGTCGCGCCGTCGGTTAGGATGACCTCGTCGGCCGAAAACGCAAGGCCCGCGTCCCCCATGTAGGCAGATAACGCCTCGCGCAGGGCGGGGCGACCGTTGTTGGGCGGATAGTGCGTGTCACCGCGGTCCAGCGAGGCAGTCACCTCGGCGCTAATCACATCGGGCGTGGGAAAATCGGGCTCGCCGAGCGCAAGCGCGATGCACCCCGGGTGCTGGGCAGCGAGCGCGTTTATCCGACGGATGCCGGAGGGCTTGAGCGTGGCAAGCGAGGTATTCATGGGCAGACGCATGGCGTTCCTTTCGTAAGGGTTGCACTAGGATAGCGCGGCGAAGCGTCACCAGACGGTGTAACCTAAACGGAAACCAACCGGAAAGGAGGCGGCATGGAGACGACCGCGCGCAGCGATAAGCCCAAAACACTGCAAACCATTGCGTATGTCAGTATTCCCGAGAGCGCCGATCTTGAGTTTTTGCTCTGGGACCTGCAGGATGCCATCGCCGCCTATGCACAGCTTTCCGGCACCGCGCTCCCCCACCCGGTCAACTTGAAGGCAGATGGCGTTGGTGCAGTCGATGGCATGGTGCTCGCTGTTGATGATGCATTTGACGATGAGGCTATGATCGCTGTCGAGCAGATACTCGATCGCCTTGGCGGTACGGGAACGCGTGTCTATGCCATGATTCAAGCCGCACAAGAGGGCGCTGAGCAGGCGCGCGGGGCCGCCGTTCGCCTGCACAAGGCATGCGAGCGCCAGGGCCAATTGTGGTGTGGCGGCGTTGTCATCTGCGCCGGCAGCGGCATTGCGGCGCTTCGTCGCTCCCCGCGCATGGGCCTCTTGCGCCGGCCTTTTTCGGAAGCGATGGATAAGCTTGTGGGCGCTGTGCGCATGGGCTGCTCCATTGAACATGCGCAGTTGCTTGGCGGTGGCAATGCCGGTGGCGTCGATGCCGACGGCATGGTGCGCGTCAAGCCTGCACTGCCCGCACCGATCTGGCATGCCATCATGAAACGCCTCGGCACCCGCGCCCAATCAGATATCTAAATTACAGCGCCGCCCAGCCAACGGCTTCGCGCCAACGCTCAACAAGACGTTCTAGGCGCCAGGCGGCATTGGCGGGGCTTGTCGAGGGCAGTACGATGGCGGACAGCCCGGTGCGTTCTTGTAGATAGCGCTTGTAGAGCCGGCCAGCTGTACCACCGTTGCATATCACCTGCTCAATGGGAGCTGCGCCGGTAATGCGCTCGATATCTGCCGGTACAACGTTACGAATGCTCGCGTCACTCGAGCCCTTAATGTCGCAGCTCTCGATCACGTCCCACAGGGCCACGCCGCCGTTCAGCAGCATGGATCGCTTGGCGGCAATCGAGGCGTCGAGCGTCGCTGGCTCGTTACCTGCCAAAGCGTCGCCCTCGTTGGGCGGCACAGGCGAACCGAGGCACGCGGCCAGCACGCGCCAAAAGCGGTTCTGAGGATTGCCATAATAAAAGGCATTGGCGCGCGAAAGCACCGAGGGAAACGACCCGAGCACCAAAACGCGCGAGCGCTCGTCAAACACGGGCTCAAACCCATGCTCAATATGTTGATAGCCCTCGTCAGACGCTGCCATGGCCTAGGCCCTCAACAGATAGCGCACCTCGTAGGGCGCAAGCTCAAGGGAGCCCGTCAGCTCGACCGTGGGCACGCCGTCGGCAAGCAAATCGACAAAGGAGCCGTTGAGCTCGCCGGCTCCAAAGGTATAGGGCTCGTTCACGGCATTGACCGCCACGAGCACCGTCGCGTCGTCGCAGGCGCGCTCGAACAGCAGCTGCTTGTTCTGGATCACCACGTTGCGGTACGCGCCATAGTTGAGAGCGCGGGCCGCCGCATCGTTTGCCGAGCGCAGGTTCGCGAGCTGTGTAATAAATGCCGTCAGCTCGTTGGGTGCGGGCTCGTCGAGCGCAGGTCGCAGCGCCCAGTCGCCATCGGGGCCGCCCTTTTCGCCGGCAATCCCCCACTCGCTGCCATAGTAGACACACGGAATGCCCGGCATGCCAAAGAGCATGCCGCAGGCGGGACGCAGGCACGACTTGTCCGTCAGGATGCTCGCCAGGCGCGGCACGTCGTGGTTGTCGACAAACGACAGCAAATGCTTGCCGCGATAAATGCACCACGGGTCACCGCCAAACTGGCGATGCAGCGAGTGGGCAATCTCGAACATGTTGACCGAATTAAAGCTGGAGTACAGGCCCTTGTAGCACTCGTAGTTGGTGCAGGAGTCGAGCATCTCGTCGTTGACGATCTGGTTGTAGTCGCCGTGGAGCGTCTCGCCGATCAGCACAAAGTCGGGCTTGAGCTCGCGGGTAAAGCCGTGCAGGCGGCGCATAAAGTCGCGATCGAGCATATAGGCAACGTCCAGGCGCAGACCGTCGACACCAAAGTCATCGGCCCAGCAGCGCACGGACTCGAGCAGGTAATCGACCACGGCGGGGTTTTGCAGGTTGAGCTTCACAAGCTCAAAATGGCCCTCCCAGCCCTCGTACCAAAAGCCGTCGCCATAGCAGGAATCACCGTCAAAGCTAATGTGGAACCAGTCCTTGTACGGCGAGTCCCACTTGCGCTCTTGCACATCGCGGAAGGCCCAAAAGCCACGACCGACGTGGTTGAAGACGGCGTCGAGCACCACGCGGATGCCGTGGGCATGCAGCGTGTCGCATACGGCGGCAAAGTCGGCATCCCCACCCAAGCGACGGTCGATATGGCGCAGGCTGCGCGTGTCGTAGCCATGGCTATCGGACTCGAGCGGCGGATTGATGAGCACGGCGCCAACGCCGAGTTCCTGCAGGTAGTCGGCCCATTGGGCGATCTTCATGATGGGCGCATCGGGGTTGGGCGCAGCGTTGGCAGCCTGGGCGAGTTCATCCTCGGCAACGGGGGCGGCGTTTTCGCGCGGAGCTCCGCAAAAGCCCAGCGGATAGATCTGATAGAACGTCGTCTCGTATGCCCACATAGCAACCTCCCGGTAAGCTCAACACAACGACATCCATTGTATGCCCGGCTTGTATCCTCTCCCCCAAAATAAGTTGCGGTGAAATAGTTCCCGCTTGGGCCTTCAGAGACCTTAAACAGGAACTATTCCACCGCAACTGATGAGGGGATGTGGTTAGGCGACAGGCTTTGCGCGGCGTATGGCTGGGAACAGAACGGTGATGGCGAGGATGACGCCCACGACGGTAATCGCCCCGCCCGCAAAGCCAATCCAAGCGATACCGGGACCCGAAACCACGGCGCCGCCGATTGCGGTGCCCGTGCCGATACCGAGGTTAAACAGGCCCGAGAAGATCGACATGGCGACAGCCGACGAATCCGCCGGCGTGTACTTGATGAGCTCGGCCTGAAACGCCACGTTAAAGGCCGTGGAGCAGCAGCCCCATAGCGCGCAAACAGCGAGAACGGCGACGAGCGACGGTGCAACCGGACCCATGAGCAGCAGAGCCACCGGCACGCCGGAGAGCGTAATAGCCAAGAACGGGAACCGGTGCCCATCAAACAGTCGGCCGAACAGCCAGCTGCCCACCAGGCCGGAGCAGCCGAACGCCGTCAGCGTCATGGTAATAGCACTTGCGTCGACGTGCGCGACCTGTGCCAGGAAGGGCTCGATATAGCTGTAGCCTGCGTAATAGCCGGTCGCCATAAAGACCGTGACCGCATAGAGCGCGATCAGGAACGGATTCTTGAGCAGCTCGGGCAGCTGCTTAACGGTAAAGCGCTCGCCCACCGGCATGGCCGGGAACACCGCGGCCTGGTAGACGACCGCGACAGCCGAGAGGGCACCGACCACGGCGAATGTCATGCGCCAGCCCACGGCCAGTCCGATGGCGCGACCGATCGGCAGGCCAAAGATCTGCGCGATGGACGAGCCCGTAGCGATCATGCTGATGGCGAGCGCCCCGTGGCGGGCGTCGACCAGGCGCGAGGCCATGATCGAGGCGACTGACCAGAACACGGCATGCGCGCAGGCGACCACCAGACGCGCGCAAACCAAAATGGGATATGTCGGTGCCACAGCGGACAGGAACTGGCCGAGCGAAAACACGGCCAAAACGCCCAGCAGCATCCGCTTGAACTCAAAGCGCGAGGCAAACACCATAAGCGGCAGCGACAGCAGCATGACGCCCCAGGCATAGACCGAGATCATGATGCCTGCCTGGGCCTCGGTGAGCGAGAACGACGCGGCGATATCAGTCAGAAGGCCGATGGGCATGAACTCCGACGTGTTGAATACGAACGCGCAGCAGGCGAGCCCGATAAGCGGGAGCCACTGCTTGAGTGAGATGCCATCTTGTCTTGCCTGAGCCATGTAGAAACCTCTCCGATTGTCTTGAGCGGTGGGCGATTATATAGCAACGGCCCTGCATCCGTCAGTACAGATGCAGGGCCGCAATCAACTCAATACACAGAGGTTGCGCCGTCAATAAATAACTAAGCCAGCCCCAGCAATATGCCCGCCGAATGCACGACAAACGCCACGATCCAGGCGACCGTCACCTGAAACGCGAACACGGCAACGGCATAGCGCGCGCCCAACTCGCTCTTGACGGCGCCGATGGACGCCACGCAGGGCGGGTACAGCAGCGTAAAGACCAGAAACACGTAGGCAGTAAACGGCGAAAACATAGTCGACAGTGCCGCGGGCGACGTCGCGCCCAAAAGCACCGTGAGGGTCGAGATGACGCTCTCCTTGGCGATAAGTCCCGTGACGAGTGCCGTCGAGGCGCGCCAGTCGCCAAAGCCGAGCGGCGCCAGCAGCGGAGCGATGATGCTACCCAGACCGGCAAGCAAGCTTTGCGACTGATCGGCGACCACATTAAAGCGAATGTCGAACGTCTGAAGGAACCAGATGACCACCGTAGCGGCAAAGATAATGGTAAAGGCCTTGGTGATAAAGTCCTTGGCCTTATCCCATGCCAGCATCACCGTCGTCTTGACGCTCGGCAGGCGATAGTTGGGAAGCTCCATGATAAACGGTACCGGGTCGCCCTTAAACGCCGTTCGATTGAGCACCAAAGCCGCGATGCAACCGACCGCAATGCCAATCAGATAGAGCGAGACCATGGCGGGTACCGTCGCCTGCGGGAAAAACGCCCCGCACAGCAGACCGTAGACCGGCAACTTGGCCGAGCAGCTCATGAACGGCGTGAGCATAACCGTCATCTTGCGGTCGTGCTCGGACGGCAGCGTGCGGGTCGACATGATAGCCGGCACGGTGCAGCCAAAACCGACGAGCATGGGCACGAAGCTGCGGCCCGACAGGCCAAAGCGACGCAGCACCTTATCCATGACAAAGGCAACGCGCGCCATGTAGCCGGAGTCTTCCAGAATGGAGAGGAACAAGAAAAGCACGACGATAATCGGCAGGAAGGTCAACACACTGCCCACGCCCGTGAGCACGCCGTCAACGGCCAGCGAACGCACCACGTCGTTGGTACCGAACGCCTGGAGGCCCGCGTCGGCCGAGGCGATGATGGCAGCGATGCCGTCCTCCATGAGCCCCTGCAACGCCGCGCCGATCACGCCGAACGTCAGCCAAAAAACGAGGCCCATGATCACCAGAAACGCCGGAATGGCTGTGTAGCGACCCGTCAGGATGCGGTCGATCTTGACGGAGCGCACGTGCTCGCGGCTCTCGTGCGGCTTGACGACGCAATGCCCGCACACGTCGCCGATAAAGCTAAAGCGCATGTCGGCCAGTGCGGACAGACGGTCGGTGCCTGCCTCGCCCTCCATCTGGGTAATGATGTGCTCGATAGCGTCGAGTTCGTTGCGGTCGAGATGAAGCGCCTCGGTTACCAGCTCGTCGCCCTCGACCAGTTTGGTCGCTGCGAAACGCACCGGAATATGCGCCGTCGCGGCATGGTCCTCGATAAGGTTGGCGATGCCGTGGATGCAGCGATGCAGCGCGCCGCCGTCCGGGCCATCGGGCGCGCAGAAGTCCAGGCGACCGGGACGCTCGCGGAACCGCGCCACGTGCAGAGCGTGTTCCACCAGCTCACCGATGCCCTCGTTGCGGGCGGCGCTAATGGGGACAACAGGCACGCCCAACAGGCTCTCGAGCAGGTTGACGTCCACGGCGCCGCCGTTGGCCGTCACCTCGTCCATCATGTTGAGCGCGATGACCATGGGGCGATCGAGCTCCATAAGCTGCAGCGTCAGGTACAGATTGCGCTCGATGTTGGTGGCGTCGATGATGTCGATGATGGCGTCGGGATGCTCATCCAGGATAAACTGGCGGCTCACGATCTCCTCGCCCGTGTACGGCGACAGGGAGTAAATGCCGGGCAGGTCGGTAACGCTTGCCTCGGGGTGGTTGCGGATGGTGCCATCCTTGCGGTCGACCGTCACGCCGGGAAAGTTACCGACATGTTGATTGGAGCCTGTCAGCTGGTTGAACAACGTGGTCTTGCCGCAGTTCTGGTTGCCGGCGAGGGCAAAATGCAGCGGTGCGCCCTCGGGCACGGCCGTCTTCGCGGCGCGGGGCGAATACGTCCCCTCGCCGAGTGCCGGATGCTCCGTCGTGCCGATTGCGGCGTTGGCGCGCGGACCCATATCGGTGTCGTGAACGCCCACGAGCTCTATGCGAGCAGCATCGTCCTTGCGCAACGTCAGTTCGTAGCCACGCAGGCGAATCTCGAGCGGGTCGCCCATAGGGGCGTACTTCATCATGGTGACTTCGGTGCCCGGCGTTAGGCCCATGTCCAAAATATGCTGCCGGAGCGCCTGATCGTCGGATGTCACCGATGCGACAACGGCGTCCTTTCCAATCTCGAGTGTATCGAGCTTCACGCGCTCATCCTTTCGTTAGACGCGGTTAACCGTTTACCGGGGCTAACCAACTCGTAACGACAAATGATAGCGCTCTGAACTATTTTATAAAGTCAAATACCGATGTTTACCTGCGCAAACTTTATGCGGTGCGCCCTGAAAGCTCTTTGCGCATACCGCTCAGCGAGATCGAAACGGAACCCGACCGCGCGGTAGCGGTGAGTCGATCACCCTCGACCGACCCCGTGCATGCAAAGGGCGCCTTGCCCATCAAGACGTGGGAGATAGTACCCGAGAGCTCAAAGAAATCGCCCTCAGCGCGGGCACTCGAGAGAGCGATATTGAGACCCCTGACGTTTAGTACTGCCCTGAGCGCGCCGTTCACCCCATGTGCAAACGTCACCTCGCCGCGTTTACTCCCCACCGGCGTCTGGGCCGAAACCACATACGTACCCTCAAGCATGGCTCCTCCTCTAAGCAGACTTTTTGAAACGGCCATCTAGTCTACTTTGCTGCGAGACGGCTTGCCCAGAAACCGCGAGTACACAATGACGTTCAATCAACAGATTGCTGCAAGGGGAACAAGCGTGCAAAGGGGACAGATTACTTTTGACACCATTTGCGCCAACGGACGGGATGCGGAGCGACGACCGTGCAGGTGGATTCCGGATCGTCGCTTCCTCCGTCCCCCAGCGAATCAAAACGAAGTTGCGGTGGAATAGTTCCTGTTTGATGCTTTAACCAGCAAAAACAGGAACTATTTCACCGCAACTGCAAAAGCCCGCGCTGGCAACAAATGTCACCTGCGCGGGCTTGGCGGGCGTTCAAAAAGGCACGTTACAGAGACCCACATCAGTTATGGAATGCCGAGCAGCACCGATGCGCGATGCCCGCTGGCTTACCAAGCAACGAAGCTCGCCGTAGCCTTAGACAATCGGCGCAATGCCGGCAAAGTGCAGATACAGCGAGATAACTGCCACGACAATGACCACTGCTGCGATCAGCTTGTCGTGCAGATGCGGAAGCACCTGCTTGCCGCGGCCGCGCTCGCCCAGAATATAGACGGGGATGGCTGGGGCAAAAAGGATCGTCGTGATCATGACGCCCTGAAGACCCGTCGACCACACAAGGAACAACGTGTAGATAAAACCGAGCGTACCGAAGAAGCGTGCCTTGCCAACGCTTGGCGCATGCGGCCCGTCCAGATGCTCGTTCTTCCAGCCGATCACCATGTAATAGGCAGCCGAACAGACATACGGAACTAAAATCGTGTTGACCGCGCAGCTATAGAAGAACTGGTAGGTGCTCGCCGCCACATACGAAACAATCAAGAAGAGCTGCGTGATGCCGGAGCTTACGAGAACCGTTACCACCGGGGCATCGTGCTTGTTCGTCTTAGCAAACGCCAGCGGGAAGGAGCCCTGACGCGCCGCCTCAAACGGCGTCTCGGATGCAATGATGACGTAGCCCAGCATCGCACCGACCAGCGAGAGAATAACGCCAAGGTTTACGATGGCTGCACCAACCGGACCGATTGCGCACTCAAGAATTCCCGCCATGGAGGGCGTTGCAAGTTGTGCCATCTCCTCGCGCGGCATAATGCCGAGCGACAGCATCGAGATAATCAGATACAGCGTAAACACGGCTGCAAATCCAAGCGCCGTCGAACGACCGACGTCGCGCACATACTTTGCACGGCCCGAAATGACGACAGCGCCTTCGATACCCGTAAAGACCCAGACAAGGGCAATCATGGTCGAGACAACCTGCTCACCAAAACCGGGGCCAGCCGGCTCTCCCCAGAAGTTGTCCATAAAGATATCGACGTTGAACTTACCCAGGAGCACAATGCTCAGCACAAAAAGCCCCAGCGGCACCAGCTTCGCCAAGGTGACGATCGTGTTGATGCCGGCAGCTTCCTTAACGCCGCGAAGCACGAGAGCGGTTAGGAACCACAAAAACACGCTGGCGCAGACGATGGAAAGCATATTGTTGCCCGTACCGAACGCAGGGAAGAAATAGCCCAGCGCGCTAAACAGCAAGAGCGCAAAGCTCACATTGGAAAGACATGCGCTGATCCAGTAGCCCCAAGCGGAGTTGAATCCAACGTAATCGCCAAAACCGGCCGCAGCGTATGCATAGATGCCGCCAGTCAGGTCTGGACGAGCCTGAGATAAACCGTTGAATACCATCATCAGCGCAAAGACGCCAATGAAGCAAATTCCCCACGAAACGATAACCGCGCCGGTATTGGCTCCGCCTGCCGCCATATCGCCGGCAAGAGAAAAGATGCCGCCGCAAATGCTCGCAGTGATGACCATCATGGTCAGACGAAAGAGATCGAGGCCATTAGGGTCGATAATCTCTTCATTTTGAGCTTTAGAGGCCATTGCATGTGCACCCCCTTCATCATGTGATCGAACGAAAGATGGCCCGGACGTCCCGAATCGGGTGCCGGGCCATCGGTCAAGCGATCATCAGACTGTTACAGCTATCGCGTTAGAAGCGCAGCGACAGGCAAGAAAGGCCGCCGTCGACCTTGCGATACTCGGAGGTGTCGACGACGAGCGTCTTGTAGCCCAGATCCTGCACGGCCTTGAGCACGGTCGGATAGCCCTCGGCAACGATGACCGTACCGTTGACCCAGATGCAGTTGGCGCCGTAAGCCTCGTCCTCGGGCACGACGATCTTGTTGTACTGGGCAAAGTCGGGCTTATCGATGAACTCACCAGAGACGAGCATGTTGTTGTCCTCGATATAGTTGACGCCCGTCTTGAGGTGCAGGACCTCCTCCAGCGGAACCTCGGAACCCTCGAGGCCCCAGCCCTCGAGAATCTCGCAGAACTGGCGGATGCCCTCTTCGTTGGTGCGAGCGGAGCGACCGACGTAGAAATGGTCGCCGACCATCATGACGTCGCCGCCGTCGAGCGTGCCCGGAGAAACGATGTGCTTAACATGCTCGTCGTCAAAGAAGCGGCGGACGGCCGGCTCGATCTCATCCTTCTCGCCGTTGCGGCTATCGGCACCGGGGTTGGTAATGATGGCGCCGCAGCGAGTGATAACGGCCGGATCTTCGACGAAGCAGCTGTCGGGATACTGCTCGAGAGCCGGCAGCACCGACACGTCAACGCCGCACTGCTCGAGTGCGTGCTCGTAATCGTAATGCTCCTCGATAGCGCGCTCGTAGATGGGCTGGCCAAGCTCGGGAGCGCTCGTGATGCCATTGCTCAGGGACTTGCCGGGACGACGGATGATGACGTGGCTGAACTTGGTCATGATGATCCTCCTTGGATCTCATAGTACTGAGCGGACTTCCTTGCGTCCGCCTTCCTTCCGATGGCTTTATCTTAGGGTGTCTTTGCTGTTTTGTATATTGTATATAATCCTGAACGGTAGATATTTTTCGGTGAACGTATTTTTGCTTCCTAGGGTCAGGTAGCATGATTTAGCTGGTCGTTCTATAATCAAATTAGCCTATTCAAACCAAACGTATTTAAATTTGAAAATATACAGTTAAGGTATATAAGCTCATGGAAACACTCAGAAGACCCTTGAAGGATCATGTATACGACTATATTTCGAGTCGCATAGACGCCGGCGAGCTTTCGGCCGGCGACCGTGTGAGCGAGCAAGCGATCTGCGATGCCATGGGCGTGTCGCGCACGCCGGTTCGCGAGGCGCTCATCCAGCTGGCAAGCGACGGCTATCTGGACAACCTCCCCCGCCGCGGATTCCGCGTCCGTGGGTTCGATCAGCAAAACGCCGTTGAAGTCTTTGAGATTATGGGGCCGCTCGACGGGCAGGCGGCATACCTTGCCTGCCCCCTCCTGACCGAAGAGGACATCATGCAGCTAAAGTTCTTGGTTGGATCCATGGACCTCGCGATCCAAGGCGGTCTTATCCGAAAGTACGACGACATTCAGCGGGACTTTCACCTTACGTACTTCAACCGCTGCGGCAACGACCGTCTGCGCGACATGATTTCGCAACTCGAGCGTTGCTTTATCAAACGCGATTACGAGACCGTCGATCAGGAGACGGCGTGCAAACTGCTGGGTATAGCCAATGCCGAGCATGCCCACATTCTTGAGCTGTTCGAAGCGCGGGATGCGGCGGCCGTGCGAGACTACGTTCGCGATGTCCATTGGAACACGGAGAACGCCCAGTTCACCGTTTGGTAGGAAAGCAACAAGGGACGACATCGGTCTTAAACCTTGACGCCAGCACCGCCCAAACTGATCCATTTTCCTCCGTCCCCGAGGGATCAGCGACGCCCTTCTGGAAAGCGCATCCCACCATCCGGGCGAATTCCGGGATACCGTTTCCCGATGGGGCCTCTCGGGGAAATTGCGTCCCAGAATTCTGGCTCGAAACGGGATATGGTTTCCCAAACAGGCCTCTTGCGGAAAATGCATCCCGGAATCCCTGCCCGAAACGGGACGCGCTTTCCCAGTCGAGGCCCAACGGGAAACTGCATCCCGGAATCCGCGCCCAAACCGGGACGCAGTTTCCGGGCGGGGCATCAAAAACAAAGTTGCGGTGGAATAGTCCCTGCTTGGGCTGGTTGAGGGCTTAAATAGGAACTATTTCACCGCAAGTTATTGAGGGGATGTCCGTCCTCTTACAGATGGCGTTCCAAAAAGCGGAAAGCTAGGCGAATCCAGGGACGGACCGCCACTTGCTTGTCCTCGTTGTCGACCGCGGTATTGGCGTTGCCGAGCGAAAGGCCGTGGCCACCCTGGTCAAAGACGTGCATCTCACATGCAACACCCTCCTCGGCCATGCGCTGCGCGAACGGGTAGACCTGCGCGACCGGCGCCGTCTTATCGTCCGAAACGCCCCACACAAAGGTCGGGGGCATCTGGCGCGAAACGTGCGTGGTAGGGCAAATGTCGGTCAGGTGCTCATCGGTCGCCTCGCCGCCCGTCACCATCGACAGATAGTCGTTGAGCAAATCGCGCCCTGTCTTGCCACCCGTCTTGGGCACGCGCAGGTCGATGCGCGGGTCACGCGTCTGCATATCGCGCACATAGGCAAGGTCGAGCAACGGATAGCCCAGCACCACGGCGTCGGGACGAATATCCTCCGGACGAGCCCCGGCAAGGCCCGCGAAGGGTCCGGTCTTCCACTGCGTTGCCAACGAGGCGCAGATCATGCCGCCCGCCGAGAAACCCACGATGCACACGCGCTTGGGATCGACATGCCACTCGTCGGCGTTGGCGCGCACGGTAGCGACCATCTTGGCGAGGTCCGCCTGCGGGTGCGGAAAGCTCACGTCGCCCGTGGCGCTCGTCACATAGTTGAGCACAAAGGCCTGGTAGCCGCGGTCCAAAAACGCAAACGCCACCGGGTCCTGCTCGTGTGGAGCGATATGCGTAAACCCGCCTCCGCCGCAGATGATCACCGCGGGGCGGCGGCCATTGGGCTTGTCGGGCAGCGGCTCGGCACCCAGATACGTAAACGTCGCCGGATAATCCTCGGTCGGCTCCTCGCCCCACAGCGCATGGTTCTCAATAATCATAGGTGCTCCTTCCGTGCGATTCGTGCGCGCTCGTTTTTCGCACCTTAGCGTACCCCACTTGAGCCCGCGGCGCAGAAACACCCCCGCAATAAGTTGGCCTTCAACTGATATATCACAAAATCGCTGTTCAGAGGTATCGTTGGGCAGCGTAAAATAGGAGCGCTGACCGTGCTGGGAAACACGTACGAAACGTTTCCGGCAAACCACACGCGTGCAACATGCACGCCTGATACGTTGGAGGCATCTATGGGTCTGCTCGATTCGCTCAAGTCCACGTTCACTTCGTCGGGCGAGGCGTCCGTTCCGCCCGCAGCAAGCTTCGCCACCCGCGAAGGAGTCATCTACGCTCCCGTCAACGGCGTGCTCGTCAATCTGAGTGAGGTTCCCGACGAGACCATCGCCTCGGGCATGCTCGGCCAGGGTTACGGCATCGAGCCCATTACCGGCACCATTTACGCCCCCGCCAACGGTCGCATCGGCGCCACCACCGTCACCAATCACTCCATCGGCATGATCACCGAGGACGGCCTGCGCGTGTTCATCCATGTTGGCCTGGGCACCGTGGAAATGAACGGCAAGGGTTTTGCCCGCTTTGTCGAGATGGGTGACACGGTCAAGGCCGGCCAGCCGCTCATCAGCTTCGACCGCGACGCTATCAAGGCCGCCGGTCACGAGGACATCGTGACCGTCATCATCTCTGAGCTCGACCGCCTCAAGAGCATCGACCACGTCGGCGAGTCTGGCACGCTTATCGGCGGCAATCCGCTCGTCAAGCTTGGCGATCCGCTGCTGGTTGCCAAGACCAAGTAGCCGATCATCATCGCATAAAGGCTCAACCACCCGTGCATCTTTGCCGCATCTGTGTTGTTGTTTTTGCCTATGTAGAGGTTCTGAAACGTTTCTATATAGGCAGCTGAGCATCAACGCAGGTGCGGCTTTTGCGTAGCGAAGCATCGCCCCGCGGCATGTTGTTCAACCGCACGAACCCCCTTCCTTTGTCCGCACAGAGCGCTAGACTGCTAGGTCGACATTGGAGGAAAGATCGATGCAAAACACACCCACGGGCGCCGCACATGCCGCGCCTCAACGCAACCAACGCATCGTCGCGCTCGACGGGCTTCGCGCCCTCGCCATCGCCGGCGTCGTCCTATATCACCTTCGCCCCAGCCGCCTGACCGGCGGTTTTTTGGGCGTTACACTCTTCTTTACGCTGAGTGGCTATCTCGCCACAAAAAGCATTATGCGGGCCACGGCACGCGACGGATTCTCATACCCGCGCTATATCTGCCGCCGCGTTGCGCGCATGATGCCGCCGATCGTCGTGACCATCGCGCTTACCGCCGTCGCCACCTACATCGCGGCCCCGAGCCTACTCCCCAAGGTGCAACAGGACGCCCTGCCATCGGCACTCTTTTTGAGCAACTGGTTCTACATCTTCCGCAACGTCTCGTATTTCGCCGCCGCGGGGCTCCCCTCGCCGCTCACGCACCTGTGGTTCTGTGCTGTCACTATGCAGTTCTATCTGGTATGGCCGGTCATCCTTATGGCGCTGTGCAGCAAAACCAGGTCTCGCAACACCGCCATCGGCATCACGATCGCATTCGCGCTTGTATCGACGGCAGCCATGGTCCTCATGTTTAATCCCACCGCCGACACATCGCGCGTCTACTACGGAACCGACGCCCGTGCCGCCGAGCTTCTATGCGGAGCCTTAGCCGCCATCGCCGCGCCGCGTCTGCGCGAGATACTGAGCGGTGACATCCATACCCCCGGCGCCAACAAGGGCATCTCAAAGGTCAACGCGATTTCTATCGCGTGGCTCGTTGCCGTTATAGCCGGCGCACTCATGCTGACCGGAGAGAGCGCCTGGCTCTACCGCGGCGGCTTTTTGCTGCTTGCCCTCGTCACCGGACTCCTCATCATCTGCGTGCAAAACACGGAATGTATCGTGCGTCGTCTGTTGTCGGTCAAGCCGCTCGTCTGGCTGGGCCAGCGCTCGTTCTCGGTCTATCTGGTGCACTATCCCCTATTGCTTCTTATGAACCCCGCAACCCGCACTACCCGCATCGCCTGGTGGGAGCAGGTATTACAGCTTGTATTGATCCTTGCGGTAGCCGAGGTTTTCTATCGCCTAGTCGAACGCCTTTGGTCCAACAGGCCGGCCCAACAGGACAGCGCGGCAAGAAAGCACGTCCTCGCGCCCGCCATGGTGCTCCCCGCGCTTGGCGCCGCATGCGTCGCTGCACTTGCCTTCGCGCCACTTGACTGGGCAGGCATCGCCACCGCCCGCGCCGAGCAGCTCCGCCCCGAGCTTGCCCAAAACACGGCCTCGTCCAAGAACAACGGCGCCGGCGGCAAGAGCGCCGAGTCCGCATCCAACCAAGACGCTCAGCCCAACGACGCCGCTCAGCAAAAGTCCAAAGAAGGTCCTATCGCCGAAAAGGTCCCCAAGAACTTAGACTGGAAGAGCTTTACCTACGACGAGGCGACCGGAACCTGCGATGCCCATGTGCTCATGATCGGCGACTCGGTCACTGCGGGTGCACAGTCCGGTATTCAGGCGGCGCTTCCCAACGCCCACATCGACGGCGTGGTGAGCCGCCAGTTCTACACCTTCCAGGATGTCTATGCACAGGACACTGCCAACTACGATCCAAGCGTGGTCATCTGTGCGCTTGGCACCAACGGCCTCATCCGCGACCCCCAGCAGGTGCAGGACGTGATTAATGCCGTGGGCGGCAAGCCCATCTACTTTGTGACCGTGCGCGTACCGCTCGAGCTACAGGACCGCAATAACCAGACGATTCGTGACGTCTGTGCCCAAAATGACAACGCCGGCGTCATCGACTGGAACGGCGCCTCAGAGGGCCACAGCGAATACCTCGTCGACGACGGCACACACCTCACCCAGGCGGGAATCGACACCTACGCTGCTCTCATCCGCCAAGCCATCTGCGGGCACTAGGCACCGCAAAATCGGCGCTTGCGCGGTGCCCACGTCACGCTCATACATCGAGCTTGACGTTTTGCTACGCCCCCACTCGCGGGTTAGAATGGTTAACTGTTTGGAAATAATCCGTACAACCGTTATGGGAGGATACGTGAACCGCACCAAAATCGCGCAGCTCTATACGCACGCCGAGACGCTCGGTGGCCAGACCGTCACCGTTGCCGGCTGGGTCAAATCCGTCCGCGACATGAAGAACTTTGGCTTCGTTACACTCAACGACGGCAGCTGCTTCCGCGACCTGCAGGTCGTCATGAACCGCGAGGCACTCGACAACTACGACGAGATCGCCCACCAAAACGTCTCGGCCGCACTCATTTGCACCGGCACCGTCAAGCTGACCCCCGATGCGCCCCAGCCCTTCGAGCTTTCTGCCACCTCCATCGAGGTCGAGGGCGTCAGCGCTCCGGATTACCCGCTGCAGAAGAAGCGCGCAACCGTCGAGTTCCTGCGCACCCAGCAGCACCTGCGCCCGCGCACCAACCTGTTCCGCGCCGTGTTCCGCATCCGCTCTGTCGCGGCTGCCGCTATCCACCGCTTCTTCCAGGAGCAGGGCTTTGTCTACGTCAACACTCCCATCATCACCACGAGTGACTGCGAGGGCGCCGGCGAGATGTTCCGCGTGACCACGCTCGACCCCAAAAACCCGCCCCTCACCGAGTCCGGCGAGGTCGACTGGAGCCAGGACTTCTTTGGCAAGCATGCGAGTCTCACCGTGTCCGGCCAGCTCAATGCCGAGAACTTTGCCATGGCCTTTGGCGACGTGTACACCTTTGGCCCCACTTTCCGCGCCGAGAACTCCAACACCACGCGCCACGCCGCCGAGTTTTGGATGATCGAGCCCGAGATGGCATTTGCCGATCTGAACGACTACATGGATAACGCCGAGGCCATGCTCAAGTATGTCCTCAAGGACGTCATGGCAACCTGCCCCGACGAGCTCAATATGCTCAACAAGTTTGTGGACAAGGGTCTGCTCGAGCGCCTGGACCATGTCGCCAACTCCGACTTTGC
The DNA here is from genome assembly GCA_958453935.1 of uncultured Collinsella sp. Lineage (GTDB taxonomy): Bacteria > Actinomycetota > Coriobacteriia > Coriobacteriales > Coriobacteriaceae > Collinsella. Next base: position 5,767 of record CAUDZT010000001.1, on the reverse strand, counting down.
CCGCGTCACCTATACCGAGGCCGTCGAGATCCTGGAGCAGGCCGTCGCCGCCGGTCACAAGTTTGACTATCCCGTGAGCTGGGGCATCGACCTGCAAACCGAGCACGAGCGCTTCCTAACCGAGGAGCACTTTAAGCGACCGACCTTCGTAACCGACTACCCGGCCGAGATCAAGGCCTTCTACATGCGCATGAACGAGGACGGCAAGACCGTCGCCGCCGCCGACTGCCTGGTTCCCGGTATCGGCGAGATTATCGGCGGCTCCCAGCGCGAGGAGCGCCTGGACCTGCTCGAGGCCCGTATCAAGGACCTGGGTATGAATCCCGAGCAGTACAAGTACTATCTGGACCTGCGCCGCTATGGTTCCTGCAAGCACGCCGGCTACGGCTTGGGCTTCGAGCGCCTGGTCATGTACCTGACCGGCGTGGGCAACATCCGCGACGTCCTGCCGCACCCGCGCACCGTGGGCAACGCCGACTTCTAATCGTCGGACGCTAGCTCGCGTCGCCACACGCCAACGCTCATCGCACAAGCGTCTCTCGACATCGGTCGAGAGACGCTTTTTTCAACAGCATCCGTCAAGCTTTTGGCAAGTTTTTGGTCAGTTGAGCAGGGCTGTTGAAAACTCGAACCGCCGTTTGCCGACGGCTACCGACCGCCCAGAGCGCTCTGCGCCTCTGGGAAAACCCCGCGTCCTAGGCTCCATGCCGTCGCTACCCAAAACGGAAAGGACGTGGGCACCATGACCGAAGCCGCTGTTGAAACCTACGACACCACGACGAGAGGCGCCGCCTCGATGGCAGCCTATCGCGCCGTTCGTATCTTGCAACTATTAAGCGAAAACACTGGCGAGGACAAGGCCATGCTTTCCGATGAGTTGATCCGGCGCCTCGCCCATCCCGACGACCCCGCCCGCATGCCCATCTCGGCGGCGCGGCGCAGCATCTACACCGCCATCTCCGCACTTCGCCATGCCGGATATGAGATTGAATACAAGCGCGGCGTGGGGTATCGGCTCTTGAGCCGTCCGCTCACCGACGAAGAGATCATCCGGCTCCACGGTATGGTCATGCGCAACCGCTCTACGCCCATCGCCATTCGAAAAAGCATGGCGCAGCACCTGGTCGCCATGGCGAGCGCCGACGTTCGCGGTTATCTCGATGCGCCCGAGCCTGCTCCAAGTGCCGGCAGCAAATCCACCAAGGCCACGCGCACGCCCGTCAAGCGCATCGACGCCTGCGAGCTCATCGAGCAAGCTATCGACCACGGAACCACGGTGAGCTTTGATATTTCAAGCGTCACGGGCTGCGGCGAAACCGAAGTAGCGCGGATGACAATCCGCCCCTTTGCCATCAAGCAACGAGATGGCATCTCGTATTTGCTGGGAACGGTCTATGACGCCCGAGGCACCGACGACACGCTGCGTACCGTAGAGATTGGCCGCATGAGAAACGTCACCACACGTCTCCTCGACGGCAAGAAGCTCTTCGCCGCCCTCGACGAGGACGACACCTCGTCCGCTGCATAAGACCCTCCACCGCACATCGACCACTCGTGCCGCCCATCCGGTTCTGTATTAAAAAACCCGCTAGGTTATTGTAAAAATGGACATCGGCGCTACTATAGAGCCACTTGTACTTTGTTTGAGCGCAGTGTTTCCAGCCATTTCTATACTGGGGGTAACGATATGAAGGACATCACCATCAGCCGCAGGAGCCTTCTGGTCTCTGTCGGCCTGCTCGCGCTCGCTCCGCTCGCCGGATGCGGCGGCAACTCTGGTTCCGGCTCTGCTGCCGCCGGTTCCGACTACACCGTCGGCATTCTGCAGCTCACCGAGCACTCCGCACTCGACGCCGCCAACGACGGCTTTGTCAAGGCCATCAAGAAGAGCGGTCTCAAGGTCAAGATCGACCAGAAAAATGCCCAGAACGACCAGTCCACGTGTAAGTCCATCGCCGACAAGTTTGTGGGCGACAACGTCGACCTGATCTACGCCATCGCCACGCCTGCCGCGCAGGCCGCCGCCGGCGCCACGGCCGATATCCCCATCGTGGGCTGCGCCATCACCGACTACGCCGCCTCCGGCCTGGTCCAGGACAACGACAGGCCCGGCACCAACGTCACCGGTGCCTCCGACCTCACCCCGGTCGCCGAGCAGCTCGAGATGATGCAGAAGGTCCTGCCCGATGTAAAGAAGGTCGGTCTGCTCTACTGCACCGCCGAGTCCAACTCCGACGTCCAAATCAAGGCCGCCAAGAAGGAACTCGGCAAGCTGGGCCTGGAGTACACCGACTTCACCGTCTCGAGCTCCAACGAGATCCAGTCCGTCGTCGAGTCCGCCGTGGGCAAGGTCGACGCGCTCTACTCCCCCACCGACAACACCATCGCCGCGGGCGCTTCGCAGGTGGGCCAGATCTGCAAGGAAAACAAGCTTCCCTACGTGACTGGCGAGGAGGGCATGTGCATGGCCGGTGGCCTGTTCACCCTCTCCATCAACTACGAGGATCTGGGCTACGCCGCGGGCGAGATGGCCGTCAAGATCCTGAAGGGCGAGGCCAAGCCCGAGGATATGCCGATCAAGCACCTCTCGAGCAAGGACCTGGTCGTCGTCAAGAACGACGAGATGGCCGAGGCTCTGGGCATCGACCTTTCCGCTCTGGACGAGTAACGGCATGCGCGGCGATGTGCCTAGGGCCCATACTCGCGCCGTTGCCGTGTTATTCAATATCTGAGCCACAGGGGCGAACGCCAAAGACCGGCGTTCGCCCTGCTTGTTACGGATGAGACAAAACATCCGGCCACAGCTCTTTCATGCATTGTTACCGCTATCATGGTGACTCACGTGTCCACCCTATCCTAGGAGGTATGAAGCATGCTCATTGCATTGCAGGGCGCCGTTTCGCAGGGCGTCCTCTGGGGCATTATGGTGCTTGGTGTGTTTATCACGTTCCGCCTGCTCGACATCCCCGATATGACCTGCGACGGCAGCTTTGCCCTCGGCGGCTGTGTCTGCGCCGTACTCATCGTCAACAATAACGTCGACCCGCTGCTCGCCGTGCTTGCCGGCATGTGCGCCGGTGCCATCGCCGGTGCCGTCACGGGCATTTTGACCACCGTCTTTGAGATCCCCGCAATCCTTGCCGGAATCCTAACGCAGATCAGCCTGTGGTCCATCAACCTGCGCATCATGGGCAAGTCCAACACGCCCATCCTCGCCAAGGGCACCATCTTCTCGTCCGTCAGCAACATGACCGGCCTGCCGCAGTCCACCGTTGCCATTATCTTGGGCATCTTGCTCGCCGTGGCTATCGTTGCCATCCTGTATTGGTTCTTTGGCACCGAGATCGGCTCGGCACTGCGCGCTACCGGCAACAACGAGTACATGATCCGCGCCCTGGGCGTCAACACCAACTCCACCAAGATGATCGCCCTCGTGCTCTCCAACGCCCTCATCGGCCTCTCTGGCGCGCTTATCTGCCAGAGCCAAAAGTATGCCGACATTGGCATGGGTACCGGCGCCATCGTTATCGGTCTTGCCGCTATTGTTATCGGCGAGGTGCTCGGCCGCCTGCTGCCCGGCGGTCTCACGCAGTTTAGCGTCCGTCTTGCCTCCGCCGTCTTTGGCTCCGTGGTGTACTTCCTCATCCGCGCCATCGTGCTGCAGTTGGGCATGGACGCCAACGACATGAAGCTGCTCTCCGCCGTGATCGTCGCCGTGGCCCTGTGCGTGCCCGTGGTTTGGGAGCGCTACAAGCTCCGCAGCTCCTATACGAGGGGAGATGAGGCAGATGCTTAAGCTCTCGCACGTCAAGAAGACCTTTAACAAGGGCACCGTCACCGAGAAGCGCGCGCTTACCGGCGTCGACCTTACCCTCAATGATGGCGACTTTGTAACCGTGATCGGCGGCAACGGCGCCGGCAAGTCCACGCTGCTCAATATGATCGCCGGCGTGTATCCGCTCGATTCGGGTGTCATCGAGCTCGACGGCACCGACATCTCGCGCCTGAGCGAGTCGCAGCGCGCAAAGTACCTGGGCCGCGTGTTCCAGGACCCCATGCGCGGCACCGCAGCCGACATGCAGATCGCCGAGAACCTGGCCCTCGCCAAGCGCCGTGGCCAACGTCGCGGTCTTTCGTGGGGCGTCACCAAGGCCGAGAAGGACGAGTACGTTGAGTTGCTCAAGCGCTTGGACCTTGGTCTGGACACGCGCCTCAACGCCAAGGTCGGCCTGCTCTCGGGCGGGCAGCGCCAGGCACTCACCCTGCTGATGGCCACGCTCACCAAGCCGCGCCTGCTGCTGCTCGACGAGCACACCGCGGCCCTCGACCCCAAGACGGCCTCTAAGGTGCTCAATCTGACCGAGGAGATTGTCGACGAGAACCACCTGACCACGCTCATGGTCACGCACAACATGAATGACGCCATCCGTCTGGGCAACCGCCTGATCATGATGCACGAGGGCCACGTGATCTACGACGTGGCAGGCGACGAAAAGAAGTCGCTCACCGTGGCCGACCTGCTGCAGAAGTTCGAGGAGGTCTCGGGCGGCGAGCTCGCCAACGACCGCATGCTGCTGAGCTAAAACCTGCCAAAAAGAGACAGATTTATTTTGGTAGGTTTTACCTGCGCAAACGTTAAAACCGCCGCAAAGGGACAGACACCTTTGCGGCGGTTTTCGCATATTATGTCGATAATCCAGCATCAGCAGGGACCACTGGTTAAGAACTAAGGAAACTGCCATGAGAAGACCTCTTCCCCGTCTTGCCTGACCGCCGCACTCCTTGCCGGCGTGCTCGCCGGCGCCCCAGCTTACGTCACCGCGGCCACCCTATCTCAAGTTATCGGCGCGTCCGATGTGATCGAACGGGCTTCTTGATGGGTATCATGGTTGGACGATCATTAGGAGGTTTCCCTACATGGAATTGTTTGAGCCGATTCTTCATTTCTTTGCACAACGATGGGTCCACAACATCATCTGGGCAGGTATCTTGGCCATCGGCACCGCCGTTGCCGCCAAGGTCGCGTCCAAGACCCTGCACCACCTGCTTAACCGCGACGATAACCCACTCCCTTCATCCAGCATCTTCATCAACATCGCGCGCGCCGTCATATGGACGATCGGCGGCAGCTTTATCCTCGACAACTGCTTTGGCATTAATGCAAACGCCCTCGTCGCCGCTCTTGGCGTCGGCGGCATCGCCATCTCGCTCGGCTTTCAGGACACGCTGTCAAACCTTATCGGTGGCATGCAGGTGACCTTTATGGGCATCATCAAACCCGGCGACAATATCGAGGTCGGCGGCGTGACGGGCGTGGTCCAAGATATCACCTGGCGCCATACGACCATCGAGGACGCCTGCGGGCAGACCATCATCGTCCCCAACTCAAATATCTCCAAGAACACGCTCGTGCACCTCATGCCCTTTGGGCGCGTTGCCGTGCCCGTTGCCGTAAAGGACACGTCCAAGTGGGCTTCACTGGACGCGCTGGCAGATGAGCTTACCGACGCCACCAAGGCCGCGGTGCTTCCCATCTCTGGCTTTGACAAGGAGCCGTACGTGCTCTTTAGCGAGATCGGCGACTTTGGCGTCAAGGGCAAAATCATCTTTATCGTCAGCGACGACAGCACCACTTTCACGGCAGCCGACGCCTGCATCCGCGCCATCGCCCCCATCATCGCCTAAAACCACCGCAAAGGGGACAGGCACCATTTGAACTGCGTCCCGAATCTTGGCCTTCTTTATTAGAAGCGAACACTAGGACGCT